>PHEO01000286.1 GCA_002841195.1 Alphaproteobacteria bacterium HGW-Alphaproteobacteria-11
GCATTCTGGAATATCAGCCCGCCGATACCCCCAAGCAGACCGGCGAAAATCAGCCCATTCAGCAATCCGACCAGCACCTCGCGCAGGATGGTGCGCCGCGCGTTGAAATGAACGAGGTCGCGCGTCGCCAGCGCGCGTACCGTCACGGTCATTGTTTGCGTGCCGGCATTGCCGCCCATCGAGGCGACGATCGGCATGAGGACGGCGAGCGCGACCATCTTTTCGATTGCCGCATCAAACAGCGCGATCACCGAGGCGGCGATGACTGCCGTCACCAGATTGACCGCTAGCCAGGGAACGCGGCTACGGCTCGTCTGGAGCACGGTGTCGGAAATCGCTTCCTCGCCAACACCGGCAAGCAGTCGAATGTCTTCGGCCGCTTCCTCGCTGATAACCTCGACGATGTCGTCGACGGTGATGACGCCGGCGAGACGGCCGTCGTCGTCGACGACAGCCGCAGAGATCAAATCGTATTTGGTGAATTGCAGCGCCACTTCTTCCTGGTCCATCGCGACCGGGATCAGCGTCTGCTCGCTTTCCATGATCTCGGAAATCCTGACCGGACGCTTGGAGCGCGTGACGCGCGACAGCGGCACGGTGCCAATCGGCTTGTGCCCCGCGTCGACGACGAAGATTTCGTAGAATTCGTGAGGCAGTTCCTCGGCCTCGCGCAGGTAATCGAGCGTCTGGCCGACATCCCAGAACGGCGGCACGGCAACCAGCTCGCGCTGCATCAGACGGCCGGCGCTGTATTCCGGATATTCGAGTGACTGTTCGAGAGCGGCGCGCTCGCTGGCAGGCAACCGGTCGAGTATCTCGCGCTGCTCCGCCTCGTCCATGTCCTCGAGCAGGTAGACGGCGTCGTCCGAATCCATTTCCGTCAGCGCGGCGGCGATGTCCTTCGGGTCGAGCAGCTCCATCACATGGTCGCGGACGCTCTCGTCGAGCTCGCTCAGCACCTCCGGATTAAGATCGGAACCGAGCATCTCGACTAGGTCGCGGCGCTCGTCGGTGCGCAAAAGTTCAAGCAGTTCCGCGGTATCGGCCGGACGCAACGGCAACACAAGCTCGCGCGCCTGCGCCTTGTCGCCCCGGTCCACCGCGTCCACGACAGAACGTACAAAGGCGGGTGACAGCGCCTCGTCTGTCATTTCTTCGCTCGTGCGCGGTGTGGAAATATCGGTCAAACGATGCCTGCGAATCCTGATCCCTAAACTGGCCGCGAGTGTGCTTTATTTGGCCGGTTCCCGCCACTGCCGGACCTTGAAACAAAAAACCGGCGCCGGCGCTTCGTAAAGCGCCGGCGACCGGCTTTGGAGGCCTGCTTGAACATGGTGCGGTCGAGAAGACTCGAACTTCCACGGGAGTTACCCCACAGCGACCTCAACGCTGCGCGTCTACCAATTCCGCCACGACCGCATGTTCGCAAGCCGCGCCGATGTAACAAATCCGGATGGCTTGCTCAAGCTGCAAATTGAGGCCGTACAGGGGTTTAGCGGAAACCGATCAAATCCCGTCGCCGTCGAGATTGGCCGGCAGGTGAATTCCGCACTCGTCCTTGTCGCGGCCGACCCAGCGGCCATCGCGATAGGAGCCGCCCTCCGGCACACGCTCGGTGCAGGGCATGCAGCCGATGGACAGGTAGTTGTCCTTGACCAACGGATGGCGCGGCAGCTTGTGCGCATCGACATAGGCGTCGAGCTCCGCCTCACCCCAGAAGGCCAGCGGGTTGATTTTAAAGCGGCTTCCGGCAGTGGACCCCGGCTCGCCGGTGCCGCGCACGCGTTCTTCCTCGATCGGATCCATGGTGGCGCGGGTGGATGTCTGGAACCGCTTGCGGCCGGTGATCGAGGCATCGAAGCCTGTCAGCGCCCGCTCCAGCGGCAGCACCTTGCGAACATGGCAGCAGGCATCGGGATCGCTGTTCCACAGACCGCCATTGGGATCCTTCGCGGCAAGGTCGGCCGGATGCGGGCCGACGGCGCGCAGATCGGTCAGGCCGAGCTTCTCCTGAAGGCGGTCGCGATAGCGCAGCGTTTCGCCGAAGAGCTTGCCGGTGTTGAGAAAAATCACCGGCGTCGACGGATCGATCTCGGCGACCATGTGAAGGAGCACGGCGGATTCGGCACCGAAGGACGAGACCACGGCGATGCGCCCCGAAAACTCGGTGCGGATCATCTGTTCGAGCAGCGCCTGCCCCGTAAGCCCTTGATGGGCCTCGCGCAATGCGGTCAGTCGCGGCGAAACGACGGTCGGCGCGTCCATGATCGCGGCGCGGCTTTCGGTGACCGCGGCGGCGCGGGGACGCCGGCTCAAATCCAGTGCCGTCATGGCAACCAGCCTTTCTCTTCGATATAGGCGTCGACGCGGCGACCGACATCGGCCGCTTCGAGACCCTGCATGCGCCACGTTTTGCGCTGCCGGCCCACTTCGTCGAGCCGCCCGGCCCATTCGGACCCGAACAAACCTTCCAGGTGCCGCCGCAACCGCCGCGACAGGCCCGGCGCCTTGCCGCCCGTCGAAACGGTGATCGTCAGGTCGCCGCGCCGCATGACCGAAGGCACGTGAAAGTCGCAGAGCGGCTTCACATCCTCGGTATTGACCAGCGCCCCTGCCGCCCGCGCCTGCCCGGCCAGGGCGACGCTTTCAGCATCGCCCAGGCCCGCGATAAACACGACGCGAGCGCCCCGGAATGCCTCGCCCGTGGGCCGCGCGCCCTTGAGGCGCTTCCCGGCCTGCTTGACGAGCGCGGGCGTGGGCGACCCGGAATAGACCTCCAGATGGGC
>PHEO01000287.1 GCA_002841195.1 Alphaproteobacteria bacterium HGW-Alphaproteobacteria-11
GTCCCCCCTGGCCGGTGTCGGCGGCGGATTTCTGGCTTGGCATCTGGCCTGTCTCGTTCGGGCCCGTCTTTATGGTCCGGGGTCGCCCGGACCATATCACGGCGCGTTACCGGCCGCCATAAAGCCGGCAAATGGTAAACGCTTCATTCAATTGGCTTTTTGCCCGATTTTCAGATCGTTCGTCAATTGAGCAGCGCAATGCCGATGGTCAGGTAAGTGGCAAACAAGGTCCAGCCGAGATAGGGCACCAGCAGCCAGCCGGCCAGCCGGTCGACCTTGAGGAACGCCATGATCGTGATTGCGATGGCGATGTCGAGAACCAGCACCGTCGCGATGGCGAGCATGGGGTTTTTCAGCCCGAAGAAAACGATGCTCCAGGACAGGTTCAATGCGAGCTGCATGCCGAACAGGGCGAGCGGCCCGCCCGCCTTGTCGAAGCTCCCCGCCGTCCGCCAGACAAGCCAGGCCGAAATCGCCATCAGGAAATAGAGGAAGTTCCAGGCGATGGGGAAGACCCATCTGTCCGGATTGAGCGGCGGCTTCGCCAGCGTCTCGTACCAGTCGCCGACGCTCGTCGCCGTCACGGCGCCGCCTGCCCAACCGACAAAGAAGACGACAATCAGGAACCCGAAAAGGCACACCAGCGACGTCAGCGCGCTCGGTCCGGCCGACGCTTTTCCCGCGCTGTAGGGTGACGGGCTTTCAGTGGTCATGGTCGTTCGCCTCGTCGGGATCGAGAAGCCGATGCAGATGCACGATGAAATAGCGCATATGCGCGTTGTCGACGGTTCGCTGCGCCGCCGCCTTCCAGGCCCGATGCGCCTCGTCATAGCCGGGGAAGATGCCGACAATGTCGAGCGCGTTCGTGTCCTTGAATTCCCTGCCTTCGAGATGCGTCAGTTCGCCGCCGAAAACGAGATGGAGAAGCTGTTTTGACATGGCGGCCCCGAAAGGAGGAACGAATTCGAGTCGAATCCTAACATGCCGGCGATGTCGAGCGAAGGCGCGGCGGCTAATCCGGAAGCCGAACCGCGCCCACTTTGGCAAACAAGGCATCGTAGAGCGCAGGCCCCGCGACGAGCAGGCTCCGGTGGCGCGTATTTTCACGATTGTAGGTAAAGGGTTTGCCGTCATGCGTGGTCATGAGCCCTTGCGCCTCGTGGACGATGAGATCGGCTGCCGCCAGATCCCAGTCGCTCTTGCCGTTGAGCGCCAGCGCGGCATCGACCGCGCCGCAGGCGACCAGCGCGATCCTGTAGGCGACGGAGTTGCGCTCGAGAATTTCCATCTCGGGCCAGGGCTCGATGCCGGCGCGCGCCCAGCCGGGATTCTTGAACATCGGCGCAAAGGCGGCCATCCGGCATCCTTCGATCGCCGCGCAATCGCTGACGCGGATCGGCGCGCCGTTGAGATATGCGCCGCCGCCCGCCGCCGCCTCGAAGAATTCGCCGGTCGCGGGATTGAACAGCGCGGCGAGCGCCGGCCGCCCGTCCACGACCAGTGCGACGGAAATGGCGAAGTCGGTTTTGCCTCTGGCGAAAGCGCGCGTGCCGTCGATCGGATCGGCCACCCAGGTCAGCGACCGCGCAAGCCGCGCGGGATCGTCTTCGGTTTCTTCCGAGAGCCAGCCATAGCCGGGCCGCGCATCCATGAGACGCGCGCGCAGGAGGTCGTTGACCGCGATGTCGGCCTCGGTGACAGGTGTGTCGTCGGCGTCTTTCGACCATTTGCGGAGATCGGTGCCGAAATAGCGCATGGCGAGCGCGCCCGCATCCCTGACCGCTTCCTTCAGCAGCGCGAAATCGCCGTCAGGTACCGGCAACGGTCATCCCTTCGACGCGGATCGTCGGCGCATTGGTGGCGTGACGGAATTCGAGATCGTCGGCCGGCGTCATGTTGAGGAACATATCCTTCAGGTTTCCGGCAATGGTGATCTCGCTGACCGGATAGACGATCTCGCCGTTTTCAATCCAGAAGCCGGAGGCGCCGCGGCTGTAGTCGCCGGTAACGCCATTGATGCCCATGCCGATCAGCTCGGTCACGTAGAGACCCTGTTTGATGTCGGCGATCAGTTCCTTCAACTTCAGGCAGCCCGCTTCCATGTAGAGGTTGCTCGGCGCCGGCGCGGGCGGACCGCCCGTGCCGCGCGCCGCATGACCGGTCGTTGCGAGGCCAAGCTGGCGCGCCGTTGCGCTGTCGAGCAGCCATGTCGTCAGCCGCCCGTCCTCGACCAGCAACATGCGGCCGTTCCTGACGCCTTCGCCGTCGAAGGGCTTCGAGCGCAGACCGCGCTTCATGTGCGGATCGTCGACAATGGAAATCTCTTTCGCGAAGACCGCGTGGCCCATGTCGTTTTTCAGGAAGCTGGTGCCGCGCGCGATCGAGGTGCCAGAAATCGCGCCGGCGAAATGTCCGACAAGACCGCCCGAGACGCGCGGGTCGTAGACGACGGGGACCGATTGCGAGCGCACCTTGCGCGGATGGAGCCGCTTCACCGCCTTCTCGCCGGCGCGGCGGCCGATGGCGGATGCGCCTTCGAGGTCCTGTCCGTGGCGGGCCGTCATGTAGTCGTAGTCGCGCTCCATCGCGGTGCCCTCACCGGCCAGCACCGAACAGGAGATCGAACAGGAGGTTCCGGCATAGCTGCCGGCAAAGCCGCCGCCCGAGGCTTCGCGCGTGACCAGCGCAACGCCGGAACGGCCCCAGCCGGCGCCGGCACCGCTCGAGTTGGTGACGCCCGCGACCGCCAGCGCCGCCTCCTCCGCCTCGGCGGCGAAGCCCG
>PHEO01000288.1 GCA_002841195.1 Alphaproteobacteria bacterium HGW-Alphaproteobacteria-11
CGTTGCAGGGTTGAACAAGAAACCTGGCGCCGAACATCCGGAAAATAGGCTAACAACCGCTTCGGCCCGCGTTTGCGCCATTAACCGGGCGTCAACCAAACCCGATGGCTCAGCGCGCCTTTTGCACTCAGCACTTCATGCAATGCGAGGCAATGGACCCGCGCGCGTGCCCGGATCGCCGATGTATTGAGACTGGATTGTGCTATCGACCGTGGCGCAGGAACTTGCCGTATTCACGCGTTGTAGCGCGGGCCCAACGACCGCGCCGGGTTGCCCGCGTAGACCGTGTTGGCCGCGAGGTTGCGCATCGCGACCGCGCGCGCCCCAAGAACCGCGTCCTGCCCGACATGCACACCCGGGCCGATGAAAGCCTCGGCGGCAATCCATGCCCCGTCGCCCAGGTGGATCGGGCGCGCTACAAGCTGGAAGGCCCGTTCCCGGAACGCATGGGTACCTGCACAAAGGTGGGCGCCTTGCGAAACAACAACCCGGTCGCCGATCACGATTGGGGCCATGTTGTACACTGTCGCGCGCGGCCCGACGATGGAGTGCGCCCCGATAATCAGGTTGCGAGGCAGCCAGATTCTGGCCGACGCGTAGACCCGCGCCTTCGGATGTACCTTGGCCCCGAACATCCGCAAGATGGTGTTGCGCCATTGGGCCATCGGCGGTGGCGTCCAGCGCGCCAGCACCAACCATGCGACCTGAAATGTTGCCCGTGTGATCCGGTTGGCCAAGCTGAACGACGGGGCGCCGGAAAACATGTCATGCGTGCTTGCCGACAAGATATCCTTGTTGCCAAAATCATCCATGGGCAACCTCCTCGAGAAGACGGGCGAGAGCGGCAGCAGCGGTTTCGGGCCGGAAATGCCGTTGGTAACAGGCCTGCGTAGCGGTAGCCATTGCCGCACGCTGTTCGGGTCCGCAGCCCGCCCATCGTGCCAGCGCGCTACGGAACCCCGCCACCGTGTCCGGCGCAACAATCCCTGCGCCGGCCGCCTCGACCTCGCGCCAGATGTTGACCTTGTCGCTGACGATGACGGGGCGGCCGCAGGCCAGGGCCTCGGCCACCGCGATTCCGAAATTTTCCTGATGCGAGGGCAGCACAAAGGCTTCCGCCCCAAGAAAGGCGCCCCACTTGGCCGATCCGGTGAGCAGGCCGGGAAAGTGGGCCCGCGCGCCGAACCCGTGTGCTGTCGCGCGTGCCGCGAGGCCGGCGGCAAGCCCAGTTTCGTCGGGTCCTGCGATGACGAGATGCAGATCAGGGCGCGCTGCGGCGATGGCGCAAAATGCGTCGATCAGGATATCGGCGCCCTTCTTCGCGTGGATTCGGCCAAGGAACAGCAGGTAAGGCGCATCGCCCAAGGCCGGGCATGCGGCACGCATGGCTGCGACGCCAGAGGCGAGATCGCTCGGCCCCGGCGCCGCCGCGCCGTAGGCGATGACCTCGCGGCGGTGGCGATGCCCTCGAAACGCCCCGCCGGCCAGACGCATTTCTTCCTGCGAGGTGAACAGCACACGTCCGGCCCCGGCAAGAACCCTGCCTTGCAGACCCCACCAGAACAGCTGTTTGGCTAAGTGCTTGACAGGGTAGGCGCCGCGAAACCATGGGTCCATCATCCCATGCGTGAACACGACATAGGGAACCTTGGCGCGGATCAGGGCATGCCCGCCCCCTACGACCGCGTGGTTCCAGAGCCCGTGAACCACCGCCACGTCAAACCGATCCGCATGCGCGCTGAACCATTGACCCAGCCGTGGCGTATAGCCGTATCGGCGCGGCACCGGGCCCAAGGCGTGCACCTTGAAGGGGAAAGCGGTCACATGATCGCCATTCGGCGGGTCGAGCGAAACGATTTCGGTTTCATGCCCCATCGCGCGGTGCAGCAACGCCGAGGCCCGCAACCCTGCGATCGGCCCTCCTTGCGCCGGATGCACGCTGGCGATGACCCGGAGAATTTTCATGCCCAAGGCGCCTTTTCCCCCGACGATAATTCCCATCGCAGAATTGGCGAAAGCTTGCTGTAGAAAAATATGCCCGTTCGTTGCGCGGCTTGGCGCGCAGAGGCGCGGCTTCGGGACCATGCATGTGTCACCCGCGCCCTCGCAGCACCAGATCAAGAATCCCGTCCAACCGTTGTGCGAAATTTGCCATCAGATAGCGTTCCTGAACCTTCGTATGCCCTGCGTCCCCCATGGCGCGACTGGCCGCCGGATGATCGATCAGCCATGCCATGCGGTCGGCCAGCGCCACGATATCTGCGGGATCGACGACGAAACCGTCCTCATTGTCGGTGACTATTTCACAGGCGGCATCGCGATTGCCGCAGATCACCGGCAAGCGCCGCTGCCACGCCTCAAGGAATACAATCCCGAACCCTTCTTTTTCTGACGGCAACACGAAAGCGCAGGCGCGTGCATAGGCTGCGTTCAAGCCTGCCTGATCGACCCGGCCGGCGAAGTGCACGCGGTCCGTAATGCCCAACTCGTTCGCAAGCGCCATCAGGCTGGTCCGCAAGGCGCCTTCGCCAATGACAGTATATCGCAAACCCGGATATTGCGGCGCGATCCGTGCCACCGCGCGCAGAACCTTGTCGATGTTCTTGCCCTCTTCGGCGTCTGTCAGTCGGGCAACGGAAAGAAACTCTTGCGACTGGGCATTGCCCTCGCGCGCAAAATCGACCGCATCGACGGCGTTTGCGAACACGCTGAACAAATCTGGCCAAAGCCGAAATGCCGCCTCGGCGCGGCGCGCAGTGAAGGCAGACACCGAAACTACC
>PHEO01000289.1 GCA_002841195.1 Alphaproteobacteria bacterium HGW-Alphaproteobacteria-11
GGAAGTAGCTCGAGCTCAAGTTCGAATTGGACGACTTCTGGCTCCCCAGGGTAGAGGGTGGCGAATGGCCAGCGCAATGGCCCGCCGGACACGACCCCATCCACGGCGTGCGATATCGCAAGCGCCTGAAGTCGTGTCATGGCGGGGTTGGCTCGGTCCCGGACCAGTCGCCAGGAATAGAGCAACGGACCCCGGGCCCTGAGCACAAACCCGGGGCCCGTCACGAGGACGCCTTCGGGTGCGACGACCCATTCGGGCGCCGAGCCGAGGAGCCACCGCCCGCTGCGCGTGCTGGGTGAGCCTACCATGGCAAGTCGAAGCGAGTCAACCGGAACATCGAGGCCAACCTCGATGACGACCTTGTGACGTGGTCCTGCTACTCGCTCGAGCAAGGCTCGGTCCAAGCTGGTGCGTGCGAGAAGGCGCTGTTCATCTGCCAGGACTTCCACGGGAATGGGTGCGACCGAGACCGAGTCGTCGACGAAGGGTTGGAAGGTGCCGATCCCGGCACGTACGTGAATTGCTTGGTCGGGCTCCCCAACAAGGGCACGCCAACTGGCTGGCCACGGTTGGGGCTGCGGCCTGGGAAGGGAGGGTGGTAGGGCAGTGAGCCCCGCAGGACCAAGGGTGCCCGCAACCGCAGTCCGGTAGAGCTCGACAACGTCTCGCACGTGCCGAAGCGCATCCCGCTCGGCCAGGCCATCCACCCAACGGGGGCCAAGACCCACATTGTGATCGAGCACGGTCGCGAGCGCGAGACGTGCGGCATGCGGAGCACCCGGGCTGAGGGCGCGGACGGCCTCACGCAACCGCCAGGTCCAGACTGGTTCGCTCGCGCGGGCAACATCCCAGTTACCGCCCCACTCGCCGCGCAGCACCGGGAGCCGGGAACCCTCGCGAGCCTCGAGACGGCGGAAGTACGCCTCGGGGGTGGAGAGCATCAAGTGCGTGCCGGAGTTGTGCGCGTTCCAGCGCCTCACCGCCTCTGGCAGCTCCTGCGCACACTCCGGATCCCAATTGTCCAAGGCGTGTTGGACGACCGAAAGAACATCATCAGGTTGAAGTCGAGCGGTTGCAGCGCCCATTCCGAGAGTGAGCACGCTGTCGTCGCTGATGTCGGCGGGAAATCGCTCCGGATTGAAGAAGCGCGCGCAAGCAGGTGGCAGCCCCCACAGGTCAAAGCCGGCCGTAAATCCATCGGGATCTATGAACACCAGCAGACGTGCCCCGCCAGCCGATTCCCAGTAAAAGGGCCGCCTCACGAGGGCCGCGGGAAGCGGTGCCGTGAAAGACATGTTGGGGCCCACGAGCAGGTAGCGCACGCCCGCGGCAGCGAGCGAGTCGACCAATGCCTCGGGTGCTGACGGGACATCATTCAGGACTCCCACAATCGGGCGGTACCCCAGCTCATGCTCGATCCGCTGGAGGTGCATGGTGAGAAGTCCAAGAGCTTCTGGAAACGCTGCCGCATAGGGGCTGAGCAAAGTGGCGCCGACGCCGAACCTTCCTGCACGGAGGAGAGTGCGAAGCCGTGCGATTCGTTCTTGATCGGCGTGGTAATGGTCGAGCCATACCTCAACGGACCAACCTCCCTCCTCAAACCAGACGAAGGCGCTGTCGCGGTCCGCCGCATCGAGGGCGAGGTCAAGAATGCGGACGCGTTCTGCGCGCACCTCGGAGGGCGGGGCGGTAAAGCCGATATCAAGGTGGCTGCCGGGCACGATGAAGACTGTATCCTGCGGAACCGCTGCCACCGCGGGCCGGCCGGCAAGCCCGACAGCAACAGTGAGCAACAGGACATGCGGAGTCAGCGACATTTGATTCATGGTGTCTCCGCGCTGAATGACAGTATTAGCGATGCCAGCTAACGCGGGGCCTGCCGAGGCCCGCGCGTACTCCAGAGAATATACAGCGCGCGGGCCGAGGCACCTGGCCCCGACCGCAGGAAACGCTCCTCTGAAAGCGCGGTTGTCAATGGGTACACGTGCCCCTCGGGCGGCCGAGCCGCCCCGCGTCTGCACCCACCGAATATGCCAGCAGCTCCCTCAGATCCACGCGCAGCACGAAGCCGGCTTCACGCGCCTCTGCGGACGCCACGGTCCAGGAGCATCGTTCGAAGGAGGTAGCCCATTCGTGTTACCGGGGGCGCTGCCAACTAGGCAGCGGATCCCAGCGTATGCACCGGGCGCACCTCCAGCTTGTCGTGCTGGCGGAGCCACTGCTCGTAGCTCCACCCTTCCTGCAGACACCAAGACAGATAACAGCTCAGCTTGCGGGCCGCGGCCACCGTGGCCTTCGCCTTGCCCTTGGCTCGAAGCAGGCGTTGATACTGCTCTTCCACCGGACCCGGCGTGGACAACCTCGATCAAGATCCATTTGAGTCAGGGACTGCCCGGCATGCTGGGCAAACTCATGCCTAGTCCGGGAACGATGGATGTTCCCCAACTCGGCCAGCAGCAGGACAACCTGGATCCGACCCATCTCCGACAGCTCGACGGTGGCCAACCAGGCGCGACCCGCCTTGCCATAGAGATCCGTCACCTCCGTCCGGCAGTTCTCGGCGGTCAGGTGCCCATGGATCCGATTCTTCACGCTGGTGCGCAGCCGCACCAAGTACGCCCGGCCGCGGAGCAGCTTCCGGCGGGCCCGGATTTCGAGACTCGGCACCCAGACCACCGGCAGCAGGTTGGTACGCAGCAAATCTGCCAGCTTCCGGGCGTCAATCGGATCGGTCTTCGCCCGCGCCTGCCAGATCAGCTTGACCTGGTA
>PHEO01000290.1 GCA_002841195.1 Alphaproteobacteria bacterium HGW-Alphaproteobacteria-11
GTCGATGCTCGGCGCACTCGATGGCGAGATCGATCTCAAGGCGGGCACGGTGCGGCTCGGCAGGCTGGCGGCCGGCGATGTGACGACGCGGCTGTCGCTGTCGCATGGCGTGCTTTCGGCGTCGCCTTTTGTCGGCCAGCTTGGCGGCGGGCGGGTGTCGCTCGGCGCCCGGATCGAGGGCGGCAGGGGCGCCCCCGGTATCGGATTGACGGTGCTGATTGAGGATGCCGACGTTGCCGAAATTTTTCGCGACGCGTTCGGCGCCGCACCCGGCAAGGGCCGCGCCGAAATCGCCATGCAACTTCAGGCGCAAGGGCGAAGCTGGCTGGCGCTGGTATCCTCGATGGCGGGCACGGGCACGATCAAGGCCGCCGGTCTTGCTTTCGCGCCGCTCGATGTCGCGGGTTTCGGCGCGGCGCTCGAAACGCTGCAGGACATCGACGACTTTCCTTCGCTTGTCGAGGATACGCTACAGACCGGCGAGACGGCGGCGCGCGGCCTCGAAGGCGAATTCACGATCGAGGACGGTGTGTTGCGCCTTGCCGGCGATGAGCTGGCACTCGCCGGAGGCACGGCGAAGCTTCTCGCGCTCTATGACCTGCCGCGTCTCGCCGCCGACGCGGAACTGACGATTGTTCCGGAGAAGCCCGACGGCGCGCCGGCGTTCTCGATCGTTGCAACGGGGCGCGGCGGCAAAATCGACGTAAAGACGCAAATGCTCGATCTGCAGGCGTTCGTTGCCGAGCGGCTGCTGGCGGAGAGCCTTAAGGAAGCGGGTGGCACCACGCGCGAACTGCGCGAACTGATGGGTCTGCCGGCGGAAACGCGCGCCGCGCCACCACCGCCGCCGTCGCGTCCGGCTTTTACGCAATAAGTCAGGTCTTGCAGCTTTCGTCGCTTCGCTTGCGCATGCCGTCGAGCACATAAAGGCGGACGGCGGCTGAGAGCGTGCCCTTGCCGCCGCGGCTCGCGTCGATGCGGCGCACGAGATCGTTGACCGACGTCTTTTCCGAACAGGCGAGTTCTTTCAGCGCGTCCCAGAAGGGCCGTTCCAGCGAGATGCTGGTGCGGTGCCCGGCAATTGTGACGGAGCGTTTGATCTCGTCGGTCATGTTCCGGTGCCGCCTTACTCCGGTGCGATCATCTTTTCGGGCCGGACGATGGCATCGAATTCGGCTTCGGTCACATAGCCGCCGCCGACCGCTTCCTCGCGCAAGGTCGTTCCGTTCTTGTGCGCGGTCTTGGCGATCTTGGCGGCGTTGTCGTAGCCGATTTTCGGGGCGAGCGCGGTGACCAGCATCAGCGAGCGTTCGAGCGCCGCCTTGATGTTGTCCTCGCGCGGCTCGATGCCCACGACGCAATTGTCCGTGAAGCTCACTGCCGCATCGGCCATCAGGCGCACGGATTGAAGGAAATTATAGGCCATGACAGGGTTGTAGACGTTCAATTCGAAATGGCCCTGGGAACCGGCGAATGTCAGCGCGGCATGGTTGCCGAAAATCTGCACGCAGACCTGCGTCAGCGCCTCGCACTGGGTCGGGTTGACCTTGCCCGGCATGATCGAGGAGCCGGGTTCGTTTTCGGGCAACGACAGTTCGCCGAGGCCGGAGCGGGGGCCGGAGCCGAGCAGGCGGATGTCGTTGGCGATCTTGAAGAGCGATGCCGCGACCGTGTTGATCGCGCCGTGGCTGAAGACCATTGCGTCATGGGCGGCCAGCGCCTCGAACTTGTTAGGCGCGGTCTTGAACGGCAGATGCGTGATCGCGGCGATCCTGTCGGCGACCTTTTCGGCAAAGCCGACAGGCGCATTGAGGCCGGTGCCGACGGCGGTGCCGCCCTGCGCCAGTTCCATCAGCTTCGGCAGCGTCTGTTCGATGCGGGCGATGCCGTTTCCGACCTGCGCGGTGTAGCCGGAAAACTCCTGGCCGAGCGTCAGTGGCGTCGCGTCCTGCGTGTGGGTGCGTCCGATCTTGACGATATGGTTCCATGCTTGCGCCTTGTCGTTGAGCGCGTTGCGCAGCTTCTGCAGCGCGGGCAGCAGGCGGTGGTGGATTTCCTCCGCGCAGGCGACATGCATGGCCGTCGGGTAGGTGTCGTTCGACGACTGGCTCATGTTGACGTGGTCGTTGGGATGCACGGGCTTCTTGGAACCCATCTCGCCGCCCATGATTTCGATTGCGCGGTTGGAGATCACCTCGTTGGCGTTCATGTTGGACTGCGTGCCGGAGCCGGTCTGCCAGACGACGAGCGGGAAGTGGTCGTCGAGCTTGCCCTCGATCACTTCCTGGGCGGCTTGGACGACCGCCTTGCCGATGGCGGCGTCGAGCCGGCCGAGTTCCATGTTGGCTTCGGCGGCGGCGCGTTTGACGATGCCCAGCGCACGGACGACGGGCAGCGGCTGCTTTTCCCAGCCGATCTTGAAGTTGCCGAGGCTGCGCTGGGCCTGCGCGCCCCAATAGCGGTCGGCGGCGACCTCGATCGGTCCGAAGGTGTCGGTTTCGGTGCGGGTTTTGGGCTTGTCGGCCATCGGGTGCGCTCCAGCAGACGGGAATTCGATGGGCGCCGGTTTAGCATGGCGGGCAGGGTGCGCCAAGGCGCGCGCGACGCAGGAACGGTTCCGCGAAGCAGTGCTTCCGGAGGTTGAATTTCGGGCCTCGCCTGAAAAGCGAGGGGCGCGGAGTGACTTCGACCGCGGCTCTGTTTGTTTTTTGAGCGCCCGAAGACACTCCGCGCACGACGTTTTTGCCCCGATGCCCTCTTCCACCC
>PHEO01000064.1 GCA_002841195.1 Alphaproteobacteria bacterium HGW-Alphaproteobacteria-11
ATCAGGTACCCTTCCCGAAGAATGCGATATTCAACGCATTGATACAGATGAGCTTGGACAATCTCATTGCGAGTCAAAAACTATCGAATGCTACCGGTGAATTTTCGGAGAATCTCGCGAACAACAAAATCTTCGTTCGACTTTCAAATAAGGGCATCAAATTAGCTGAGGAAATTACACAGGCCGCTCCTTTTGAAGATGGGACGGCATCACCGCTTTTTGATGTCGTATATGACGAAGATTCAGGTGAGCCTCTTGGCATACCTATAGTCGCAGTGCCCGCTAGCAATCGCTACGTCAGCGCACAAGACAACCAACTTCTCGTTTCAGAACTTCGCAAGAAGGTCGACGTATTAGCCTCCGGAGTCCGAGAGAACCGAGATAACGATTTCGAAGATAGAGAAGGTCGTCTGGGCGAGTTGGCCGCGCTCGACCTCTTGCTCGGGCAACCGCAAATTAGCGCGCCGCTTGTTGAAAAAATTCTCAGCGAAACAGTCAAGTATCTGGCGACCAAGTTCGCCGAAAACGCAATCGGACTTGCCGCAAATGCGGTATTGATCGCCGCCGCAGCACTATTTGGATACAGCCTCTAAATGCCCAAACGCACCGACATAAACAGCATCCTGATCGTCGGCGCCGGGCCGATCATTATCGGTCAGGCTTGCGAGTTCGATTATTCGGGCACGCAGGCCTGCAAGGCGCTGAAGGACGAGGGCTACCGGATCATTCTGGTGAACTCGAACCCCGCCACGATCATGACCGACCCGGAACTGGCCGACGCCACTTACGTCGAGCCGATCACGCCGGAAGTCGTCGCCAAGATCATCGAGAAGGAGCGGCCCGACGCGCTGTTGCCGACCATGGGCGGGCAGACCGCGCTCAACACGGCGCTGGCGCTGGCCGATATGGGCGTGCTGGAAAAATTCGGCGTCGAGATGATCGGCGCCAAGCGCGAGGCGATCGAGATGGCCGAAGACCGCCAGCTCTTCCGCGACGCGATGGACCGCATCGGCCTTGAAAGCCCGCGCTCGCGCGTCGCCCACAATATGGACGAGGCGATGGCGGCACTCGATTTCGTCGGCCTGCCGGCGATCATCCGCCCCTCCTTCACGATGGGCGGCACCGGCGGCGGCATCGCCTACAACAAACAGGAATTCGCCGACATCATCGAAAGCGGCCTCGACGCGAGCCCGGTCAACGAGGTGCTGGTCGAGGAAAGCGTGCTCGGCTGGAAGGAATACGAGATGGAAGTCGTCCGCGACAAGGCGGACAACTGCATCATCATCTGTTCGATCGAAAACATCGACCCGATGGGCGTGCATACGGGCGACAGCATCACCATCGCCCCGGCGCTGACGCTGACCGACAAGGAATACCAGATCATGCGCAACGCGAGCATCGCGGTGCTGCGCGAGATCGGCGTCGAGACCGGCGGCTCCAATGTGCAGTTCGCGGTCAATCCGAAGGATGGCCGCCTCGTCGTCATCGAAATGAACCCGCGCGTCTCGCGCTCGTCGGCGCTCGCCTCGAAGGCGACCGGCTTTCCTATTGCGAAAGTCGCGGCAAGGCTGGCCGTCGGCTACACGCTGGACGAATTGCAGAACGACATCACCAAGGTCACGCCGGCAAGCTTCGAGCCGACCATCGACTATGTGGTGACGAAAATCCCGCGCTTCGCCTTCGAGAAATTCGCCGGCGCCGAAAAACTGCTCGGCACGGCGATGAAATCGGTCGGCGAGGCGATGGCGATCGGCCGCACCTTCCAGGAGAGCCTGCAAAAGGCGCTGCGCTCGATGGAAACCGGGCTGACCGGCCTCAACGAAGTCGTCGTGCCCGGCATGGGCGAAGGCGACGACAAGAACGCGATCCGCGCCGCCCTCGGCCGCCCGACGCCCGACCGCCTGCTGGTGATCGCGCAGGCGCTGCGCCACGGCATGACCCATGACCAGATCCACGCGGCCTGTTCCTACGATCCGTGGTTCCTCGAACAATTGCAGGGCCTGATCGACGCGGAAGCGGATGTGCGCGCGAACGGCTTGCCGAAATCGAAATCCGACATGCGGCGGCTGAAGGCGATGGGCTTTTCGGATGCGCGCCTCGCCGAGCTTTGCGGCATGGAGGAAGACGCCGTGCGCGCCGCGCGACGCGAGATGGGCGTGCGCCCCGTCTACAAGCGCATCGACACCTGCGCCGCCGAGTTCGAGAGCCTGACGCCCTATATGTATTCGACCTATGAGACCGACTTCGACGGCAAGGCCGATTGCGAAGCCGATCCGTCCGACCGCAAGAAAGCGATCATTCTGGGCGGCGGCCCGAACCGCATCGGCCAGGGCATCGAGTTCGATTATTGCTGCTGCCATGCCGCCTTCGCGCTCGACGAAATCGGCATCGAAAGCATCATGGTCAATTGCAATCCGGAAACGGTTTCGACCGACTACGACACGTCCGACCGCCTCTATTTCGAACCGTTGACGGCCGAAGACGTGCTGGAGCTGATCGACCTTGAAAAGTCGAAGGGAACGCTCGCCGGCGTCATCGTGCAGTTCGGCGGGCAGACGCCGCTGAAACTCGCGGGCGACCTCGAACGCGCGAAAATTCCGATCCTCGGCACCTCACCGGACGCCATCGACCTCGCCGAAGACCGCGACCGCTTCAAGGCGCTGCTCGAAAAGCTCGGCCTGAAACAGCCGCCCAACGGCATCGCCCGCTCGGCCGACGAGGCAAAGGCAATTGCCGAACGCATCGGCTATCCGGTGGTCATCCGCCCCTCCTATGTGCTGGGCGGCCGCGGCATGGAAATCGTGCGCGATGCGGCGCATCTCGACCGCTACATCACCGAGGCCGTGATCGTGTCCGGCAAGAGCCCGGTGCTGATCGACTATTACCTGCGCGACGCCATCGAAGTGGACGTGGATGCGCTCTGCGACGGCAAGGATGTCGTGATTTGCGGCATCATGGAGCATATCGAGGAAGCGGGCGTGCATTCGGGCGACAGCGCCTGCTCGCTCCCGCCCTATTCGCTGCCTGCCGCGACCATCGCCGAGATCGAGCGGCAGACGCGCGACATGGCGCTGGCGCTGAATGTCGGCGGACTGATGAATGTGCAATATGCGGTGCAGGACGGCACGATCTATGTGCTGGAAGTCAACCCGCGCGCCTCGCGCACTGTGCCCTTCGTCGCGAAAGTGATCGGCGAGCCGGTGGCGAAGATCGCCGCCAAGGTGATGGCCGGCGTGCCGCTGGCGAGCTTCGACCTGAAACCGAAAGTCGAAGGCCGCGTCGCGGTGAAAGAGGCCGTCTTCCCCTTCGCGCGCTTCCCCGGCGTCGACACGATCCTCGGACCGGAAATGCGCTCGACCGGCGAAGTGATGGGCCTCGACAAGAGTTTCGCCGTGGCCTTCGCCAAAAGCCAGCTCGGCGGCGGCACCAAGGTGCCGGTCGAAGGCACGGTGTTCGTGTCGGTGAAGGACGCCGACAAGACGAAAATCATCGCGCCGGCGAAAAAGCTGATCGCGATGGGCTTCAAGCTGATCGCCACCGGCGGCACGCAGCGCTATCTGGCCGAACAGGGCATTGAAGTCGCGACCATCAACAAGGTGCTGGAAGGCCGCCCGCACATTGTCGACGCGATCAAGAACGGCGAGGTGGCGCTGGTTTTCAACACGACGGAAGGCGCGCAGGCGCTGACCGATTCGATGTCGCTGCGCCGCGCCGCGCTGTTGATGAAGGTGCCTTACTATACGACCGTGGCCGGCGCCCGCGCCGCCGTGGAAGGCATCGAGGCCATCCGCAAGGGCAAACTGGAAGTTGCCTCGCTGCAGTCCTACAATATGGGGCGAAACGCGGCGGAATAACGAGGCCGGGCGGCGGCGGGCATAAAACGGGTTTGACCTTTCCCGCCGCGCTGACCCACAATCGGCACCTGTCACCCGCCTTCATGGGCGCCCCGAGCGCCTGGCGGGATTTTTCATGATGCGGACCGCACCCTCCGGCCCGGGATTTCCGGGCGGGGGCAACTTTGAGAGAGATCGTCGAGAGAGATGGAAAAGGTTCCGATGACTTCCGCGGGCTACAAGGCCCTGGAAGACGAGATCAGGTTTCTCAAATCCGTGGAGCGCCCGCGCATCATCAAGGCGATCTCGGAGGCGCGCGCCCATGGCGACCTCAGCGAGAACGCCGAATATCACGCGGCCAAGGAACAGCAGGGCCTCAATGAAAGCCGTGTGGCCGAGCTTGAGGACAAGATTTCGCGCGCCGAGGTGATCGACGTCTCGAAGCTCTCGGGCGATACGGTGAAATTCGGCGCCACCGTGACCGTGGTCGACGAGGACACGGACGAGGAAGCGGTCTACCAGATCGTCGGCGAACTCGAAGCCGACGTGAAGGCCGGCCGCGTCTCCATCACCTCGCCGCTCGCCCGCGCGCTGATCGGCAAGTCGGCCGGCGACACGGTCGAGGTCGTGACGCCCGGCGGCGGCAAGAGCTACGAAGTCCTGAAGGTCGAATTCAGATAAGCCTTAGTCGCTTTCCAGCGCTTCCAGCGGCACGCCCGGCAGATGTTTCGACTGCCGGATGGTGAGCGAGGTGCGGACGCTGGCGACATTGGTCGCGGGCGTAAGTTTCTCGGTCAGGAAGCTCTGGAAGGTCGAGAGATCGGGCGCGACGCATTTCAGGATGAAGTCGATTTCGCCGTTCAGCATGTGGCATTCGCGGACCAGCGGCCATGTCGCGACTTCGGCCTCGAAAGCCTTGAGATCGGCTTCCGCCTGGCTGTGCAGCCCCACCATCGCGAAGACCGTGACCTCGAAGCCGAGCGCGCGACCGTCGAGATCGGCATGGTAGCCCTGAATGAGGCCTGCCTCCTCCAGCGCCCGGACGCGCCTGAGGCAAGGCGGCGCCGAAATGCCGACCCGGCTCGCAAGCTCGACATTGGTGATGCGCCCGTCGGCCTGAAGTTCGGCGAGGATCTGGAGGTCGATCTTGTCGAGCTTGGCCCGTTTCATAGCGCGCGACCTGTGTCCATCGTGAGGCTTTACTTACTGCCTGACCGCGCGTATTTCAGCAATAAAATTACCACCCGGCGCATGATTATGACCGACGAGACCGAATCGAGCGTGCCCTTGCCCCCGGATATCCGGGAAGGGTTGACCTGCTGGGCGCTGACCGGCGGCCTGATCGGCTGCGACGTGCAGGTGGTCGGCGTCGCCGAGGCACTGGGCTTCACCCCCGAACTCAAGCATGTGTCGCCGCCGCCGCCTTTCCGCTGGCTCGCCCCCTATTGTCCGGCGCCGCCGATGCCCGGAATCGCGGCGCCCTGGCCCGATCTGCTGATCGCCTGCGGCCGGCAGGCTGTCCCGTTCGCACGTGCCATCCGCCGCCGCACCGGGGGACGCACCTATACCGTCTTCCTGCAGGATCCACGCATCGACCCGTCGAATTTCGACCTCGTCTGGGCGCCGGCGCATGACCGCCTCGAAGGCCCGAACGTCATTTCGACGCTGGTCTCGCCGCACGGACTGACCCGGGCGAAGCTCGCCGCCGAAACGGCACGCATTGCGCCCGAAGTCGCACACCTGCCGCATCCGCGCGTTGCCGTGTTGTTGGGCGGCACCAATTCCGCCTACACGCTGTCGGAAGAAGCGGCCGCGCGCATCGGAACCGAACTTGCGGCCCTCGCCGAACGCGAAGGGGCCGGACTGATGGTCACCGCCTCGCGCCGCACCGGCGCCGCACAGGAAAAGGCAATCCGCGAGCGTATCGCCGGCACATCGGCCGTGATGTGGGACGGCACCGGCCTAGACCCCTATTTCGGCTATCTCGGCAGCGCCGACGCTATCGTCGTGACCTGCGATTCCGTCAACATGGTCGGCGAGGCGACATTCGCCGGAAAGCCTGTCCATGTGATCGAGATGACCCCCGAACGTCCGCACAAGGCACGAAAGTTCCGCCAGTTCCTCGATGCGCTCTACGTGCAGGGCGCCGCACGGCCCTTTCAGGGCCACCTCGAACGCTGGGAGTGCGAGCCGTTAAATGCTACCAATGAAATCGCGCAGGCGATTGCGGCGGGCCTGACGCAACACATAATGCGCCTCCGCAAGGGTTAACGGAGCGCGGCAATAAGACGCCGGGGCCGTTTCGGATGTTGCAGCCCCGGGGGCATGCCGAACAGAATGACCGGCAGAACGAGGTCACGGGGACGCCGCAGATGACGCTACAGATCGAAACCTTCAAGAATGCCGATCTTTCACAGGGCTGGCGCCCCGGCAACAATGCGGGCGGCGCGACCTTGTTCAAGGCGCTCGGCCACCCGCTGACCGCGCCGAAGGGTCGCGCGCTGATTGCCGATCTTGCGAAAGCCGGCCCTGTCGCGATCTACGATCCCCTCGGCACCATCGGCAATTTCCACGCCTATTACGATCTCTCGCAGCTCGATATCGCCGGTTATTTCGTGCAGCGCGTCGAAGATCTCGACGGCGCCTTTCTCGGCCACGACGCGCAGCCTGTCGGCGCCATCGCGAAATCCGGCGCGAAGGCTGTGCTGGTGCTCGCCTTCGACGCCAACAAGACGTTGCCTTCGATCGAACATGTCTTTCCGAAAGGCGCGCGCATCGCGACGCTCGACGAGATCCGCCTGCCCGACGACATGCTGACCAACAAGGCGAACTATCTCGACCCGATGAACTTCGCCACAAACTTCGCCCTGCTGCGCGACCGGAAGGGCGCGAACGGCGTGGACGGATTGCACACCCGCGTCGCCAGCGCCAATTACTGGGCGCTACACGGCGCCGAAAAGCCGGAACTCTGGCTCTGCCTCTTTAGCGAAACGGGCGAACAACTGGCCGAGTGGCGCGAGACGCTGCCCGCGCCCGGCGCGCCCTTCGTCATCGACAGCGCCGAGGTGCGCCACCGCTTCGGCCTCGACGATTTCGCCGGTTCGCTGTTCATCCACGCGCTGCGCATCAAGGGTCACGATGTCGTCAAATACGCACTCGACATGTATGGCGAGGACGGGTTGGCGCTGTCCTGCAGCCACGACGCCAATGCCTGGCCGGCCGACTATTATGCCGGCATGCCGGCGGGCGACGCCGGCGAAAGCGTGACGCTCTATATCCAGAATTCGCACCCGATGCCCATTCCGCCGCGCACCGTCGGCCTCAACATCATGGGCGCGCAGGATGTGTCGTGGTACGAGGACGAAATTCCGCCCTTCGCGACGCGCGGCATTCCGGTGGAAACGCTGCTGCCGCAAGCAAAATGGCCCGACCAGATCGAGATTGTCGCCGGTCGCTATTTCGTGCGGCCGCGCTACGAGGTGAAACGCGACGGCGGCCAGCGCCGCATCGCCCACGCCAATGTCGAGCGTACCGACCTGAAGCCGAACCCCGAAATCGCCACGCTCGAAAAGCATATGGGCAAGGGCTACATCATGCCGCTGCCGGTGCTGCCGCGCGACAAGTTCGAAACCGTGATGCTGCCGACGCCGATGGCGCGCGACGAACACGAAATGCCGATCCGCGCCGAAATGATCGACGCCAGCGGCGCGACCGTCGCGACGAAATATCTCGGCCGCATTCCGCGCCGCGAAAGCGTCGAGGTCGATATTGAGGCCTGGATCGCGGAAGAAACCGTCAAGCTGCCGTCAGGCTACGGCCATGTCGAATTCCTCTACGACTTCCGCGAAGGCGGCGACGGCAATGGCTGGCTGCATGCGCTCGGCCGTTTCGAACAGAAGTCGAGCGGCCACCGCGCCGAGACGATTTTCGGCGCCCATATCTACAACACCGCCGTCATCTACAAGGACGAGCCGCAGAGCTACACCAACAAGCCGCCGGGACTGACGACGCGGCTTTTCCTGCGCATCGGCGGCCCGGCGCTCGACGCCGGCGCGCTCGACACGCTCTGCCACCTGATCTACCCCGCCTCGACGCCCTGGCACCCGAAAAGCACGACGCTGCTGATCCTGCACGACGCCGAAGGAAAGCCCGTCGCCGAACGCAAGGTCGAAATCGCCTGCGGCGGTTCCCTCCACTGGCGCCTGAGCGAAATGTTCGACCGCGACGAACGCGAACGCATGGGCGGCACCGGCTATGTGATCATCCGCGACACCACCTGCCGCCTCTTCGGCTTCCACGGCCTCGTCAACGGCGACAAGAGCTTCTGCCTCGATCACATGTTCGGGTTCTGAGAGTGTTTGGATGACAACGACCGCGAGACAGGTTTTAGAAGACTGTGCGGTTGCTCTCCAATTGCTTGAAGAAGAGCAGGACCTTCAGCGGTGGAGAATCCTCTGGGCCGGAGCGGTCTCACTTCTGCGTGCGGTTGGCAGCGTATTGAAGAAAGTGGACGCCCGAGATGACCCTCTGCTGACTTCTGTTGCCGACAAACACCATAACGAGTGGAAGAAAGAGGCAGCCGAGCATCAAATATTTCGGGAGTTCATCGAGAACGAAAGAAATAACATCCTCAAGGAGTACAAGTTTGGAATTCACCCGCTAGAGGATGTGGGCGTGGTGATTCAGCTCAAATTTTCTCCGCCTGGCGGCGGTGAGCCTCAATACCTCGGGCAGATATTTAATCTGGATGAGAATATCTATCGACCGATGCTCGACAACGCATGGGAGGGTGATGACGCTCGCGAAGTTTATCAGGAAGCAATTGACTGGTGGCGAAAGCAACTTGATTTAATTGACGCCGAGGTTCGTTCAGCACGCTCCTCTCAATAAACATACACTCTTCTGCCTCAATCACATGTTCGGGTTCTAACGCCTCACAGTCTGTCGAGCGAGATGGCGTCCGGGTTGACCGTCGCCGCCGCCAGCAGGTCGGCCGTGTAGGACATTGTGGCGTCCTCAGCCGCTTCCTGCGCCTTCATCAATCCGTAGAGCGACCAGGCGTTGTTCGGATGGCGGACCAGCGCGGCGCGGAACTGCGCCACGGCGGCTTCCGGCTCTCCGGCTTCGAGAAGCACCGCGCCGAGCGTCTGCTCGACCGGGTAATACCAGAAGGGCGGTTCCGTGTAGGCAAGGCCGTTCTGAACCGCGACCGCCTCTTCGAGCTTCGCGCGGGCGGCATCGAGCGCGCCCTCGCGCCGGTCGATGCGGGCGCGCAACACCAGTTCCGAGAGATGCAGGATGCTGGCAGCCGGTACGTTGTCGGCAGCAAGCTCCTCCATCACCGCATCCTCGCGAAGCGCGGCGATGGCGTCTGCATGGGTGCCCGCCGCCGCGAGATCGTCCGTATGCGTCGCGGCCACGCCTTGCACATAGTGCTGGATACCCTTGACGAAGGGGAGATCGTCGGGCGCCGCCGGAATGGCGGCGATTTCCTCAGGCGAACCGAAGTCGAGGATCGCGTAATAGGGTGCGACCTTGACCGGCTGCACCAGCGCGGCGGTCTTCACCGCCTCGAAGGGAATGAGCGCATCGAGCTTGTGCGCATATTCGAGCGCCGTCTTGCCGTCGCCCGCCATCTGCGCCGAGACCATCACGAAATGAACGTTGTGCGGATAATAGCCGTAGCGGTAGAGCGGCGATCCTTCCGTCTTCGACAGATAATCCTCATCGACAGCCACCGCGCGGACATTGGTTTCCAGCGAATCGAGATAGCGCCCGATGCGGAAATAGATGTGCCCCGGCATGTGGACGAGATGCCCGGCGCCCGGCATCAGATCGGCAAGCCGATCCGCGCCCGGCTCCGCCCGTTCGGGCGTCGCGGATGCTTCCATCAGATGGATCTGCAGGTGAATGGCGCCGGCATGGTCGGGGTTCGCGGCCAGCACACCGTCGATGGCGGCAATCGCCTTGACGATATGCGGCTTCGGCGTCCGGTAGTCGCGCTCCCAGTAGTCCCAGGGCGAGAGGTCCATCTGCGCTTCGGCAAAGAGCGTCGCGATATCCTGGTCGTCGGGGAACTGGCGATGAACGTCTTCCATCGCTGCGGCATATTGCCGGTCGAGTTCAGATCTCTCGCCATCGCGCGCATAGCGCAGCGCCAGCGCCTCGATCAGCGCCTGTTCCCGCACGGAAGCGCCGCCGGCAAGCGCCACCGCCTTGCCGATCGCCGCAAGCGCGGGATCCTCGGCGTCGGCGCCCATGCGGGCGTTGATGTTGGGGCCATGCGCCTTGGCCTCGCCCCAATAGCAGAGCGCGCAAGCGGGATCGAGCCGCTGCGCTTCGCGGAAGGCACGGATCGCTTCCCAGTGATTGAAGCCGTAAAGCAGCGCGAAGCCTTGATCGAAATAGGCTTGCGCCTCGGCACTTTCGGTCGTCACCGGAAACGAGCGATTGCCGAGACCCGGCCAGAGCGGCACGCGCTCCTTTTCGGCGGACGGCGCCGCCTGCGCCGCCGTCGCCAGCGCGAGCTGGAAGGATGGCTGGAAGTAGGCGCCGCGATATTGCCCGGCGCGCCCACACTGGTTCTGAGCGATCAGGCGCGGATCGAACAACATCGCAAGCTCGGCCTCGGACGGCGCGGCTTTCTGCGGCGCGACGCTCGCGAAGAATGCGACACCCGCAACGGCGGCGGCACCTATGGCGACGAAAGACGACATTCTGGCCATGGCTCTTCACCCTTTTTCTGAACGGCAATTTTTCTGCGCGGTATCTGCCCGAACCGAAAACAAACAGCAATCGAGCGCACATAGCAAAGACGGCACGGGCAAGAGAAAAGGATTTTCGGTCAAGGACCAGTGCCTGTCATCGGATTTGGCACACGATGTGAACACCAACCACAAGGCAACCACCATAGACGTGACTGCGCCGCGTCGGGGGCCGAATTTCCCGCAGGAATCAGCCGTGTTTTATTGTCGCAGTGCAACAAAAAACCTTGAATGTGTTTTAGAACAGGTCTAACTAACGGATTAGCCGATTCCATCCCTCCCCGGCTTTCACACCAGCTTCAAAGGAGTTCCCCATGGCCGTTCTCGTCGGCAAACAGGCCCCCGATTTCACCGCCGCCGCTGTCTTGCCGAATGGCGACATCGTCGAGGATTTCAACCTCCGCACCTATCTCGATGGCGCTTACGGTCTCGTATTCTTCTATCCCCTCGATTTCACCTTCGTCTGTCCGTCGGAAATTCTCGCCTATTCGAACCGCGTACCGAAATTCGAGGCAATGGGCGTGAAGGTTGTCGCCATCAGCGTCGACAGCCAGTACACGCATGCCGCCTGGCGCAACACCGCGCCGAACGATGGCGGCCTCGGCCCCGTGAAGTTCCCGATGGTCTCCGACATGACGAAGCAGATCGCCCGCGACTACGACGTGCTGATCGAAAAGGACGGCGTGGCGCTGCGCGGCACCTTCCTGATCGACCGTCAAGGCGTCGTTCGCCACCAGCTCGTCAACGACCTGCCGCTCGGCCGCAATGCCGACGAGGCGCTGCGCATGGCCGATGCGCTGCAGTTCCACGAGGAGCATGGCGAGGTCTGCCCGGCCGGCTGGCAGAAGGGTCAGGAGGCGATGGTTGCCGACGCAACGGGCGTCGCGAAATACCTGGGCGCCCACGCCGAAGCGCTCTGAGGGCGCTTTCGGACCACTTTTGGCGGGCCCGCCCGGTCCCTATATAGTAAAGGCGAGCCCGCCTCCCGCGCCCCGAACTCAAAGCCCAAGCCGAACGGAAACAACATGTCCGAAACGAAACACGCCAAGGTTCTCATCGTCGGCGCCGGCGCCGCAGGCTACACGGCTGCGATCTATGCCGCCCGCGCCATGCTGGAGCCGGTGCTCATTCAGGGCATCCAGCCGGGTGGCCAGCTCACCATCACCACCGATGTCGAGAACTATCCGGGCTTTGCCGAGGCCGTTCAGGGCCCCTGGCTGATGGAACAGATGGAAGCGCAGGCGCGCCATGTCGGCACCGAGATGATCGCCGACACGATTGTCTCCGCCGACCTGTCGAAGCGGCCGTTCACGCTGAAGGGCGACAGCGGCACCGTCTACACCGCCGACGCGCTGATCATTGCGACGGGCGCGCAGGCCAAATGGCTCGGCATTCCCTCGGAGGAAAAGTTCCAGGGCTTCGGCGTCTCGGCTTGCGCGACCTGCGACGGTTTCTTCTATCGCGGCAAGGAAGTCCTGGTGGTCGGCGGCGGCAATTCCGCCGTCGAGGAAGCACTGTTCCTCACCAACTTCGCCACCAAGGTGACGGTGATCCACCGCCGCGACAGTTTCCGCGCCGAGAAGGTCATGCAGGAGCGCCTCTTCAACAATCCGAAGATCGAAGTGATCTGGGATTCGGCGGTCGATGAAATCCTCGGCGGCGACAATCCGCCCGGCGTCACCGGCGCGCGCATCAAGAACGTCAAGACCGGCGAAACGCGCGAGTTGAAAGCCGATGGCGTTTTCATGGCGATCGGCCACGCGCCGGCGACCGAACTCTTCAAGGATCAATTGAAAACCAAGACCGGCGGCTATCTCGTCACCGCGCCGGACTCGACCGCGACCAGCATTCCCGGAGTCTTCGCCGCCGGCGACGTCACCGACGACATCTACCGTCAGGCGGTGACCGCGGCCGGCATGGGCTGCATGGCGGCGCTCGAAAGCGAACGCTGGCTGGCCGGTCAGGAAGCAGAGAAGGCCGGCAAGGGACCCGGCCCGCTCGAGCGCGCACGCCAGGCAGAAACCGCCTGAGCTATTTCAATCCGAGAAGTGCCGGCAAGGTGCTCATGTCCGAAATGACATGGGCGCCTTCGCTTTTCAGCGCGTCCACATCCGTCAGCGGATCGCCCGCATAACCGATGACGCGCATTCCCGCCGCCACCGCAGCCTGAACGCCGGGCAGGCTGTCCTCGATTACGAGGCAGGATTCGGGCGGGTGACCCATGCGCATCGCCGCGTGAAGAAAGAGATCAGGCGCCGGCTTGCCGTGCGCGACTTCCTCGGCGCTGAAAAGCACATCCTCGACCAGCGGCAACAGCTTCGTCGCACCAAGCGTGAAGCGCATCTTCTCGAACTTGCCGGAGGACGCCACGCAGTAGGGCGTGTTGCGCGCCGCAAGCGCCGCCAGCACATCGCGCGCACCGGCCACCGGTTCGATGCCTTCGCCGAAGGCCTTCAGCGTCTCGTCGCGAATATAGGCCGGCCAGTGCGCGCCGAGCGGCCGGCCGATGGCCGCCTCGACATGGGCCATCACCGCATCCATCGTGCGCCCGACAAAAAGCCGGCGGCACTCGTCATACGAAATGTGGAAACCATCCTCCGCCAGCACGCGCACAAGCAGCCGGTTCGACACCGTCTCGGTATCGACCAGCACGCCGTCGCAATCGAAAATCACAAGGGAGGGAGAAAAGGAAAGCGCCATGCCACGAAATTATCCGCCATCACGGCGCTTCCCGCATCAATTTCTGTGACGAAGCGTTACAGCGACTTATTCCGCGAGGCTGCGCAGCATCCAGGCGGTCTTTTCGCTCACCTGCATCCGCTGCACCATCAGGTCGGCGGTCACTTCGTCGTCGGCGTCGCTTGCCTGCTTGAAGAGGTCGCGTGCCGTCTTCACCACCTGTTCGTGGCCTTTGACCAGATTCTTGACCATCTGATCGGCGCCCGGCACGCCATTGTCTTCCTGGAGCGTGCTGAGCTTGCCGAACTCGGCATAGGTGCCCGGCGCGAATTCGCCGAGTGCGCGGATGCGCTCCGCGATCTCGTCGGTCGCCGCCCAGAGCTCGCGATACTGCTCCTCGAACATCAGATGCAGCGTGCGGAACTGCGGTCCTGTCACGTTCCAGTGGTAATTGTGGGTCTTGAGATAGAGCGTGTAGGTGTCGGCCAGCACGCGCGAGAGCCCCTCGGCAATCTCGTTCCGGTCCTTCGCCGCGATGCCTGTGTCAACTTTCACGATAGGCCTCCTTTCGTTGGGTACACCATGCATATAGTTCAAAAACAACCTTCTGCAAGGTATTTTATATTACTTCTAATATATGACCCATACCATTCAGGCTGACACATCCGTTAACCCTGCCCTAGACTGACCCAGTGCTGCAGCGTCAGGGAGACCGCCGATGGAAACGACATTCCGCTTTCTCGACACCAAACCGATCGAACTGAATCGCCGCCAACTCGTGAAGGGTCTGGCTGCGGGCTATGTCATCGCATTGACCGGCTGCGTCGAAAACAAGGCGCTCGGGCGCCAGCAATTGTTGATGGTATCGGAAGCGCAGATGACGCAGCTTTCGGCTTCCGCCTGGACGCAGATCAATCAGCAGAAAAAAGTATCGACCAACAAGACGCTCAACACGCGGCTGCAAACCGTCGGCCGGAAAATCGTCACCGCCGCCAATCTGCAGAACCAGCCTTGGGAGTTCACCGTCTTTCAGGGCAAGGAAGCGAATGCTTTCGTGCTGCCCGGCGGCAAGGTCGGCTTCTACGAAGGCATTTTCCAGCGCATGGAAAACGACGACCAGCTTGCGACCGTGATGGGCCATGAAACAGCGCATGTGACGGCACGTCATTCGGCCGAGCGCTACAGCCAGAATATGGCAGGCGGCCTCGCCATGCAGGCAGCACAGGTCGGCCTGCAAAGCGCCAATGTGAGCAACCCCGCCGGAATCGCCGCGATCCTGGGCGCCGGCCTGCAATTCGGCGTGCTGCTGCCCTATTCGCGTACGCACGAACTCGAAGCGGACAGGCTGGGCGTCAATTACATGCAGA
>PHEO01000065.1 GCA_002841195.1 Alphaproteobacteria bacterium HGW-Alphaproteobacteria-11
TCAGGGGGCTTTCCTCGCCCGAAACGTCGCGCCAGGGCAATGTCTACGGCATGATCGGCATGACGATCGCCATCGTCACGACGCTGACATTGCTGCAGGCGCAGAATACGCTCACCTGGACGCTGATCCTTGGCGGCGTCGCCATCGGCGGCGGCATCGGGGCGGTCATCGCACGGCGCATCGCCATGACGCAGATGCCGCAGCTTGTCGCGGCCTTCCATTCGCTGGTCGGTCTCGCCGCCGTCTTCGTCGCCTGGTCGGCGTTTCTTGCGCCGGAAGCCTATGGCATCGGCACCTTCCATGCGATCCATGCGGCCAACCTCATTGAAATGGGCATCGGCGCGGCCATCGGCGCGATCACCTTTTCGGGCTCGATCATCGCCTTTGCCAAGCTCAACGGCAACATGTCGGGTGCGCCGATCATGCTGCCGGGGCGGCACGTCATCAACGCGGCCATCGCTATCGCCATCGTCGGTGGCATCGGCTGGCTCGTTTCCGACGTGTCGCGACAGACCACCGAACTCTTCCTGCTGATTACCGTGCTCGCCTTCGTCATCGGCTTCCTGATCATCATTCCGATCGGTGGCGCCGACATGCCCGTCGTCGTTTCGATGCTGAACTCCTATTCGGGCTGGGCGGCGGCCGGCATCGGCTTCACGCTCGGCAACCTTGCGCTCATCATCGTCGGCGCGCTGGTCGGTTCGTCGGGTGCGATCCTCTCCTACATCATGTGCAAGGGGATGAACCGCTCCTTCTTCAGCGTCATCCTCGGCGGCTTCGGCGGCGACGTCGCGGCCGCGAGCGGCGCGGTTGAGACGCGGCCCGTCAAGCAGGGCTCGGCCGACGACGCGGCCTTCATCATGAAGAACGCCGGCTCGGTCATCATCGTGCCGGGCTACGGCATGGCGGTGGCGCAGGCCCAGCACACGTTGCGCGAAATGGCCGACATCCTGAAGAAGGAAGGCGTGAAAGTTTCCTACGCCATTCACCCCGTGGCGGGTCGTATGCCCGGTCACATGAACGTTCTGCTGGCAGAGGCCAACGTGCCTTACGACGAAGTCTTCGAGCTTGAAGACATCAACAACCAGTTCAGCCAGGCCGACGTTGCCTTCGTCATCGGGGCCAATGACGTCACCAACCCGTCGGCCAAGACCGACCCGCAAAGCCCGATCTACGGCATGCCGGTGCTCGATGTCGAAAAGGCCAAGACCGTGCTTTTCGTCAAGCGCGGCATGGGTTCGGGCTATGCCGGCGTCGAGAACGAACTCTTCTTCCGCGACAACACGATGATGCTCTTCGGCGATGCCAAGAAAATGGTCGAAGAAATCGTCAAGGGGCTCTGAGCCCCCGACTGGACGGAATCGGCGGGCGGTGCTCAAAATGAGTACCGCCCGTTTTCTTTTGGGGCAGGAAACAAAATGGAAGGGGATTGGATGATCTGGATTGCTCGTATTGCCGCCGCGCTGGTGGGGCTGTTTTCGCTGGCGGTCGGCGCAATGATGATTTTGTCGCCTGCGGAAATGGGCGCGAATCTCGGCCTTGGCGCGTTGTCGCCGCTCGGGCTCAATGCGCTTCGGGCCGATATCGGCGCGTTCTTCCTCGCCAGCGCGGTCGCCGCCGGCGCGGCGCTTTTCGTCGGCCGGCCGCACTGGATTCTCGGCGCGGCGGTGCTCTACGGCCTCGCCCTTTTCGGACGTATCCTCGGTATCGTCGTCGACGGCGTGCCGGAAGGCATCGTGCAGCCGCTCGTCGTCGAATTCACGATGGTGGTGCTTTCGGTCTTTGCCGCGAAGGCGCTGGCGCGCGGCTGAGATCGCGCGCTGGACGGATCGGGCGGGCGGTGTTCACATGGGCGCCGCCCGTTTTCTTTTGGGGGAGAGAGGCATGGACATCTATCACGGCTGGTTCAACCTGAAGCCCGGCATCCGCGACATGGATTTCGTTGAGGCCTTCACCGCCTATATGGAGCTTCTCGAGCGCGAGGGCGTCATCGAGGGCTGGCGGCTGATGCGCAAGAAGCTTGGCCTCGCGCCCGCGCATCTCGGCGAGTTCCATTTCATGGTCGAGGTTGCGGACATGACCCAGCTCGATTCGGCGTTCAACTGGGTGGCGACGCGGGCCGACCCGGTCGAGGCCGAGCATTTCAACGTCAACTCGCTGGTGACCGGCATCCAGTTTGCGCTCTACCGCGATTTCCCCGATCCGGTGCGCGAACAGGGCGAGGAGCGGTTCTGACATGGACGTCGTCGTTCGTGTTGCGCGGGACGCAGACCGCCCGGCGCTCATCCGTCTGATGGGCGCGCTCAACGAATTCGAGGCTGCGATCGAGGACAATCGCGCCGGCGCATCCGCTGCCGAAAGCCATCTCGACTGGGTGAGCGGCGAAATTGCCGCCCAGGGCGGCGTGACGCTGGTTGCCGAGGATGAAGGATCGGTTGTCGGTTTTCTGAGTTTTGCCTTCGAGGAGGATCCGGGCACCTTTGTGCGGCCGGAGCATCGCCGCCACGCGTTGATCTGGGACATCAGCGTCGATGAGGGCGCGCGCGGCAAGGGCGTCGGCCGGGCGCTGCTCGAAGCGGCGGAGGCGCATACCAGGGCCGCCGGCATCGGCGAGATCAGGCTCTATGTACTCGAAAGCAACGCCCGCGCGCAGCGCATCTACGATGCGGCGGGGTATCGCACCTATGAACGGTTGATGGCGAAACGCATCTAGGCGTCAGGCGGCGCCCAAACGAAAACGCCCCCGAATTTCGGGGGCGTTGTCATGTCGAGGCTCGAAAAGAGCCGGATTACTTCTTTGCGGCGGCCGGCACGCCGCTTTCGCGCTGGGCGCGCTTGCGGGCCAGCTTGCGGGCGCGGCGGATGGCTTCGGCCTTTTCGCGGGCGCGCTTCTCGGAGGGCTTCTCGTAGAAGTTGCGCAGCTTCATTTCGCGGAACACGCCTTCGCGCTGAAGCTTCTTCTTCAGGGCCTTCATGGCCTGATCGACATTGTTGTCGCGAACGAGTACCTGCACGAGAAAAACCTGTCTAGTTTCAATGGGTTAAGCGCGGACGGGCCGCGCCCCCCGCAAGAGTGCCGCTTGTCTAGCAAAGGATCGGGGCTTTGTCCACCGGCGCGGGGCCGAAAAGCGAGGCAATCCGCCCCGTTGCCGGGCGGGGGCGGCGGGCTCATATTGCGCCCATGGCCATACGAAAAATCGCCCGCATGGGACATCCGGTGCTCCGGGGCATCGCCCGGCCCGTTCCCGACCCCACCGCGCCGGCGGTGAGGGCGCTGGTCGCCGACATGATCGAGACGATGATCGACGCCAATGGCGCCGGTCTCGCCGCGCCGCAGGTTTACGAGCCGTGGCGGATCGTCATTTTCCAGGCGCCGGCCGAGCGGGCGGGCGAGGCGGTCGACGAGGCCGAGATTTTCGATCACACCGCGCCGCTCACCGTCCTCATCAATCCCGAAATCGAGATCCTGTCGGGGGAAACCGAAAAGGGCTGGGAGGGTTGCCTCTCGGTGCCGGGGCTTCGCGGCCTCGTGCCGCGCAGCCTCGACATCCGCTATCGTGGCGTCACGCCCGACGGCGAAACGATCGAGCGCCGCGCGCGCGGCTTTCATGCCCGCGTCGTGCAGCACGAATGCGACCATCTCGACGGCATTCTCTATCCGCAGCGGATGGACGATCTCGGCGAACTGATATTCGAAAGCGAGGCCCGCGCCATGTTGGCGGCCCAGATGGAAGCGCAGGAAACGGAAAGGGACGATGCCGATGGCCGATAGAAAAACCCGCCCCGGCGCCCATGCGCGCAAGACCACCCATGTCGAGGCGGCGCAGGCGAAAATTCTCGCCGCCGCGCTCCCTCATGTCGCGTTCGACGGCTGGACGCCGCGCCTGATGCGCGAGGCGGCGGAAGTCGCGGGCGTCGATCACAACGAAATGCGTCTTGCCTTCCCGGACGGCGCGCTCGATCTCGTCGATTATTTTCTGGCCGACGGCGACCGGCGCATGGCGGAAGCTCTGGCGGGAGAAGACCTTGCCGCGATGAAAGTGCGCGCGCGCATCACGCGCGCCGTGCGCACCCGCATCGAGGCCGATGGCCCGCATCGCGAGGCGGTGCGCCGCGCCGTCACGCTGCTGGCGCTCCCGACATCGGGCGGCCGCGGCCCCCGCGCGCTCTACCGCACGGTCGACGCGATCTGGCGCGCCGCCGGCGACACCGCCACCGATTTCAACTTCTACACCAAGCGCGCAACGCTGGCGGGCGTCTATTCCGCCGTCACGCTTTACTGGCTTGCCGACCGGTCGGAAGATTTCGCCGACACATGGGCCTTTCTCGATGCGCGCATCGAGGATGTGATGCGCTTCGAAAAAGCCAAGGCGTCGGTTCTGGGTATTGTCGACAAGCTGCCGGATCCCTTCGCGCTGCTCGGCCGCCTGCGCTACCGGGAATAGCTCAGGGCGTGCCGAAGCTGATATCGATCCAGATCATACGATCGAATTCGGCGCCAAAGACGGTATCATCCGATGAAAGGTCGTAGCCGGCCGGCTCATGCGCGCTGTGCATGCCGAGAATGCGTGGCGGCTGTGGGTGTGGGGCATGCATCGGCAGATAGAGCGTCTCTATTTTCGAAATGCGGCCCGATCTGAAGCGGGTGACGTGACGGGCCTGCCAGCCGCAGGGCCGGTAGCCAATTTCATGCATATCCCGGCTGCATTGAAGCCGTGTCTGCGCTGGAATGAAGTCCAGCAGGTTCGCCCCCGTCAACTCGAAGTCGAGCTGCGTGGTGACTTCCGTTCCCACCAGTCTGTGATTGATCTGTTCCGGGCTGTTGAGCGACAGAACCGTCAGGCTCGGAAGCCATCGCTTCACGGCTGCGGGACTGAATGCCGTCGAATCCGGCATTCCATTTATGCGCGGCAGACCGCTCCAGTATCGAAACACCGCGCTCTGAGCGGGGTTTTCGAGCAGTGGCGATTCAGATGGCTCGCCTTTGCTTGCGTCGCATGTGCGGAGCAGGCGCCGGACGTCCGCCGGCATCTCGATGGCACTGGAATAGCTGGCCGCACTGGCGGACATTTCGATCTTTCGAATGTAATCGGCAACCCGCCGAAAATAACCTATCCCGGTACACCGCGACCCACATCGACCCAGACGATTTCGTCGATCGAGGTGGCGCAGACCGTGCGGTCGGCGGGCGGCTGATACTCCACCGCCTCTTCCGGCGCATGCACCGCAATCATGCGCGGCGGATGGCCGGCCGGCGCGGCCAGCGGCAGATAGAGGCTCTGCACATGCGACACGCGGCCCGACCCGTAAACATTCACATAGCACGCATGATAGCCGCAGGGCCGGTAGGCGATTTCGTGCATGTCGCGGCAGACCTGGGCCCGCGTTTCCGGCGCCAGCATGTCGAGCATGTTGGTGCCGGTCGGATCGTGCGTCATGCGTTCGGCGACGCGCGTACCGACGAGCCGGAATCGAATATCGGCGGGCCTGTGAATCTCCATGATGGTCGTATCGGGCAGCCACAGCGTCAGCGCCAGCGGATCGAAACCGGTGGCGTCGGGCGCGCCGTTCGCGCGCGGCAGTGAGGACCAGTAGGTGAAGAAGTCGGAAAGCGCGCGCGGACCGAATGCGGGCGCGGCCGTTGCGCGGCCGGCGCTCGGCGCATGCGCTTCCATGAGGTGGCGCGCGTCCTCGTCAATACCATTGAATGTCTGGCTTTCGGCCAAATCCATAGGCGCTCTTCCCGGTCCGGCTGCGACCTTTTCGGGCCCGCCGGGTTTCTCCTGCCTACAGGGTGAGGGTTAGCGGTTAACGGGGCGTAACCGGCGGACGTTTTCCAAGCGGATAGAGCCGGTTGACATGGCCCATCTTGCGGCCAGCGCGCGCTTCCGCCTTGCCGTAGAGATGCAGCTTTGCGCCCGGTTCGGCGGCCAGCGTGGCCCATGTGCCGGCATCGGCGCCGATCAGGTTGGTCATCACGGCGTCGGAATGGCGCGCAGGGTCGCCCAGCGGCCAGCCGCAGATCGCGCGGATATGCTGTTCGAACTGGCTCACCGCGCAGGCGTCCATCGTCCAGTGGCCGGAATTGTGAACGCGCGGCGCGATCTCGTTGACGAGCAGCCGGCCGTCGCGGCCGACAAACATCTCGACGCCCATCACGCCCACATAGTCGAGTTCGGAAACGATCTTCGCGGCGATGGCGCGGGCCTCCTCTGCCAGCGCCGGCGTCAGCGCGGCCGGCGCAAAGGTGCGGTCGAGAATGTGGTTGGCATGAATGTTTTCGACCGGATCGTAGGCCGCGTCCTCGCCGTCGAGCCCGCGCGCGACGACGACCGAAATCTCGCGCTCGAAATCGACAAAGCCTTCGAGGATCGCCGGCAGCCGGCCGATCGCGTCCCAGGCGGCGGCTGCCGCTTTCGGCGAGAGGATCTTCGCCTGGCCCTTGCCGTCATAGCCCATGCGCCGCGTCTTCAGCACCGCCGGCGCGCCGATCGCGTCCAGCGCCTTTGCCAGATCGTCCGCGTTGGCCACATCGGCGAAGGGTGCGGTCGCGATGCCGTTCTGCTTCAGGAAGTTCTTCTCGGTCAGCCGGTCCTGCGCGGTCGCCAGCGCGGCGGCGCCGGGGCGCACCGGCGCGTGTTGGCTCAGGATATGCGCCGTTTCGGCCGGCACGTTCTCGAATTCATACGTCACGACATCGACGCTGTCGGCGAAGCGCGCCAGCGCCGCCGCATCGTCGTAAGGCGCGCGCGTCAGCGCCGCGGCGACGTCCGCCGCCGGCACTTCCTCGTCCGGACAATAGATATGGCATTTGAAGCCGAGTTCGGCCGCCGCCATCGCCAGCATCCGGCCAAGCTGTCCCCCGCCCAGAATGCCGATCCGCCCGCCGGGCGCGATTGCCGTCACTATTCGTCCTCGGGCATGTCGGCGACGGCGTCGGTCTGCGCGGCGCGGTATGCATCCAGCCGTTCGGCCAGCGCTTCGTCGGAAAGCGCCAGCACGGCCGCGGCCAGCAGCCCGGCGTTTTTGGCGCCCGCCTCGCCGATGGCGAGCGTCCCCACCGGAATGCCGCCCGGCATCTGCACGATCGAAAGCAGGCTGTCCTGGCCCGACAGCGCTTTCGACTGCACAGGCACGCCGAAAACCGGCAGGGCGGTCAGCGAGGCCGTCATGCCCGGCAGATGCGCCGCGCCACCGGCGCCGGCGATAATCACCTTCAGTCCGCGCGCCTTCGCCGACTTCGCATATTCGACCATGCGGTCGGGTGTGCGATGGGCCGAGACGATATGCGCCTCAAAGGGCACATCCAGCGCCTTCAGCGCCTCGGCGGCGTGCTTCATGGTCGGCCAGTCGGACTGGCTGCCCATGATGATGCCGACGAGAGCCCGGCCCGAATTGGAGGATTTTGCCATGCTTTCCGCCGATTTCTGCCACCGGGGATTGTCCCCGCCAGCTTTGGAAAGCGAGGGAGTATAGGCATGGGGCGCGGCTTGGCAAGGAAAGGGGAGGGGTGTCAGTTCACCGGAAATATCCGGGCCGAGACCGCCCGGATAAAGACGCCTTGGCCGAGCCCCAGTTCGCCGCCGCTATGGAGTTCGCGTGGCACCTCCGCCTCGATCCTTTCCGCCCGGCCCTCGATGGAAAGCTCCACCGTGACCGTCGGGCCAAAGGGGCGGACGGCGCGGATGACGGCCGGAACGCCCTCTGCGAGTTCGCGCGATACGATTTCGATTTCGTGCGCGCGGACATAGGCGAGCGCCGGTCCCGAATAGTCGCCGTCGCTTTCGATGGGGAAGGTGCTGCCCAGTATGTCGGCCTCACCGTCCTTCGCTTTCGTCTCGAAGCGGGCGACGCCACCGAGGAATTCGCAGACATAAGGGGTCGCCGGTTCGTCGTAGATGTCGGCGGGGGTGCCGATCTGCTCGACTTTTCCTTCGCGCATGATGACGACGCGGTCGGCCAGTTCCAGCGCCTCTTCCTGGTCGTGGGTTACGAAGATGGTGGTGAGCCCGGTCTCGGTGTGCAACTCGCGCAGCCAGCGGCGCAGTTCCTTGCGCACTTTCGCATCGAGCGCGCCGAACGGCTCGTCGAGCAGCAACACGTTGGGCTCAATGGCGAGCGCGCGCGCCAGCGCCACGCGCTGGCGCTGGCCGCCCGAGAGCTGGCTCGGAAAACGCTTTTCAAGCCCCGGCAATTGCACCAGTTCCAGCAGGCGGCGCACCCGGCGGGCGATTTCGCCGGCACGCGGACGTTCGCCCTGCGGGCGCACGCGCAGCCCGAAAGCGACGTTGTCGAACACCGTCATATGGCGGAACAATGCATATTGCTGGAAGACGAAGCCGACGCGGCGCTCGCGCAGGCTGAGCGTCGTCGCATCTTCGCCGTCGAAGCGGATCGTGCCCTCTTCCGTCGCGGTGAGGCCCGCGATGGCGCGCAGCAGCGTCGTCTTGCCCGAGCCCGAGGGTCCGAGCAGCGCCAGCAACTCGCCCGGCCTGACCGTCAGCGAGACATTGTCGAGCGCCGCAAAGGAACCGTAGGACTTGCCGAGTTCCTCGACGTCGATGCGGACCGGTGCGCGCCGCGCGCCTTCGCCCGGCATCGTTCTAGTGCCGCCCGTGCGCGGCAAGCTCACCACCGTAGCGCCACTCGAGTGCGGATTTGAGGACGAGGGTGACGAGGGCGAGGAGGGCCAGAAGGGTGGCAACCGCAAAGGCGGCAACGAAATTGTATTCATTGTAGAGGATCTCCACATGAAGGGGCATGGTGTTGGTCTTGCCGCGAATGTGACCGGAGACGACCGAAACGGCGCCGAATTCGCCCATTGCACGCGCGTTGCAGAGCAGAACGCCGTAAAGCAGCGCCCATTTGACGTTGGGCAGCGTCACGCTCCAGAACGTGCGTAAGCCGCCCGCACCGAGCGAGAGCGCGGCTTCTTCTTCCGTCGTGCCCTGCTGTTCCATCAGCGGAATGAGCTGACGGGCGACGAAGGGAAAGGTGACGAAGATGGTGGCGAGCACGATGCCCGGCACCGCGAAGACGATCTGGTAGCCGTTGGCGATCAGCCAGGGACCGAGAAAACCGTAGGAACCGAAGAGCAGGATATAGACGAGGCCTGAAATCACCGGCGACACCGAAAAGGGCAGGTCGATCAGCGTGATCAGGAAGGATTTGCCCTTGAACTGGAACTTGGCGATCGCCCAGGATGCGACGAGGCCGAAGAGCAGATTGGCCGGCACCGAAATCGCCGCGACGAACAGCGTCAGCCGCACGGCCGACAGCGCATCGGGCTCGACCAGCGCCGCCAGGAAGGGTTCGACGCCGCGCCGGAACGCTTCGGCGAAGACGGCGGCCAGCGGCAACACCAGCATCAGCGCCAGGAAAGCGACGGCGATGGCGGTCAGGCCGAACTTCACCCACGGAACTTCGCTGAGCGGTGTGCGGAAGCGCGCCCGCGGCGGCGTATTGCCAGCGGGAATGCGCGCGGTGTCGATGGCGAGGGGATCGATTGCCACGGGTTTTGTCTCCTAGCCGGCCAGTCCGATGCGGCGGCGGTTCCACGCCTGCAGCAGGTTGATGACGAAAAGCAGTGCGAAGGAAATGACCAGCATGATGGCGGCCACAGCCGTCGCGCCGGCATAGTTGAATTCCTCGAGCCGGATGACGATCAGCAACGGCGCGATTTCCGACACATAGGGAATGTTGCCGGCGATGAAGATGATGGAGCCGTATTCGCCGACGCCGCGCGCGAAGGCCAGCGCAAAGCCGGTCAGCAGCGGCGGCATCAACGCCGGCAGCACAATGCGCCGGACGGTCTGGAAACGCGTGGCGCCGAGCGTGGCGGCGGCTTCCTCCAGCTCCTTGTCGAAATCGGCCAGCACCGGCTGCACGGTGCGGACGACGAAGGGCAATCCGATAAAGACCAGCGCGACGACGATGCCGAGCGGCGTGAAGGCGACCTTCAGCCCGAGCGGCACCAGCCAGCTGCCGAGCCAGCCGTTCGGTGCGTAAAGCGCGGTGAAGGCGAGGCCGGCCACCGCCGTCGGCAGCGCGAAGGGCAGGTCGATTGCCGCATCGAGCAGGCGCTTGCCGGGAAAGCTGTAGCGCACCAGCACCCAGGCGACGAGCAGGCCGAATACCGCGTTGAGGCCGGCTGCGATCAGCGCCGTGCCGAAGCTCAGCTTCAGCGCCGCCACGGTGCGCGCGTCCGATGCCAGCCGCCAGAATTCCGTCCAGCCGAGACCGGCTGAGGTGATGAAGACGCCGGCAAGCGGGATCAGGATGATCAGGCTGAGCCAGGTCAGCGTCAGCCCCATGGTCAGGCCGAAGCCCGGCAGCACGGAGGGAGACCGTTTCGGCAAGACATCTGCGAGTGATAGCGTCGACACGATGCGATCTCCCCCTGTTGCCGTTACCAGCTCACGCCGATACGCGAGACAACGGCGTCGGCTTCGGTCGTAACACCGGCCCGTTCCGCGTCGATGCGCACATAGTTGAGGCCGACGCGCACAAACTCGTTCGGGTACCAGTTGAGTGCCGCCGTGTAGTTGTCCTGCGAACCGCCGGCGAGCGCGCCGTCATTGAGGTCGATGGTGCTGAAGCGACCCGCTATTTCCCAGGCGCCGGCGCCACCGCCCTTCAGCGAGAACGGATTGGCCGGTTTCGCGCGCGAGAAAATGCCGTTCCTGTAGTTGCGGCTTTCGCCGGTCAGCACATAGCCGATCTGCACATAGCCGCCGTCGAAATCGAGACTCGACAGCGCGCCCGTCTGGTCGACGGAAGCGAGGAGATATTCCGCCTGCGCATGGAACGGACCCCAGACGCCACCGAGTTCGGCGCCGTAGGACGTGTAGGTATCGGCCGCGAGATTTCCGGTGTCGACCAGGCGGTGACCGTCGACAGCCGAGACTTCGGGCGTCGAGCGGAAACGAACGTTGGTGCCGCCGAAACCGTTCTGGCCGCCGGCATCGCGCCAATAGCCCGAGGCGCCGAGATGCAGCACCTTGCCCTTTTCCTGGATGGGCGCGAAGGTACCGCGTCCATGCACGCCCCAGCCTTCGTCATTGGCAGCGCCGCCTGCCGTGTTGCTGTTGACAGCGAAGTTGGAACCGAAGACGCCAGCCGTCAGCGTGTGGTTCGCGCCCCTGTAGCCGGCCGAGATGCCGGCCTTGAAGTCGCCGCCGGCGGTCAGCCGGTGGTTGAAAGCTTCGACAGCAAGCGGGCGCTCGGTGAAGACGAGGTCGGGCGAGCTGGTGAGCTGCTCGAGCGAGTTCGGTGTCTTGTGCTGACCGGCCGTGATGCGAAAATAGTCGATGCCGGCATAAGCGATATAAGCGTCCTTGACGTCGATCTCGTTGCCGGTGTTGTCGTTGCGGCTGCCCTTGGCGATGTCGGCTTCGAGGCGATAGAGCCAGTCGGTGGCAATCTTGCCGTCAACGCCGATGCGGGCGCGGCGCAGTTCCGTCCCGTCATTGAAGTCGACCGGATTGTTGCCGCCCGACTTGTCGTAGAAGGCGGCATCGGCTTCGACGCGACCGCGCACCTTGAAGGACCAGCTGCCGTCCGCCGCCTCGAAAGCCGGACCTCCCTTGAAGACGACTGGAGATTCGGCCGGCTTTGCGGTTGCGGACTTTGCCTGGTCTTGCTTCACCGCGTCGAGCTCGCGCTGAAGTTCGAGAATGGTCGCTTCCAGCTTCTGGACGCGCGCTTCGACCGGCTGGCCGGCAAGGGCCGGCCCGGTGAGCACGGCGCCGAGAAGCGCCGTGCTCAGGAGTAGGGTCGACTTCAATGAATTGGGTTTGAACGAAGTGGTCTTGTGCATTTGGGTGAACCCCCGAAATTTGAACGTAATGAAATAGAAGAGTCTTATCGGCCCGGCTGGTAAATCTGGTCGAAGACGCCGCCGTCGCCGAAATGCTCGGGCTGCGCTTTCACCCAGCCGCCGAACTTGTCGTCGATGGTGAAGAGTTTGACTTCCGGGAAGCGCGCGATGTCTTCCGCGGCGGCGTGTTGTGCTTCGCGCGGCCGGTAATAGTGCCTGGCGGCGAGGCGTTGGCCTTCGGGCGAATAGAGGTAGTTCAGATAGGCTTCGGCGACCTTGCGGCTGCCCTTGCGGTCGGCGTTCTTGTCGGCGAGCGCGACCGGCGGTTCGGCGAGGATCGAGATCGACGGCACGACGATCTCGAACTGGCCGGGGAATTCGGCCTGGGCGAGGAAGGCTTCGTTTTCCCATGAGATGAAAACGTCGCCGATGCCGCGCTGCACGAAGGTGGTCAGCGAGCCGCGGGCGCCGGTGTCGAGCACCGGCACGTTCTTGTAGATGACGCCGACGAAAGCGCGCGCCTTGGCGTCGTCATTGCCGAACGTGTCGAGGGCATAGGCATAGGCCGCCAGATAGTTCCAGCGCGCGCCGCCGGAGGTCTTCGGGTTCGGCGTGATGACCGCGACGCCCGGCTGGGCGAGATCGTCCCAGTCCTTGATGTTCTTCGGATTGCCCTTGCGCACCAGCAACACGATGGTCGAGGTGTAGGGTGAGCTGTTCTGCGGCAAGCGCGCCTGCCAGTCCTTCGGCAGCAGGTCGCTGTGATTGGCGACCTCGTCGATGTCGCCGGCCAGCGCCAGCGTCAGCACGTCGGCCTGCAACCCGTCGATCACCGCGCGGGCCTGCTTGCCCGAGCCGCCATGCGACTGTTCGAAGTTGACCGTCTCGCCGGTTTCCTTCTTCCAGTGTTCGGCGAAGGCGGCGTTGTATTCGCGGTAGAACTCGCGCGTCGGATCGTACGAGACGTTGAGGATGGTCGTGTCGGCGCGGACTTCGAATGTGAGGCCGAGCATCAGCAGCGAGGCCCCGAGCAGTACGGCCGAACGGCGTGTCAGCGATGAAAAGGTCATGTCAGCTTTCCTTACCAATTAAGTCGATCAAATTAGTAGTGTTACGGGGCAAATTTTTTTCAGCCCCCCAGAGCGGCCCTCAATCCTGTGGCGCCCGCTCCGGTCGCATCGGCGATGGTCGTTCCGTCGAGGATCGCCGCCGCTGCATCCCGTACCTCCCGCATCGTCCGGCGGACGGCGCAGGCCTTCTCGTCCCGGCAGTCGGCGCAGCGCCGGTAGCCGGTCAGGCTGGCGCAGGGTATCGGCGCCAGGGGACCATCCATAATGCGGATGACCTGCCCGAATGTGATCGCATCGGCCGGCTTGGCCAGCGCATAGCCGCCGAGCTTGCCGCGCTGGCTACGCACCAGGCCGTGCTTCCTCAGGTCGAGCAGAATCAGCTCCAGAAATTTCCGGGGCACGTTCTGCCGTTCCGCTATGTCGGCTGCCTGAAGCAAGTCGCCTTCCTTCTGGGTGGCCAGCGCGATCATGGCCTTCAACGCGTATTTGGCTTTTTGCGATAACATTTGTCTATCTGTTAAGTAGGGTATCAATGGGATCGGCGACGAGTCAACGGTAATTTCACGTGGCCACACGAAAATATTTTATATTACATTATTTTCATGTATATGATTCGCAAGGCGACCTGCCGCACCCAAGACTACGACTTGTCGCCGATGAGTCGGAAGGGAAGGTTTGCCGCGACGACGGGATTGCGTGTGACCGCTATTGGCCGGGCTCCCGCTCGCACGCCGCCGCCGATCCGCAACTGACACTCGCCATCTCTTCGCCTTCCGCCAGCGCGCGCAGCCAGTCGGGCGCCTTCACGCCTTCCACTTCATACGTGTAAAGACGATCGAAGCGGATCAGCGTGTGGGGCGTGCCGCCCGCCACATAGGAGCGGAAGCCGGGGATGGTGGCGGCGAGGTCGTTGCGGTTGGCCTCGATCAGCTTGTGCAGCCGCGCCTCGGTGCCGAGCAGTTTCAGGAACATTTCCTGCACCTCGTCATAAGCGTTGTCGTATTGCGCCATGGTGACTTCCGGCGCGGCAATCGAGGCGCGGCGCCAGATTTCCTCAAATGTACCGGGCGCGCCGCCGTCGCTCACCCAGATGGGCGCGTCGTCGAAGAAACCCCAGCCTTCCATCAGCGCGGCGACGCCGGGGTCGCGGTAGCCGCCGGCGCCGTCGCCCAGCACCGCGATGCCGGCTTGCGGATAGCGTTCGGCGATTTCGACCGCATACCAGGGCGCGGCGATGCCGCCGGCGCTTGATCCGGCGACAAGCACGCGCTCGGGCGCCTTCACATTGCGGTAGACCCAGTCGAGCACGGCGCGGACATTGGCGCGGCCGCGATGGCGCACCGTGAATTCCTCTTTCCAGCTATCGTAAGTCACGTCGCGGTTGCCGAGATGCACGTCGCCCGTGCAATAGGTGACGAAGACCTGCGTCCAGTCCTTCAGCGGATTGTCGTCATGCGCTTCGTCGAAGACACCCTTCAGCTTGCGCGGGTCGTTGTGGTCGATCTGCGATGTCGGGATATAGGGCGTCGGTTCCTCGTCGAGCGAACATAGATTGCCGTTCCAGCAGGCGC
>PHEO01000066.1 GCA_002841195.1 Alphaproteobacteria bacterium HGW-Alphaproteobacteria-11
AGATTGAGCTGAAATACAACGAAGGCGCGCCGGTCATTCAGATGATCGAACGCGTGTCGACGCCAGGCCGGCGTGTGTACTCTTCGGTGAAGACGATGCCGACGGTACATAACGGCCTCGGCATTTCGATCCTCTCGACGCCGAAGGGCATCATGTCCGACAATGCGGCGCGGGAACAGAATGTGGGTGGCGAGGTGCTCTGCCGCGTCTTCTAGAGACGTGGACGGCAATCGGCGAATACAGACGACAGGAAACAGAGACCATGTCGCGAATTGGTAAGTACCCCGTCGGAATCCCCAAAGGGGTGACGGTGACGCTGAACGGCCAGGAAGTGGCTGTGAAGGGTCCGAAGGGTGAGTTGAAGCTCACGCTGGTGGATGACGTAACGATCGAGCAGGGCGAGCCGGGATTGACGGTGCGCCCGCGCGATGACTCGCAACGCGCCCGCGCGATGTGGGGCCTTTCGCGCACGCTGGTCGAAAACCTCATCGTCGGCGTGACGGACGGTTTTTCGAAGACGCTGGAGATCAACGGCGTCGGCTATCGTGCGGCGATCCAGGGCAAGAACCTGCAGCTCAATCTGGGCTTCAGCCATGACGTGATCTATCCGATCCCGGCCGGCATCGACATCAAATGCGGCAAGCCGACCGAGATCACGGTCAGCGGCATCGACAAGCAGAAGGTCGGCCAGGTTGCGGCGGAAATCCGCGGCTATCGCGGGCCGGAACCCTACAAGGGCAAGGGCGTGAAGTACGCCGGCGAATATATCTTCCGCAAGGAAGGCAAGAAGAAGTGAGCGGATGCGCGCCATGAGCAAATTGAAAAATACGTCCCAACGCCGTGCGATGCGCAATCGCAGCAAGCTCGCAAGGGTCGCGACAGAACGTCCGCGGCTGTCGGTGTTCCGTTCGTCGAAGCATATCTATGCGCAGGTCATCGACGACCGGCGCGGCGTCACGCTGGCGGCCGCTTCGACGCTCGACGAAAAGTTCGGCAAGAAGGCCGGTGCCAATACGGCCTCGGCCGGCGAAGTAGGCAAGCTCGTCGCCGCGCGTGCGAAAGAAGCGGGCATCACCGATGTTGTCTTCGATCGTGGCGGCTACATCTATCATGGGCGCGTCAAGGCGCTCGCAGAGGGCGCCCGCGAAGGCGGTCTCAACTTCTAAAGGATTCAGGCTGTGGCACGTAAGGATAACAGGGACCGCGAAGAGCGCGACAGCGAGTTTGTGGACAAGCTGGTCCACATCAATCGCGTCGCCAAGGTGGTGAAGGGCGGTCGGCGTTTCGGCTTTGCCGCGCTCGTCGTCGTGGGCGATCAGAAGGGCCGTGTCGGCTTCGGTCACGGCAAGGCGCGCGAAGTGCCGGAAGCGATCCGCAAGGCGACGGAAGCCGCGAAGCGCGCGATGATCCGCGTGCCGCTGCGCGAAGGCCGGACGCTGCATCACGACGTCGACGGTCGCCACGGTGCGGGTCGCGTCGTTCTGCGCGCGGCGCCTCCCGGCACCGGCATCATCGCCGGCGGTCCGATGCGCGCCGTGTTCGAAACGCTTGGCGTCCAGGACGTGGTTGCGAAATCGCTCGGTTCGACGAACCCCTACAACATGGTGCGCGCGACCTTCGATGCGCTGAAGAACGAGCAGAGCCCGCGCATGGTTGCGACGCGCCGCGGCAAGAAGGTCAGCGAGATCGTCGGCCGCCGTTCGGATGGCGCCGCCGAAGCGACCGCCGAGTAAGGCTTGAGAAGAGGAAGCGAGCGATGTCAGCGAAGAAGACAGACGGCAAGACAGTGACCGTGCAGCAGATCGGCAGCCCTCTCCGGCGCGAGCCGTCGCAGCGCGAAACGCTGATCGGGCTCGGCCTCAACAAGATGCGCCGTACGCGGACGCTTCAGGATACGCCGGCCGTGCGCGGCATGATCAACAAGGTGGCCCATCTCGTCCGCGTCGTGGACGAAGTTTAAGGCTCGCGAGGCAATTCGATGAAACTGAATGAAATCTCCGACAACGAAGGCGCCCGCAAGTCGCGCATCCGCGTCGGCCGCGGTATCGGCTCGGGCAAGGGCAAGACCGGCGGACGCGGCGTGAAGGGCCAGAAGTCCCGCACCGGCGTCGCCATCAAGGGCTATGAGGGCGGCCAGATGCCGATCCACATGCGCCTGCCGAAGCGCGGCTTCAAAAACCTGTTCCGCCTCGACTTCAACGCGGTCAATCTCGGCCGTGTGCAGGTTGCTGTGGATGCCGGCAAGCTCGACAAGGGCGCGACGGTCGATGCGGCTGCGCTGGTTGCAGCCGGCGTCATCCGGCGCGCGAAGGACGGCGTTCGCCTGCTCGCCAAGGGCGAGATCAAGGCGAAGCTCAATTTCGAAGTCGCCGGCGCTTCCGCGAGTGCGGTGGCGGCGGTGGAAAAGGCCGGCGGATCGGTGAAGGTGACCGCGCCTGCGAAGGTTGCCGCCGAATAATTCGATCTCGGGAGCGGGCACTCTCTGAAACATGCGCGCGCACGGATACGGTGTGCACAAGGTGAGATGTAATGGCATCAGCGGCTGAACAGCTCGCGGCAAATCTGAACTTCGCCGCCTTCGCGAAAGCGACCGAGCTGAAAAAGCGCATCTGGTTCACGCTGGGTGTGCTGATCGTCTATCGTCTCGGTACATATGTGCCGCTGCCGGGCATCGACCCCCTGGCGCTGGCGCAGGTGTTTCAGCAGCAGCAGGGCGGCCTTCTCGGCGTTTTCGACATGTTCGCGGGCGGTGCCGTGGGCCGTATGGCCATTTTCGCGCTGGCGATCATGCCCTACATCTCCTCGTCCATCATCATGCAGTTGATGACGACGGTGTCGCCGCATCTCGCCCAGCTCAAGAAGGAAGGCGAGCAGGGCCGCAAGCAGATCAACCAGTACACGCGCTACGGCACGGTCATTCTCGCAGCGCTTCAGGGCTACGGCATCGCCGTCGGTCTCGAAGGCGCTCAGAGTGTCGTTATCGATCCGGGCGCCTTCTTTCGCATGACGACGGTCATCACGCTTGTCGGTGGCACGATTTTCCTGATGTGGCTTGGCGAGCAGATCACCGCGCGCGGTGTCGGCAACGGCATTTCGCTGATCATCTTCTCGGGCATCGTTGCCGAGCTGCCGCGTGCATTGGCTGGTACGTTGGAGCTCGGCCGTCAGGGCGCTCTCTCGACCATCATCATCCTCTTCCTCGCGGTGATGGTTGTTGTCGTCATTATGATCATCGTCTTCGTCGAGCGTGCGCAGCGGCGTCTGCTGGTGCAATACCCGAAGCGTCAGGTCGGCAACAAGCTCTATGGCGGCGACAGCTCGCATCTGCCGCTGAAGCTCAACACAGCCGGCGTCATTCCGCCGATCTTCGCCTCGTCGCTGCTGTTGCTGCCGATGACCATTGCCAATTTCAGTTCAGGCCAGGGCCCGGACTGGCTCAACACGATGACCGCCATGCTCGGCCATGGCCAGCCGCTCTACATGGCGCTCTATGCCGGCGGCATCATTTTCTTCGCATTCTTCTATACCGCCATTGTCTTCAATCCGGCCGACACGGCCGACAATCTGAAGAAATATGGCGGGTTCATTCCCGGCATCCGGCCCGGTCAGCGTACGGCGGAATATATCGACTTCGTGTTGACCCGGCTCACGACGGTCGGCGCGCTTTATCTTGCGATCGTCTGCCTGCTGCCGGAATTGCTGATTTCGCAGTACAGCGTGCCCTTCTATTTCGGCGGCACCTCGCTGCTCATCGTTGTCAGCGTGACGATGGATACCGTATCGCAGGTTCAGAGCCATCTGCTGGCGCATCAGTATGAAGGCCTCATCAAGAAGTCGAAGCTGCGCGGGGGGAAACGATGAGGCTGATCCTGCTCGGACCGCCCGGCGCCGGCAAAGGCACGCAGGCGAAACGCCTGGAAGACAAATACGGGTTCATCCAGCTTTCGACCGGCGACATGCTGCGCGCGGCGGTTGCCGCGGGTTCGGACATCGGCAAGCAGGCCGAGGCGATCATGGCGCGGGGCGATCTGGTGCCGAACGAGATCGTCGTCGGCATCATCGCCGAGCGGATCGCCCAGCCGGATGCGGTCAAGGGCTACATTCTGGACGGCTTCCCGCGCAACGTCCCCCAGGCCGAAGCGCTCGACGCGATGCTTGAGGGCAGGGGTGCGAAGCTCGACGCCGTGGTTGAGCTTGGCGTCGACGACAGCATCCTGCTGCAGCGGATCGAGACCCGCGCGGCCGAAACCGCAGGCGGCCCGCGGGCCGATGATAATGCGGAGGCGCTGGCGAAGCGCCTCAAGGTCTACCACGAACAGACGGCGCCGCTCGTTGCCTATTACAAGGGCAAGGGCACGCTGAAGACCGTGGATGGCATGAAGGATATGGATGAGGTAACCCGCCAGATCGAGGCGGTCCTCGGGCTTTCAAACAGGAAAGGGAGCTAGCTTAAGCGGTTGACTGGGAAGAAGTAAATTCTATAATCCCGGCCTTCGCGGCGGTACTTTCAGGCAAATTACGGTTTGGGCCGAAAAATGGCGGAGTTCCGCGGTTTTCGGGCGATCCCAGCCGGGTTTTCACGCAAGTGCCGTCTTAAGCGATTCCCGAAGTTCAGGAGAGACAAGTGGCTCGTATCGCTGGCGTCAACATCCCGACCAACAAGCGGGTGGTTATAGCGCTGACCTATATTCACGGCATTGGCGACACCAAGGCCGTCGAAATCTGCCGTAAGGTCGGCATTCCGGCTGAGCGCCGCGTCAACGAGCTGACGGACGCCGAGGTCATCCAGGTCCGTGAAGCGATCGACAGCGACTATATGGTTGAGGGCGACCTGAGGCGCGAAGTCGCAATGAACATCAAGCGGCTGATGGATCTCGGCTGCTATCGCGGCCTGCGGCACCGCAAGGGCCTGCCGGTGCGCGGCCAGCGGACCCACACCAATGCCCGCACCCGCAAGGGTCCGGCCAAGGCAATCGCCGGCAAGAAGAAGTAACAGCGCTCGGAAATCAAAACCGGGGCGCTTCTCTGGCGGCTCCCGCGTGACACGAAGGTTCAGGACGAATGGCGAAGGAAAAGACGCGCGTCAAGCGCAAGGAACGAAAGAATATCTCATCGGGCGTCGCCCATGTGAATTCGACGTTCAACAACACCATGATCACCATTGCGGATGCGCAGGGCAATGCGATTGCCTGGTCGTCCGCCGGGATGATGGGGTTCAAGGGCAGCCGCAAGTCGACGCCCTTCGCCGCGCAGATGGCCGCGGAAGATGCGGGCAAGAAGGCCATGGAACACGGCATGCGCACCCTCGAAGTCGAGGTTTGCGGTCCGGGTTCGGGCCGCGAGTCGGCGCTTCGCGCGCTGCAATCGGTCGGTTTCACCGTCACCACCATCCGCGACGTGACGCCGATCCCGCACAATGGCTGCCGCCCGCCCAAGCGGCGTCGCGTCTAGACCGGTATCCGGCCGGCGGCCCTCCGGGGTCTTTGCCGGCCACGTCCGCTCGCACGATTGAATGGTGGGGTGGACGTTAAAGAGATCAGGTGGCGGATGTCTCCCGCCCGGCGCCCGCAAGACGCGCCGCAAACGACACGAGGTTATCAACGTGATCCAGAAAAACTGGGAAGAGCTTATCAAACCGAACAAGCTCGAAATCAATTCGGGCCACGACGCGCAGCGTTTCGCGACCGTCGTTGCCGAGCCGCTGGAGCGCGGCTTCGGCCTGACGCTCGGCAATTCGCTGCGTCGTGTGCTGATGTCGTCGCTGCAGGGCGCGGCCGTCACCGCCGTCCAGATCGACGGCGTGCTGCATGAGTTCTCGTCGATTGCCGGCGTGCGCGAAGACGTGACCGACATCGTCCTCAACATCAAGCAGCTGGCGCTGCGTCTTCATGCCGAAGGCCCCAAGCGCATGTCGCTGTCGAAAAAGGGCCCGGGCGTCGTCACCGCCGGCGACATCGTGGCGGGCGCCGACATCGAAGTGCTCAATCCCGAGCTTGTGCTCTGCACGCTCGACGAGGGCGCCGATATCCGCATGGAATTCACCGTCGCGCTCGGCAAGGGCTATGTCGCGTCGGATCGCAACCGTCCGGAAGATGCGCCAATCGGCCTCATCCCGGTCGACAGCCTCTACAGCCCGGTGCGCCGCGTTTCCTACAAGGTGGAAAACACGCGCGAAGGCCAGATCCTCGACTACGACAAGCTGACCATGCAAATCGAGACCAACGGCGCGATCACGCCGGATGATGCGGTCGCCTATGCGGCGCGCATCCTGCAGGACCAGCTCCAGACCTTCGTCAATTTCGACGAGCCGGAGCAGAAACATGTCGAGGAGAGCCGCCCCGAACTCGAATTCAATGCGGCGCTTCTGAAGAAGGTGGACGAGCTCGAGCTTTCGGTGCGCTCGGCCAACTGCCTGAAGAACGACAACATCGTCTATATCGGCGACCTGATCCAGAAGACCGAAGGCGAAATGCTTCGCACGCCGAACTTCGGCCGCAAGTCGCTGAACGAGATCAAGGAAGTGCTGGCGCAGATGGGTCTCCATCTCGGCATGGAAGTGCCGAACTGGCCGCCGGAAAATATCGAAGAGCTGGCCAAGCGCTACGAAGACCAGTACTGAGTTTTGAAGAAACGCCGCGTCCCGGAGACGCCGCAGGTAACGAGGAGAAGGGCACATGCGTCACGGTAATTCCGGCCGCAAGCTCAACAGGACGGCAAGCCACCGCAAGGCCATGCTGGCGAACATGGCGGTCGCGCTCATCAAGCATGAGCAGATCGTCACGACGCTGCCCAAGGCCAAGGAGCTTCGTCCCTATGTCGAAAAGCTGGTGACGCTGGGCAAGCGCGGCGATCTTCATGCGCGCCGTCAGGCCTATGCGGCCCTGCCGGACAAGATCTGGGCGGCGAAGCTGTTCGACGTGCTCGGCCCCCGCTACCAGGAACGTGCCGGCGGCTATATCCGCGTCCTCAAGGCCGGCTTCCGGCATGGCGACAGCGCGCCGATGGCCGTCATCGAGTTCGTCGACCGCGACGAGAGCGCCAAGGGTCAGGATTCCGGCCCGGTGCTGGTCGAGGCGGACGAAGACGCCGCCTGAGTGGCTTTCCGCCGACGATTTGAAGGGCAGCCCCGGTCTCCGGCGCTGCCCTTTTCCTTTGCCGTCCCGTTTCCGGTCATTTCGGCCTTGTCAGCGCCGCCGCGAGGCCACAGAATTTTGCCGGCGGTGGGTGGTGTCCGGGCGTGGGGCCGATAAGCCCGTCCTTGTATCAGGGCGCGGGTCATGGTGGTTGAGATGTTGTCCGAGTCTTCCTGGGCCGGGGCGTTGTCGATGACGCTGGCCGTAATCGTGCTCACGGCCTCGCTGGTTTTCCTGTCGTCGGGCGCCGCCGCGCAGGAGCGGCAGGTGCCAAGCAGTTTCGGCGAGGTGCAGCTTTCCTATGCGCCGGTCGTCAAGCGCGTCGCGCCCGCCGTCGTCAATGTCTATTCCAAGCGCGTCGTGCAGGAGCAGGCTCGCTCGCCCTTCGCCAACGATCCGTTCTTTCAACAGTTCTTCGGCAATCGCTTCAGCTTCGGCATGCCGCGCGAGCGTGTGCAGCAGTCGCTCGGCTCCGGCGTCATCGTCGATCCGTCGGGCCTTATCGTCACCAATCATCACGTCATCAAGGGCGGGCAGCAGTTCACGGTGGCGCTGTCCGACCGGCGCGAATTCGATGCGCAACTGGTGCTCGCCGACGAGCGTACCGACCTTGCGGTGCTGAAGATCGACGCCGGCGCCGGCAAGCTGCCGCATCTGACCTTCAAGAATTCCGACAGCATCGAAGTCGGCGACCTCGTGCTCGCGATCGGCAACCCGTTCGGCGTCGGCCAGACGGTGACGTCGGGCATCGTCTCGGCGCTGGCGCGCACCCATGTCGGCGTTTCGGACTACCAGTTCTTCATCCAGACGGATGCCGCGATCAATCCCGGTAATTCGGGCGGTGCGCTGGTCACGATGGATGGCGGCCTTGTCGGCATCAACAGCGCCATCTATTCGCAGACCGGCGGCAGCATCGGCATCGGCTTTGCGATCCCCTCCAACATGGTCGAGAGCGTCGTCGCCTCGGCGCGCGACGGCGGCCATGTCAAGCGGCCCTGGTTCGGTGCGCAACTGCAAGCCGTCGACAACGATCTCGCGCAGTCGCTCGGGCTCGACCGGCCGGGCGGCGGCATCGTGCGCGACGTGCATCCGGGCGGGCCTGCCGACAAGGCGGGATTGCGCGTCGGAGATGTCATCCGTTCGATCGACGGTTTCGATGTCGAGGATCCGCAGGCGGTGCGCTACCGCCTCGCGACCAAGGCTCTCGGCGGCGAGGCGCGTATCGGCTACCTGCGCGACGGGCGGACGGGCGAGGCGCGCGTGGCGCTGATCGCGCCGCCCGAGGAACCCGCGGCCGAGGAGACCGAAATCGACGGGCGCAATCCCTTTGCCGGCGCGACGGTCGCCAATCTCTCGCCGGCCGTCGCCGACAGGTTGGGGATCGACGCGATGGCGGCGCGCGGCGTCGTCGTCACCAATGTCGGCATCGGGTCGCCGGCGGGCCGCATGCAGCTTCAGCGCGGCGACATCATTGTCGAGGTCGCGGGCACCAAGATCGCCACCGTGCGCGATCTCGTCCGCGTCACGGCGACGCCGCGCGCGCAATGGAATTTCACGATCAAGCGCGGCGACCGCACCTTCCAGGCGACGGTGGGCGGGTAGCGCCTACGACCCCTCGTGTTCGCCCATCTGCGATTGCAGGTAGTTCTCCAGCCCGACTTTCTTCACCAGTTCAAGCTGCGTTTCGAGGAAGTCGATGTGCTCTTCCTCGTCCTCCAGAATGTCCTCGAAGATTTCGCGGCTGACATAGTCGCGCGCCTGCTCGCAATGGGCGACCGCTTCCTTGTAGAAGGCGTGGCCGGCATATTCGAGCTTCAGGTCGCATTCCATGCACTCGACGACATTCTCGCCGATCAAGAGCTTGTCGAGGTCCTGCAGGTTCGGCAGACCCTCAAGGAACAGGATGCGCTCGATCAGCTTGTCGGCATGCTTCATCTCGTCGATCGATTCGCGGTATTCGATCTCGCCGAGCCGCGTGAAGCCCCAGTTCCTGAACATGCGCGCATGCAGGAAATACTGATTGATGGCCGTCAGTTCGAGCCTCAGGGCCTTGTTGAGATATTCGATGACCTTGGCGTCGCCGCGCATGTGCCGCTCCTTGTGACTCGGGATGCGTCATGGTCGTCTCGTGTGCAGGCGACGTCAAACGCAATTCGAAAAAATCGAACGGCGACAAGCAGTTGAGAATGATCTTGAGAGTATCTCGCGAAATCGGCGGCGTCAGTCCGCGGCGGCCATCAGTCCGGCAAGCGTTTCGTCGGCGCGCGCTTCGGCGATCAGTTCGGCGAGCGACGGCAGGCAGCGGCCGCATTGCGGCTTGCAACCCATGGCGCGATGGAGGGCGGCGGGCGTGTCGATATGCGGCGCGCCGGCCAGCGTCGTGCGGACGGTCTGGCAGTTCTTGGCATTGCACACGCACACGATCATCTGGATGAATTTCCTGCCCGGATATTCTTGCCCTGGCCCCCGTGCGGGGCCCGAGGAGGCCAAATTGCCACCCTTGAGAATGGTTTGCAAGTGCGTTGTGAATGCGAATCCATTGCAAAATTGTCGCAGGGTTAAGGGGAGCCTTGCGGGGCCGGTGAGGGCCGCTCGGAAACGTGCTAAATAGCGCCCATGAGCAATCTTTTCGAGGCGGCGGGGATGGATGAGGGGGCGCCGCGCCCGCTTGCCGACCGGCTGCGCCCGAAGGTTCTGGAGGAGGTCGTCGGCCAGGAGCACCTGATCGGGCCCAGGGGGCCGTTGGGCCGGATGCTGGCCGCCGGGCACCTCTCCTCGATCGTCTTCTGGGGCCCGCCCGGCACCGGCAAGACTACCATCGCCCGCCTGCTGGCCGACCGTGTCGGGCTTCATTTCGAGCCGATGTCGGCGATCTTCTCGGGCGTCGCCGACCTCAAGAAGGTCTTCGAGGCCGCCCGCGCCCGCCGCTCTACCGGCAAGGGCACGCTCTTGTTTGTGGACGAGATCCACCGCTTCAATCGAGCCCAGCAGGATGGCTTCCTGCCGGTGATGGAAGACGGCACCGTCACGCTGATCGGCGCCACCACCGAAAACCCCTCTTTCGAGCTCAACGCCGCGCTGCTCTCTCGCGCGCAGGTCATGGTCCTGAACCGGCTCGACGACGCGGCGCTGGAAGAACTGCTGACCCGCGCCGACGCCTTCCACGAAAAGAAACTGCCGCTGACCGATGACGCCCGCGCCAGCTTGCGGGCAATGGCCGATGGCGACGGGCGCTATGCGCTCAATCTCGCCGAGGAGATTTTCGCGCTGGCGCCGGCCGAGCCCTTCGACACGGCCGGCCTCATCGCCGCCGTGCAGCGCCGCGCGCCCCTCTACGACAAGGGCAGGGAAGGCCACTACAACCTCATCAGCGCGCTCCACAAATCGATCCGCGGCTCGGATTGCGACGCGGCGCTTTACTGGCTAGCGCGCATGCTGGCGGGCGGCGAAGATCCGCTCTACATCGCGCGGCGGCTGGTGCGCGCCGCCATCGAGGATATCGGTCTCGCCGACCCGGAAGCCGTGCATCAGGCGCTGGCCGCAAAAGACGTGTTCGATTTCCTCGGCGCGCCGGAGGGTGAGCTTGCGCTGGCGCAGGCGGTGATCTATCTCGCCACGGCACCGAAATCGAATGCGTCCTACACGGCCTACGGCGCGGCGCGGCGATCTGCGCGCGACACGGGCTCGGTCGCACCGCCCGCCCACATCCTCAAAGCGCCGACACGGTTGATGAAAGACCTTGGCTACGGCGCCGGATACGAATACGACCACGACGCGCCGAACGCCTTTTCGGGCCAGGACTATTTCCCCGAGGAAGTCGGACGGCAGAATTTCTATCGCCCCGAGGAACGCGGTTTCGAGCGCGAGATCGGAAAGCGGCTCGCCTATTGGCAGAAGCTGAGAGAGGAACGGCAGGAATGAACCATCTATTCGCGGTCGCCATCGGCGGCGCCATCGGCGCGAGCGGGCGCTACCTGCTCAACGCGCAAATGCTTCGGCTGCTCGGCCCCGCTTTTCCGTGGGGCATTTTGACGATCAACATTGTCGGTTCGCTGGCGATGGGTTTCCTCGCCGGCGCTTTCGCGCTGAAATACGACCTCTCGCCCGAGATGCGCAGCTTCCTCACCACCGGCATTCTCGGCGGCTTCACCACCTTCTCGGCCTTTTCGCTCGATGCCGCCAACATGATCGAACGCGGCGACATCGGCCTTGCGGGTCTCTACATGGCAGGTTCGGTCGCCGGCGCCGTCGGCGCGCTGTTCGTCGGTTTGTGGATTGCGCGGATGTTGTTTTCAGCATGAAGGAAGTCGCGCAGATCGGTGTCACCGCCGACGAAGACGGCATTCGTCTCGACCGCTGGTTCAAGCGGCGTTTCCCGGCGCTGACGCATGTCCGCCTCGAAAAGCTGTTGCGCACCGGTCAGGTGCGTGTCGATGGCGCGCGCGCCAAGGCCAATGCGCGGCTTGCCGCCGGGCAGACCGTGCGCGTGCCGCCGCTCGGCGAGGAAATCGCCACGCCGGCGCCGAAGCCCGAACGCGCCTTGAGCGACAAGGATGCGGGTTTTGTCCGCTCGCTTGTCATCCACAAGGACAAATCGCTGCTCGTGCTCAACAAGCCGGCGGGTCTTGCCGTGCAGGGCGGCACCAAGACCGAACGTCATCTCGACGGCATGCTCGATGCGCTCGCGTTCGAGGCGAAGGAACGCCCGCGTCTCGTGCATCGTCTCGACCGCGACACGTCGGGTGTCATCGTGCTGGCGCGCAGCGCAAAATCCGCCGCCGCGCTTGGCCGCGCCTTCCAGCAGAAGGACGCGCGCAAGATTTACTGGGCGCTGGTCATTGGCACACCGGCGCCGCTTCAGGGCACGATCGATCTGGCACTCGCCAAGCAAGGTGGCCCGCGCGCCGAGCGCGTCTCGCCGGCGGATGCAGGCGACGAGGACGCGCAGCACGCGGTCACGCATTATTCGGTCGTCACCAGCGTCTCGACCAAATTCGCCTGGGTCGCCTTCATGCCGCTCACCGGACGCACGCACCAGATCAGGGCCCATGCGCGCGCCATTGGCACGCCGATCGTCGGTGACGGCAAATATGGCGGCATCACCGCGCATCCCGGCGGCGAAATCCCGCGCCAGCTTCACCTCCATGCCCGTTCCATCGACATCGCGCATCCGGACGGCGGCCGCTTCTTCATCGAGGCCGACTTGCCGCCGCATATGAAGAAAAGCTGGAAACTGCTCGGCCTCGAAGAACGCGATGCCGAAGGCGCGTTTGACGGGCTGGAGGAGTAAAGATGTGAATGTAGCTTTTCCGTTTCCTCAGAACGTCATGACCCGCTTTATGCGGGTCATCCACGTCTTTCCTTTTCCCGAATCCGCAAAGACGTGGATGGCCCGGACAAGCCGGGCCATGACGACATTTGAAATTGTTTGAACTTCTTGGCCGGTAACTCGTGACCGCTCCGCTACGCCTCGTCGTTTTCGATTGCGACGGCACGCTGATCGACAGCCAGCACATGATCGTGGCGGCGATGGCGCATGCCTTTGCGGCGCACGGGCTGGCGGCGCTGCCGCGCGCGGATGTGCTTTCGATTGTCGGCTTGTCGCTCGACGAGGCGCTGGCGGCGTTGCTGCCGGATACCGAGCCGGGCCTTCGCCGCCGCATCACGCAGAGCTACAAGGACGCGTTTTTCGAAATCCGGCATCGCGCCGACCTGGCCGAACCGCTCTTTCCCGGTGTCCGCGAGGCCTTGGCGGCGCTTCATGCCCGGCCCGGCACGGTGCTCGGCATCGCCACCGGCAAGTCGCAGCGCGGCCTTGCCCATGCGCTCGAAACGCACGGCCTTCGCGACTATTTCGTGACGCTGCAGACAGCCGACGACGCGCCCTCCAAACCCCACCCCGAAATGCTGCGCCGCGCCATGCGCGCGGTGGGGGCGGCGGCGGCCGACACGGCGTTGGTCGGCGACACCAGCTACGACATCGAGATGGCGCGGGCCGCCGGCGCCCATGCGTTCGGCGTCGATTGGGGCTATCATGCGCCCGAGACCCTCCGGTCGAGCGGCGCGCATTTCGTCTTGTCGGATTTCGCGGCGCTGGCGCCCGCGCTCGACGCGCTGTGGACCGGGGAGCCTCGCCAGGCCGTCCGGGAAGCAACGGTTCACGGGAGACGGGAACCATGAAAAAACTGCTGCGTTTCATTGTCGTCATCGCGCTGCTTCTGGCGGGCGCGCTATACGCACTGACCTTTGTCGATCTCGGCCGCTTCGCACCGCAGATCGAGGCGGCGGCAAAGGACGCCACCGGCCGCACGCTGAAAATCGAGGGCGGACTTCATATCGGCTTTTCGCTGGTGCCGACCGTCGTTGCCGAAAAGGTCAGCTTCGGCAATGCCGATTGGGGAACGCGGCCGCAAATGCTGACGGCGGACGAGCTTGGCCTGCAACTGGCGCTGCTGCCGCTCTTGTCGGGCAGTGTCGATCTTCGCGAAGTGAAGCTGAGCGGCGCCGACATCTATCTCGAGACCGATCGCCGTGGCCGCGGCAATTGGGAATTCGGCGACGCGCAGGCGGCACCCGCGCCGGCCGGCGAAGGCGGCGGCATGTCGCTTGCCGGCATTCCGCGGGTCGCGCTTTCCGCCATCAAGATTGCCTGGCGCGACGGCGCGACCGGCCAGGTCACGGAAGCGACGCTCGACGAAGTGACGGTGCAGCCCAAAGGCGCCGGCGTCCATGCCATTATCGGCGGTACGGTCAACGGTTCGGCTGTCGCCTTTTCCGCCGATGTCTCAGGCGATGCCGCCCGCATGGCGCTCGACAATGCCTCGCTCGATGTCGCCGGCACCAGCGTTGGCGGCGATCTCGCGCTCGATCTTTCCGGACGGCCGAAACTCACCGGCGCGCTGTCGAGCCCGAAATTCGACGTGACGCCGTTCCTTGGCGGCGCTAGTGCGTCCGGCGGCAAGGGCGGGCCGGTCTTCAGCCGCGATCCGCTGCCGCTCGACGCGCTGGAAGCGCTCGACGCCGATCTCACATTCGCGCTGGGTGCGCTGCATTACGGCAAGCTGGTTCTCGCCGACATCAAGCTGCCGGTGAAAATCGCCAACGGCAAGCTGTCGGCGCCGCTCACCGCTGCCTATCGCGACACGCCGCTGAAGCTCACGCTTGCCGCCGATGGAAAAGCGAAGTCGGTGTCGGTCGATGCGGGCGCCACCAATTTCGATCTCGGGCGCCTCCTTGCC
>PHEO01000067.1 GCA_002841195.1 Alphaproteobacteria bacterium HGW-Alphaproteobacteria-11
ACCGCACACCGCCCGCCGATGTGCCCGTGGCGGACGGCATTGTCGCGCTGACCGGCGGACCCGACCGCATTACCGTCGCCTACCGGTTGCTCGATGAGGGCAAGGGCATGCGGTTGCTGATCACCGGTGTGCATCCCGATGTGACGCCTGTATCGCTGAAGAACATCGTGCCGGGCGACGCTGAAAAATTCGACTGCTGCGTCGATATCGGGCGAATGGCCGAGAACACCATCGGTAACGCCGCCGAGACCGCCGACTGGGTCCGGCGCAACGATTATCGCTCGGTGATCCTCGTCACCAGCACCTATCACCTGCCCCGCGCGCGGCTGGAACTGAGCCGCGCCATGCCGGCGGTCGAAATTGTCGCGTATCCGGTTTTCCAGGACACGCTGCATCTCGACGGCTGGTGGGCCTATCCCGGCACCACACGGCTGCTGGTCTCCGAATACACCAAGTTTCTGCTCGCGCTGGCCTATCGCCAGTCTTCCATGCCGTCCTGAACGGCCTTCCGCATAGAGGATCCCGTCCTTGCTCTGGCTCCGTTCCGCCGCTTTCAATCTCGCCTTCTATACGATGTCGGTCGCCGCCGTGATCGCCGCGACGCCTGCCCTCTTCATGCCGCGCCGTTTCACCCATGGCGCGATCCGCTGGTGGTCGCGCACGACGCTTTGGCTGCTGCGCGTCCTCGCCGGAACGAACTGCGAGGTGCGGGGCAAACTGCCCGACGGCGCGGTGCTGGTTGCCTCCAAGCATCAGTCGATGTGGGACACCATCGCAATGACGGCGATCCTCGACCGGCCCGCGATGGTGCTGAAGCGCGAACTTCTGTGGATTCCCTTTTACGGCTGGTACGCACAAAAGGCGCGCATGATCGCCATCGACCGCGGGGCCGCATCGCAGGCGATCCGCCGCCTGATCGCGCAGGGCAAGGCAGCTCTCGCCGAAAAGCGCCCGATCGTGATTTTCCCCGAAGGCACACGCAGCGCGCCCGGCGCCAAGCTCGACTACAAGCCGGGCGTCGCCGCGCTCTACCGGCAGCTCGACATTGACTGCGTGCCGGCCGCCGTCAATTCCGGCCTCTTTTGGGGCCGGCGCGGCTTCCTGCGCCACCCCGGCACCATCATTGTCGAGTTTCTGGAGCCGATCCCGGCCGGCCTCGACCGCAAGAGCTTCATGGAGACGCTGGAGACCCGCGTCGAGGCGGCGGCGGCACGCCTCCTCACTGAATCGGGACGCGCCGAAGCCCTTGTGGAAAAACATCCCGGCGCGACCAGCTAAAACCGGGGAAAACGCCGATTTATGCTGTTTTTCAATATCCTGGCTTAGGCTGAATTGTGGATAAATTACGTACAAACCAAGAACATTGATTTGCGCCCGAGCCGCGCCTAGGCTGCCCCCATGAAGAGCATCGCCGAACAGATCTGGGACATGAAATACCGCCTGCACAAGGCGGACGGGACGCCTGCCGACCTGACAGTCGCGGACACCTGGGCGCGCGTTGCCGCAGCACTTTCCGAGGCCGAAGCGCCGGAGACGCGCGGGGCCTGGGCCGAACGCTTCCGCGAGGCGATGGCCGGCTTCCGCTTCCTGCCCGCCGGCCGCATCCTCGCCGGCGCCGGGACCGGCCGCGATGTGACGCTCTTCAACTGCTTCGTGATGGGCGAAATCCCCGACACGATGGAAGGCATTTTCGAGAACCTGAAGGAAGCCGCGCTGACCATGCAGCAGGGCGGCGGCATCGGCTACGACTTCTCGACGCTGCGCCCGAAAGGTGCGCCGGTGCTCGGCGTCGGCGCGGACGCGTCCGGCCCCCTGTCCTTCATGGATGTGTGGGATGCGATGTGCCGCACCATCATGTCGGCGGGCGCGCGGCGCGGCGCCATGATGGCGACAATGCGTTGCGACCATCCCGACATCGAGGCTTTCATCGACGCCAAGCGCGAGCCCGGACGCCTGACCATGTTCAATCTTTCGGTACTGGTCAGCGACGCCTTCATGGCGGCCGTGAAGGCGGATGCCGACTGGAACCTCGCCTTCGGCGGCACGGTCTACAAGACGCTGAAGGCGCGCGCGCTGTGGGACAAGATCATCGCCGCGACTTTTGCTTATGCCGAACCCGGCGTCATCTTCATCGACCGTATCAATGCGCGCAACAATCTCTATTACGCCGAGACGATCCGCGCGACCAACCCCTGCGGCGAGCAGCCGCTACCGCCCTACGGCGCCTGTCTGCTCGGCTCGATCAACCTTGCCGCGCTGGTGAAGGAACCCTTCACCGACAAGGCGCGCATCGACGAGGCGGAGCTTGCCGATCGGGTGCATGTCGCCGTGCGCGCAATGGACAATGTGGTCGACGTGTCACGCTTTCCATTGCCCGAGCAGCGCCACGAGGCGCAGGCCAAGCGCCGCATCGGCCTCGGTGTGACGGGGCTCGCCGACGCCCTCATCATGTGCCGCGCGCGCTACGGCTCGGAGGCCTCGCTGAAGCTGATCCGGACCTGGATGAAAGCGCTGTCGCGCGCCGCCTATCTCGCCTCGGTCGACATCGCGAAGGAAAAAGGCCCCTTCCCGCTTTTCGTCGCCGATGCCTATCTCGCCGGAGAGACCGTTTCGACGCTCGACAAGGATGTGCGCGACGCCATCGCCAAGCATGGCATCCGCAACGCACTCGTCACCTCGATCGCGCCGACCGGCACGATTTCGCTCTTCGCCGGCAACGTCTCGTCGGGCATCGAACCCGTTTTCGCCTACAGCTACACGCGAAAAGTGCTGCTGCCCGACGGCACGCGGCGCGAGGAACGCGTGCAGGATTACGCGGTCGAAAAGTTCCATGAGATTTTCGGCGCCGAGACGGCGCTGCCGGATTATTTCGTCAACGCCCAGGAACTGGCGCCGGCCGACCACATCGCCGTGCAGGCCGCCGTGCAGGACCATGTCGACAGCTCGATCTCGAAAACGATCAACGTGCCCGCCGATATTTCCTTCGATGCCTTCAAGGACATCTACCCCACCGCCTATGAGATGGGCCTGAAAGGCTGCACGACCTATCGCCCGAGCGAGGTGCGCGGCTCGGTTCTGGCGCTCGACGAAGCGCCGAAGCCCGAGGCAAAGGAGGCCGCCCAGCCGGCGCTGCCGCTCGCCGCACCCGCCGCGTATGAAATCTACGAGAAGGACGGCATCGTCTACATGTCGAAGCCGCTGGAGCGCGAAACGGTGCTGCCGGGCTTCACCTACAAGCTGCAATGGCCCGAAAGCGACCACGCGATCTACATCACCATTAACGACATATTTCAGGACGGACGCAGGCGGCCCTTCGAGATTTTCATCAACTCGAAGAACATGGAGCATTACGCTTGGACCGTGGCGCTGACGCGCATGATCTCGGCCGTCTTCCGCCGCGGCGGCGATGTGACCTTCGTGGTCGAGGAATTGAAAGCCGTGTTCGACCCGCGCGGCGGCTCATGGATGAAGGGCCGCTATGTGCCAAGCCTGCTCGCCGCCATCGGCGAGGTGATCGAGCAGCACATGATCGACACCGGCTTCATCGCGGCAAAGGACGGCCGCCCGGTGACGGAAGCCCTGCGCGCGGTCGCCGGCGAGCGCGCGCCGAGCGAAGGCGGCGATCCGGCGGTGACACGCCTCAAGGGCTGCCCGCGCTGCGGCGAACGCGGCATGGTGCGGCAGGAAGGTTGCGAAACCTGCACCGCCTGCGGCTTCTCGAAATGCAGTTGAGCCGCGTATGACGGTGCGCGGCTTCATCCATCACATCGACCTGACGGTGAAAGATCCCTGGGCATCCGCATGGTTTTACGACGCGGTGCTCGGCTACATGGGTTATCGCCGCCTGCGCGAGGATGAGCGCGGCTTCGACTGGGAACACACAGGCGCGTCCGACCGGCTGCCGTCGATCGGCATCTTCAAGGCCGAAGGGCCGAACGCAGACCGCATCCACGACCGCTATTCACCGGGCCTGCATCACGTCGCCTGGATTGCCGAAAGCCGCGACGATGTCGACCGGCTTCATGCGCTGCTGATCGAAATCGGCGCGACCGTGCTCGACCCGCCGGCCGACTATCCCGAATATGGCGACGGCTACTACGCCGTGATGTTCGCCGATCCCGACGGGTTGAAACTCGAACTCGTCTACGAGCCGCGCGACAAGCCCGGCCTTTCGCATATCTGATGCCGGCACAGCTCCTCATTTCCAACGCCGATGCGCGGCGGCTCTTTCTCGAACGCCACGCGCTCAGCATGGCGGCGTCTCCCGAATTCTGTGCCGACCGCACACTCGCGCTGGTGAAGCATCTGGGCTTCGTGCAACTCGATTCGATCAACACGGTCGAGCGCGCCCATCATATGATCCTCTTTTCGCGCGCCCCCGGATACAGCCGCGAACACCTCGCCGACCTTCATCACGAACGCCGCGATCTTTTCGAGAACTGGACGCATGACGCCTCGCTGATACCGATGGAATTCTATCCGCATTGGCGGCACCGCTTCGCCGCCACAAAGGCGCGAATTGCGGAAAATCCGCGTTGGCAGGAGCGCATCGGCCCCGAGGGCGAAAAGACGATCCGCGACATACGCAAGCGCATCCGTCGCAACGGGCCCGTCATGGCGCGCGACTTCGAGGACAAGGGCAAGGGATCGTGGTGGGGCTGGGGCCCGTCGAAGACCGCGCTCGAAACGCTGTGGCGCACCGGCGAACTTGCCATCGCGCGGCGCGAGGGCTTCGAGAAAGTCTACGACCTCGCCGAACGCGTAATCCCCGAAGACATTCGCCGCGAACGCCCAAGCCTCACGGCCTCGACCGATTTTCTCTGCCGCGAGGCATTGGCGCGGCTCGGTTTCGCGACGCCGCAGGAGATTGCCGCCTTCTGGAAACTGGTGCCGATAGAGCGCGCGAAGACGTGGGCCGCCAAAGCGCTGAAGCGCGGCGACATCGTCGAAGTGAGCGTCGAGGATGCGACCGGCGAGCGGCGAAAAGCCCTCGCCCTGCCCGACATCGAAGCGCATATCGCCGAGGCGCCGGAACCGCCCGCAACACTGCGCTTCCTCTCGCCTTTCGATCCGGCGATCCGCGACCGCGCGCGGGCGCTGCGGCTCTTCGGCTTCGACTACCGCATCGAGGTCTTCGTGCCCGAAAAGAAACGCCGCTACGGCTACTATGTTCTGCCTCTGCTCGAGGGCGACCGCTTCATCGGCCGCGCCGACGTGAAGGCGCATCGCGCCGAGGGAAGACTGGAAATCAAGGGTTTCTGGAGCGAGCCCGGCATCAAACTGACGAAGGCCCGCGAAGCCGGCATCCGCCGCGCCCTGACGGGGCTCGCACGCTTCACCGGGACGCCGGAGATCGATGCAGACGCTGCTCTACGGCGCGCCAGAGCCGGCTGAGCTGCGCGTCGGGCACACCGGCCTCATCGAGATGGCGCACCGTGCTTTCCAGATAATCGGGGTTCTTGCCCGAGCGCCCCTCGCCCTCGGCGATCAGCCGCACCTGCGCCTCGAATGGCAGCCGCCCGGCATATTGCGCATGGGCGCGGTCGACGACGAAGCAAAGGGCGGCGACCTTGCCGCTGCCCGCAAGCTCGACCGTCTTCACCACATCCTTGTAAACCAGCGTCACCTGCTCGCGCGCCTGCAGGTAGCGCCGCGTCTCCTCGGCCCGCGCCGCAGCGACGCGGAAGGCAACACCCCGGCAGGCGCCGCCCGCATCGAATCCGAACACGAGGCCGGGCTTTTCAGGCGTCCCACGATGAACATGGCTGTAGACGCAGAACGCCCGGTGATAACCGCGCAACAACGCCGGATGCTTCTCTTCATGCTCGAAGCCCGGCCGCCACATCAGCGAACCGTATCCAAAGACCCACAAATCCTGCATGCTGGCGGAACTCCCTCGCGCGGCCACACTCTAGAAGCAAGATGACAGAACCGACAACCGACATGGGCCCGTCCCGGCCCCGCCGCTGGCACATTTTCGCGCCGACAATCGCCATCGTGATCGCGGTCGCGATCTATGCCGTCTACTGGACCGCCGTCTCGCGCGAGATAAGGGCGGCGCTCGAGGGTTTCGCATCGACCCCCGAACGCGACCTTGTCGTTGGCTGGCAGGATTTGTCGATGGGCGGCTTCCCCTACCGCATCGAGGCGCGCTTTGCCGCGCCGGAAGCCGGCGCGCCGGCGGCACCGGAGGCATGGGCCTGGAAAGGCGAGGCCGCCGAAATCGCGCTGATGCCGCATAATCTTCGCCACATCATCGTCAATCTCCGCGGCGCGCAGGAACTGCGCTATCGCGACCTGTCGGCGGCGCGGCCATTCGAAAACGTGTTGAGCTGGACGATGAAGGGCGCCTGGGCGAGCTATGTCGACACAGACAACGCCGCTTTCGGCCGCCTTGCCGTCGACATCGAGAATGTCGAGGCACAACATGTCCGGGGTGTCGTCGCGGCCGTCGATCGCATCGATGCGGCGCGTTTGCAACTTCACACACGCCCGGCCGCCGATACGGCGAGCGACGCCGCCGGCTACGACATCGCGCTCCGGGGCGACGAGATCGCGCTCGGTCTGGGGCAGCACATACCGGTCCTCGGGCATCGCATTGAAAAAATCATGGCGCAGGCGCGCGCCCGCAATCTGCCCCACATTGAGCGCGTCAGCGCCGTCGAGCTGCTTGAGCGCTGGCGCGACGCGGACGGCGCATTGGCGATTTCGGACCTCGTTGTGAAATGGGGCCCGCTCGACATGACGGCCTATGGCGAGGTGACGCTCGATGCCGCCAACCGCCCCGAGGGACGCTTCGATGCCGAGATCGCCGATTTCGAGGGCCTGCTCGATGCGATGGTGCGCGACGGGATGGTGCGCGAACGCGACGCGCGCATTGCGCTGGCCGGGCTGGTGCTTGTTTCGCAGTTTCAGGGAAGCGAACCGGGGCGTGTCCGCGTGCCGGTCAGCATGACCGGCGGCAAGCTCTATCTCGGCCCGCTCGCGGTCGCGCAACTATCGCCGCTCTACTGACCGTCTTTGCCGTCCGGCTTCGCATGGGTCGGGTTGCGGCCGAAATTCGGCATCGGCGAATCCTGCCCCGCATCGATGATCGAACGGCGAATGGCGCGGGTGCGCGTGAAGAGATCGAACAGCACATCGCCGTCGCCCCAGCGGATCGCCCGTTGCAACGCCGTCAGATCCTCGGAGAAACGCGCCAGCATTTCGAGGATCGGCTCCTTGTTGTTGAGGCAGACGTCGCGCCACATGGTCGGGTCGGACGCCGCAAGGCGCGTGAAGTCGCGAAAGCCCGAAGCGGAATATTTGATGACTTCCGATTGCGTCACCGTTTCGAGATCGCTCGCGGTGCCGACGATGTTGTAGGCGATGATATGCGGCAGGTGGCTGACGATCGCCAGCACGAGATCGTGGTGACGCGGCTCCATGATGTCGACATTGGAGCCACAAGCGGTCCAGAATTCGGTCAGCTTCTCGACGGCATGCGTATCCGCGCCCGGCACCGGCGTCAGGATGCACCAGCGGCCGTCGAAAAGTTCGGCAAACCCCGCATCGGGACCGGACTCTTCCGTTCCCGCGATCGGATGGCCCGGAATGAAGTGGACGCCATCGGGAATATGCGGACCGACATCGCGCACGACCGCGACCTTGACCGAGCCGACATCGGTGACGATGGCGCCTTTCTTGAGCGCGGGCTCGATGTCGCCGGCAATCTCGGCCAGCGCACCGACCGGCGTGCAGATGATGACGAGATCGGCGTCCGCAACCGCAGCCGCCGCCGTTTCATGCGCGCTGTCGATGAAACCGATTTCGAGCGCCCGCGCGCGCGTCGCGGCCGAACGCGCATAGCCGGAAACATGACCGGCAAGGCCCCGCCGCCTCATGGCATGACCGAGCGAACCGCCGATAAGACCGAGCCCGATCAGCGCCACGCGGTTGAAATGGGGTTCGGCGCTCATGCCGGGCTTCCCTTGCGTCCCACGAAGTCGGCAAGCGCGGCCACGACGAGCCGGTTTGCCTCTTCGGTGCCGACGGAAAGACGCAGATGGTTGGGCAGGCCGTAAGCCGCCATCTGGCGCAGGATGAGACCGCGCTGCATCAGAAAGGCGTCGGCATCGACGGCGCGGCGGCCCGGCTCATCCGGGAATCCGATCAGCAGAAAATTCGCGACGCTCGGCGCAACATCGAGGCCGAGCTTGCCGATCTCTTCGGTGAGCCAGGCGATCCATGTGTCGTTGTAGACGCGCGCGGTATCGACATGGCCCGTGTCACGCATCGCGGCGACGCCGGCTTTCAGGGCTGGGATCGACACGTTGAACGGTCCGCGGATGCGATTGATCACGTCGGCGACATGGGCCGGCGCATACATCCAGCCGAGCCGCAGCGCCGCCAGTCCGTAAATCTTCGAGAAGGTGCGCGTCATCACGACGTTTTCCGACGTCGCGACAAGCTCGATCCCCGCCTCGTAGTCGTTGCGGTTCACATATTCGCTGTAGGCCGCGTCGAGCACGAGCAGAATGTCGGGACGAAGCCCTTGCTGCAGACGGCGCACTTCTTCCGCCGGGATGTAGCTGCCCGTCGGGTTGTTCGGATTGGCAATGAAGACGATCTTCGTCCTCGGCGTCACGGCGGCAAGGATCGCATCGACATCGGTGCGAAGTTTTTTTTCCTTCACCTGGATGCAGGTGGCACCGGCCGCGCTGGTGACAATCGGATAGACCAGAAAACCGTGCTCGGTCGCGATTGCCTCGTCGCCCTCGCCGAGATAGGCCTGCGCCAGCAAGTGCAGCAACTCATCGGAACCGGCACCGCATACGATCCGCTCCGCATTGAGCCCGTAACGCGCGGCGATCACGGCGCGCAACTCGTCGGCGCCGCCATCGGGATAAAGCGCCATGCTCTCGGCGGCGGAAAGAAAGGCTTCGCGCGCGCGCGGGCTCGCGCCCAGCGGCGTTTCGTTTGCCGACAGCTTGAAGACCTTTGCGGCGCCGGTCACACCGGCGCGGCCGCCGACATAAGGTTCGATTTCGAGAATGCCCTTCTGGGGCGTCGGGCGTGTCATGGTCGCCTCACTCGCCGTCGGTTTCGCGGCGCAACGGATTGGCATAGCCGCCGATGATGCGCGCTTCTGCGACCCCACCCTCGGACAGAGCGGCGAGTCGCGGATCGTCCTCGCCGACAAACCCGGCGACCGCGAGAAGATTGGCATAGGCCTTCGCGCCATCGGTGACCCGCGCCTGGCCGATGCGCACGCCATCGAGGCCGGCGGCCTTTGCCAGCGCCACGGCGCGCGCCTCGCTGACGCTCTCGCTCGTCAACAAAGTCAGCAGGCTTGTGTCGTCGCCCGTCGCCTCGAAATCTGCTTGCGCCACCACATAGGCACGCAACTCGTCTTCGTTGCGCACCACCTCGATGAAAGGCAGGCGGGCAACGACGCGCAGGCCGAGCTGACCGTTGGCCGCCAGCGCCGTCCACCAGTCGCCGCCCGGATAGCCGCCGGGTTCGGGCAGAATGCCGACCGCCGAGCGGTCGTTTCCGAGCCGCCGCAACATGTCGCGCGCGGTCTCATGCATTTCCATGGGCGTCGACGATCCGTAATAGCTTCGCGCCAGATCCCAATTGCCGAGCGCATGGCCGCCCTCGCTGCCGAAAACCTCAACTCGGAACGGGCCCTGGATGCGCGTCATGGCAGCGATGATCTCGCGCCAGAGCCGGAAGACGACGCGAAGCGGCAAATCGCCCCGATGCCGCGCCGCAAGCCGGCGCAGAACCTCCGCCTCGCGGCCGGGCCTGAACGCAATGAAACTGCCCGCGCCGGCCGCGCTCGCCTCGCGCGCCTTGGCTTCCGCGACCTCGACGACCAGTTCCGTCCGCTTCATCAGCAGGTCGTGAACGGCGTCGTCGATTGCATCGATCTCCTTGCGGACATCGGCGAGCGCTTTCTCAGGGCTGGTCGTCTCGGTCGTCATGCGCGTCTCTCGGCGGGGAGGGCCCCTCGCGGCGGGCCCCTCTCCCCGGTCCGCAAGAGCGGTATTCATACGAGCCAAACCCCCTAAAATCAAAGAAAACATTGACATTTTGGGGGGTGCATCCCTAGCTATGCACCCTCGCTTGAGGGGGTCCAAGGGGGCTTCCGGCAGGCAAAAAAGACCGGCGCAGAGGCGCGATGAACACGATTGACAGGGCTGGGGACGAGCAGCGTCCGGACGACGGCGGCAGGGTCGGGGCGCAGAGCGCCACCGCGACTTTCGGCGCCGGCGAGCCGCTCGCGCTCGATTCCGGCATCAGCCTGAGCCCCTTCACCGTCGCCTACGAGACCTATGGCACCCTCAATGCCGACAAGTCGAATGTGATCCTGATCTGCCATGCCCTGACGCTCGACCAATACGCGGCGAGCGCCCATCCGGTCACCGGCAAGGCGGGCTGGTGGCCCTACATGGTCGGCCCGGGCCGGCCCATCGATACCGACCGCTTTTTCGTGATCTGCCCCAACGTCGTCGGCGGTTGCATGGGCACCACCGGCCCGCGCGATCTCGACCCCGCGACGGGCAAACCTTACGGTCTCGAGTTTCCGGTCATCACGATCGGCGACATGGTGCGCGCCCAGGCGATGCTGCTCGATCGGCTCGGCATCGGCGACATCTTCTGCGTTGTCGGCGGCTCGATGGGCGGCATGCAGGTGCTGCAATGGGCGGCCGCCTATCCCGACCGCGTTTTTTCAGCCATCCCGATTGCGACGGCAGCGCGTCACTCGGCGCAGAACATCGCCTTCCATGAGGTCGGCCGCCAGGCGATCATGGCCGATCCGGAGTGGAAACAGGGCGCTTATCTGACAGAAGGCACGACCCCCGCCAAGGGGCTCGCGGTCGCGCGCATGGCTGCGCACATCACCTATCTCTCCGAAACGGCGCTGCACCGCAAATTCGGCCGCAACCTGCAAGACCGCGAAACCGTGACCTACGGTTTCGACGCGGACTTTCAGATCGAATCCTATCTGCGCCATCAGGGTTCGACCTTCGTCGACCGCTTCGACGCCAACTCCTATCTCTACCTGACGCGCGCGATGGACTATTTCGACCTTGCCGACGATTTCGGCGGCGTGTTGGCAAATGCCTTCCGCAACACCAAGGCACGATTTTGCGTCGTCTCCTTCACCAGCGACTGGTTGTTCCCGACATCGGACAGCCGCCAGATCGTGCATGCGCTGAACGCGGTCGCGGCCAATGTGAGCTTTGTCGAAATCAGGACCGACAAGGGCCATGACGCCTTCCTGCTGGACGAGCCGGAAATGTTCGCGACATTGCGCGGCTTCGTCGACAGCGCCGCCCGGACACGGGGGCTCGGCGCATGAGCCACGGCAACGGCTATTCGACGGGCCGCGTTGACCTCGACCTGATCGCCCAGATGATCGCAACGGGAAGCCGCGTGCTCGATGTCGGTTGTGGCGACGGCGAATTGCTGGAATTGCTGACGCGCAAGAAGAACGTCGACGGACGCGGCGTCGAGCTGAGTCAGGAAGGCGTCAACGCCTGCGTGGCGCGCGGACTATCAGTCGTTCAGGGCGATGCCGACACCGACCTTGCGGATTATCCGGACGATGCCTTCGACTATGTGATCCTCAGCCAGACGATCCAGGCCACGCGTAATCCGAGGGAAGTGCTGCGCGCGATGAAGCGCATCGGCCGCCATGTCGTCGTCTCATTCCCTAATTTCGGACATTGGCGGGTCAGGCTGCAGCTTCTTTTCAGCGGCCGCATGCCCGAAACGCCGTCGCTTGGACATTCGTGGTACGATACGCCGAACATTCACCTGTGCACGCTGCTCGATTTCACGTCGCTTTGCGACGAGCTGGGCCTTGCGATCGAGGACGCGGTGATCGTGACCGGCGACACGGCGCGGCGCGTGTCGCGGCCGGGGACCATTGCCAACCTGATTGCGGGAGACGCCGTCTTCCTGCTGTCGCGCCACGACGCACGCGCGCTCTAGCTCTCGTCGAAGCTGCGTACGGACCGCGCCGGCGCCGGAAGCGGCGCAAGCGCCCGAACGCGCCGCGCGACCTTTTGCGAGACGGGCAAGGGCGTGGCCGCATAAATCTGCTTGGTCGCCTCGACCAGAATGACGCCCGAAAAGCGCGGCCAGAGCATGTGCCCGACCCGCTCCCAGGCGCCCGCCGACCGCAGCAGCGGACGCCAGTCGAAAGGCGGCGCAAAAAGCGCGACCTCCCATGTCGACGGGCTGAACATGGATTCACGCAGAAGCTGCGTCAGCTGGCCGCGCGAAAAAGGCTGTCCATGACCGAACGGCGTCGCCTCGCGCCGCGCCCAGAGACCCCGCCTGTTGGGCACGACAATCAGCAGACGTCCGCCCGGCGCCAGCACGCGCCAGATTTGCCGCAGCATGACGCGCAGCGCTTCGCTGGCCTCAAGCCCGTGCACGACCAGAACACGGTCCATGCTCTCGTCCTCGAGCGGCAATTCGCGCTCGTCGACAAGACCGCTCAGGCACTTACCTTCCGACGGCCAGTGCAGCACGCCCTGCCGCGCAGGCATAAGACCGATGACACGCTGCGCCCTGGCCGCGAATGGGCCGAGATAAGGCGTCGCAAAGCCAAGGCCGAGCACATTGAGCCCGGTCACATCCGGCCACACCGCCTGAATGCGGCGGCCGATATGCTGGCGCGCAACGCGGCCGAGGCGGCGTCCGTAAAAATCCCGGAGATCGATGACATCCATGGGCATGAGCGCAAGTCTAGCAGATTTCGTGCAATTCCGGCGAAGGGTTCACCCCGGGCCCCGATCGCACTAGATTAGTTGTAACAACGCAACTCGGCGCCAAGGCGGAACGCGCGCTTCAACGACGCCCGACGAACCAATGCGAGGAAGCAATATGACCGGCCTCCAGATCCATCAGATTCCTTGTCTGAGCGACAATTACGGATATCTGGTGCATGAACCGTCCTCCGGCGCCACCGCGTCGATCGACACGCCCGAAGTCGAGCCGATCCTGAAGGCACTCGCCGACAGGGGCTGGAAGCTGACCCACATCCTGAATACCCATCATCATTTCGACCACGCCGGCGGGAACGCCGCGTTGAAGGAGAAAACCGGCTGCATGGTGATCGGCCCGCGGGGCGAGAAGGAGCTGATCCCCGGCATCGATCGCGCCGTCGGCGAAGGCGACATCGTCGAACTCGGCGCGGCGAATGCCCGCGTCATCGACGTTCCGGGCCACACGCGCGGCCATATCGCCTACAGCTTTGCCGACGACAAGGTTGCCTTTGTCGGCGATACATTGTTTGCACTTGGTTGCGGACGCCTGTTCGAGGGAACGCCGCAACAGATGTGGACCTCGCTCAACAAGCTGATGGCGCTGCCCGACGACACGACGGTCTATTGCGCGCATGAATACACACAGTCGAACGCGCGCTTCGCGCTCAGCGTCGAGCCGCAGAATGCCGCGCTCGTCGCCCGCGCACGGGAAATCGACGAAAAACGCGCCCGTGGCGAATGGACGGTCCCAACGACCATCAGCCTCGAAAAGGCGACCAACCCCTTCCTGCGTGCGGCAAGCCCGGATTTGCGCCTGACCGTCGGCATGCAAAGCGCTTCGGATGTCGAGGTCTTTGCCGAGACACGCAAGCGCAAGGACAATTTCTGAAATGTCTTCGGCCGATGCGAAGATGACGGCTGACGAGATCGTCTCGCTGCTCGGCCTCGAACCGCACCCCGAAGGCGGATATTTCGTCGAGACATTTCGCGATGCCGCCGGCAGCGGCCGCGCCCGTTCGACGGCCATCTACTATCTGTTGAAGGCCGGCGAACGCTCGCATTGGCATCGCGTCGATGCCGCCGAAATCTGGCACTGGCATGCGGGCGGGCCCTTGTCGCTCTCGATCAGCGCCGACGGCAAGTTGCACGAAACATGGATACTCGGCCCCGATCTCGCGAGCGGACAGCGGCCTCAACTGGTGGTTCCGAAAGGTCACTGGCAGGCGGCCGAACCGCAAGGCGATTTCACCCTTGTCGGCTGCACCGTCGCGCCCGGCTTCGAGTTCTCGGGCTTTGAAATGGCGCCGCCAGGCTGGAGCCCGCGCCGTTAACGCTGATCGCTTTTGCCCGGGCTGTGGCCCGTTTGCGCTGGCCGGCGGCGCGGCCTGCGCTAGAATTTGCCGGGGGCATGCGAAGGCAATGGCAGGGGCATCGGCGTGGGAAGCATTTCGACACTGGCGGGGATTGTGGCTGTGGCGCTGTTCGCCTCCACCGCTGCATATGCAGACCAAGTTTCCTGCCCGGGCGATCCC
>PHEO01000068.1 GCA_002841195.1 Alphaproteobacteria bacterium HGW-Alphaproteobacteria-11
CCATCGCGCGGACGCTGCCGCGCGCATCGAGCACGTAAATCCGTTCGCCGACGATCACGGGAACCGCGACCAGACGCGCCGCGCCCGACGAACCGGAACCGGCATTGACCGACCAAGCTCGCGCAAAGGTGCCCGATGCTTCCAGATGATACATCGCGTTCGACGGTACACCGCCCGGCTGCGGCCAATCGGGGTTGGCGCGCGCCGGCGGCAATTCGATGTCCATATCGGCGACCGCGGGGTCGACCTCGAGAACAGCACCCAGTTCCATCACCGAGAGACGTTCGCCGGGCAACACCGTCTGATCATCGGCGACGAAAATGTCCGTTACCGTATCGCACCCAGCAATGCCGGCCATCGCGAGACCGAGTACCGCGAACCGAAATGTTCTACGTCGCGTGACACGGGGAAACGCTGCATCCGGGCCGGTCAACATGAATTCCGCCGTCATTTCAGATTACTCCGTCTCTTCCTGTGCGTCCGGTCCCTGTTCGTCGACCGCCTCTTCCGCGACCGTTCCGGCCGCTGTCGGCGCGGCTTCTTCCTCGCCGGCGCGCGGCAAATGGGGCGCCGCGAGCGCCTGCAGGATATGGGCGCGGTCGCGAAGGCCCGCCGGCACCGACGGATTGTCGATGATCGCCTGCGCGTTCGTATTCACATCCTGCCAGACGCCTTCTTTCGCGGCCGACAGGGCCAGCAGCTCCAGGGCGTTTCCGCGCCAGGGCGAAGACCCGGTCAGCAGCGGTTGAAGCCGCGCCTTCATGTCGTCGTAACTTGCCTCGTCCACCAGAATGAATGCGGCTTTGATGCGGGCCATACCACGCACAATCTCCGGCGCGCTGGACTGGGTGGCACGTTCATAAGCCGCAAGCGCCGCCGCGCGATCACCTGCTTCAAGAAGCGCGTCCGCCTCGCGCAGCCGGGCCAGCGTTTCGTAGCCGCCCGAAGCCTCGGCCGCGAGGCTGCCGAAGAGTGCCGCCGCCTCTTCCGGCTGGGCGCGCTCGGCCTGCCGGACAACTTCGTCGAACCGCGTCGACAGATCGACCTTCTGCGCATTCGACCACGCGCGCCAGCCGATGAAGGCAGCGGCAATCAGCACGACACCGGCTGCAAAACCGATGAGATAAAGACCGTAATTGTCCCAAAGCTTGCTGAATTGTTCGCGGCGAAGGTCTTCTTCGACTTCGCGAAAGAGATCGGTCAAAACATTACTCCGCGGAGAAAATCAGAGGGCGCGGGAACAGAGCCTCGCGCCCGGCGCCTGCCCCCTGCAGGCCGCGTAAAATAGCCCGGCAATCCGCCAATGGCAAACCATCCGAAGTGGCGGCCGAATCCCGCAACAGATTGACCTATTTTACCTTTTTCATGCCGTAGGTGTTTTCGACGCCGGGGAAGCTGCGGTCGCGGACGGCGCGGGCATAGGCCTCGGCGGCGCCGGCGATCTGGGCGCCCAGCGTGGCGAATTCACGGACGAATTTCGCCGGCTTCGGCGAGAGGCCCAGCATGTCCTCCAGCACCAGAATCTGGCCGTCGCAATGGGGGGAGGCGCCGATGCCGATGGTCGGAATGTCGATCTGGCCGGTGATGCGGGCGGCGAGCGGCTCGGCCATGCCTTCGAGCACAACTGCAAAAGCGCCCGCCTCGGCGACGGCGGCGGCATCGGCCTCGATGGCGGCCCACTCGCTCTCTTCCCGTCCTTGCGTCTTGAAGCCGCCCATCACCTGAATGTTCTGCGGCGTCAGGCCGATATGGGCCATGACCGGAATGCCGCGCAGGCTGAGATAGCGGATCGTTTCGGCGATGCGCGTACCGCCCTCAAGCTTGACCGCGGTGCAGCCGGTTTCCTTGATGACGCGGCAGGCGTTGCGGAAGGCGATTTCGGGGCTTTCCTCATAGGAGCCGAAGGGCATGTCGACCACGACCAGCGCGCGCTCGGTGCCGCGCACGACGGCCGCGCCATGGGCGATCATCATGTCGAGGGTGACGCCGAGCGTCGTTTCCATGCCGTACATGACCATGCCGAGGCTGTCGCCCACCAGCAAGAAGTCGACATAGGGATCGATGTAGCGCGCCGTGTGGGCATGGTAGGCGGTCAGCGAGACGATGGGCTCGGCGCCCTTGCGGGCCCGGATTTCCGGCACGGTGATGCGCTTGATCTTCGACTGTACGGACATTCGGATCATCCTTTACGCGTGGCCGCGGATACCGCCCTTACATGGGGCGTCTGCGGGGAATTGCGACGGCGGCCGGATGCCGCTGCGAAAAAGGCTTACAGAACAAGCCCTTAGATGCTTCCCGGCATCTTTCCTGATCCTTCTGAGCGGACCTTACAAAGAATGGGGCGTCAGCGCAATCGGGCGGCCGGAACCTCACGCGCCGTCGAAATCCGGCGCTTGCGTGCCGGGCGGCCCGACGAGTTCGCGGTAGACGACCGAAAGGACCGCGACATTGACGATGGCAAAGAAGATCGAGACGAGCGCGAAGGCGGCGGCGCCGAGGATCGCGAGGGCCGGCATGGCCTGCATCAGGCTTGCAAGCAGGATGACGCACAGGGCGATCGGCAGCACGATCAGCGCGAAGACGGCAACCATGCGCCAGAAATTGCCGCGCGTGCGCTCCAGCACGAGGCGCGCATCGACCGGATCGTCCACCGCCGCGGCGGGCAGCAGCAGCGAAAGGCGGACAAAGAAGTAGACCGAAACGAGGATCAACAACATGCCGATGAAACCGAGCAACGAACCCGTCGTCGATTGCGGTTGCTCTTGCGCGATGGTCGCGCCAGCCATTGCCAGCAGCAGCCCCGGCAACAACAGCAGAAACAGGAAGAACGAGACCATCAGGAAGCGTGCTTCGCGGCGGCCGAAATGCAGATGGAAACTGCCGGACGGCGCATCGCCGATCAAAACGAAGCGATGCCAGGTGACGGCGATGATCGGCCAGAGGAAAAGCGCAACGATATTGAGCAGCAGCGACGTCAGCAGATTTTCGGCCGGGTCGACAAACATCGAAATCACGGCGGTCGCCAGATAGAGAAGGCCCGGCAACCAGATCAGCCGCAGCATCTCGCCCATATGCGTCCAGGCGCCACCATAGGCCTCGCGAACCATTCCGAGAATGTCGAGCTTCAACTTCGTCATCGGTTCAGCCCCAGGAATTTCTCCTTGTAGACTTCGTTTTCCGGTTCGAGATTGAGCGCTGCGCGGAAATCCTCGCGTGCCGCGTCGCGGTCGCCTTCCGCCATGTTGATCTCGCCGCGCACATACCAGGCGGCGGCACGTTCCGGGTCGATTTCAAGCGCCCGGTCGATATCGGCCCGCGCCGCATCGATCTCGCCCATCTCGCGCAGGGCGTTGGCGCGGTTCTGATAGACCAGCGCGTCCGCAGGCGCGATGCGCAGCGCGCGGGTGTAGTCGTTCACGGCCGCGGCCAGATCGCCGACATTCTTGTAGGCGACGCCGCGATTGATGAGGGCCGCGATCAGGTCGGGATCGTCGAGCTCGCCGGAAGAAATCGCATTGGAGCAATAAGAGATCGCCGCCTTGTAGTCGCCGGTGCTGAACTGGGCGTAGCACAGATTGCTGTCGGCTATGGCATCCGCGCGCGCCGTCTGCGCGGCTCCGAAAACAAGTGCCGATATGGCCAAGACTATTCCGGCTGAACTGTACATTCTTCGTCTCCCTTCGAACTTCGGGAGACAGACTATCCGGTCCGGCCGTCAGGAGAAAGCGGCGACGGCTTCAGCGGTGTTCATAAAGTCGCGGAATCGCACCCATTTTTCGTCCTTCAAGGTAATGACATGGACGAAATCGGAATCGATGGTCCGGCCAGTCGACCGCGCCGTCAGATTGAGGTGTCCGGTGACGATGACCTTGTCGCGCTCGGCGATAAACTCCTCGGCGTCGAACTGATTTATGTCGACCGATGAGAGGACGGTTTCGAAGAAGCGCCGGCATTCGCCGAGACCGCGATAGGTTCCCGCATAGGGGATCGTGGAAGGCCCGTAGAACTCGATCACGATGTCGGAGTGGAGATATTCGAGGATGGCCGGAATGTCCTTGGCGCCGAAGGCGGCAAAGAGGGCTTGCGTCGCGGCAATGTTGCGTTCGGTTGCGGCGGTCATTCGGCGGCCTCCGGGCGGGCTGGTGTGAAACGAAGCGTCAGACTGTCGAAGCCATGATTGAGCAGGCTCGCGCGCTGCGGCACCGGCGGCGCATCGCCGAGACGTATGTCGGACATGCGATCCAGCATGGCTTCGACGAGCGCCCGGCCTTCCATCCGCGCCAGTGCCGATCCGAGACAGTGATGGATGCCGACGCCGAAGGTGAGTTGCTTGTTGAGGTTCGGCCGCGTGATGTCGAAGCGGGAAGGATCCGGGAATACTTTCGGATCGTGATTTGCGGCGGCAAAGAAGAGCGCCACCCAATCTCCCTCCGCAATATATTTTCCACCGATCTCGACATCCTGCGTCGCGACGCGGAACAAACGCTGCGGCGGGCCGCTGTGGCGCAGGCTTTCGTCGATGAAGGCGCCGACAAGCTTGCGGTCGGCGGCGAGTTGCGCGCGCACCCGGGGCATTGCCGCCAGATTGTGAAGCAGGTTGCCGAGCAGGAAGGTCGTGGTTTCGGAACCGGCGACCACCAGCGTGATGCAAAATCGGATCACCTCGTCGAGGGTCAGCTTTTCGCCGCCGGCTTCCGCCTTCAAGAGCGCGACGATCAGACTGTCCGGTAGAGACTCCCCTGCCTTCAGCGAGCGATCATGCTCGGTGACGATTCCGACGAAATACTCGACCAGTTCGCCGTTGCTCGCCTCGCGTTCGGCCGGCGAAAGATCGGCCGAAAGCATGAAGGCGGTCGCCCAGTGACGGAAGCGGTCGACGACGTTTTCGGGAAGCCCGAGCAGGCCGACCATGATGCGCGCCGGAATGCGCGCCGCGAGCGCCTCCATCACCTCGACGTCGCGCTCGCCGAGGTCCGCGACCATGCCGTCGACGATCTCGCGCACCCAGGGGTCCAGCGCCTCGACGCGCGGCCGGGAGAAGGCCAGATTGACGATGCCGCGCAGCCGGTCGTGTTCGGGGTTGTCGTGATTGACCAGCATCAGGGTCGGCGCCGAGGACTGCTCCTGAAGCGGGTCGCGCGACGAGAAGACGCGGTGGTCGCGGGCCGCGGCGGAGACCTGGTCGTAGTCCAGCAGTACCCAGGCCGTGACCGCTTCGTCGGCGTCCGGCACGGTGCCCGGCGGGTAGTCCCGATAGCCATAGACCGGGGCATGGGGCCTGAGCCGGTCGTAGAGCGCATAGGGCGCGGCAATGGTGTCGCCCGTGGGGAGCGCCGCGACCAGCGCCGCAAGTTCGTCCGCTCCGGCATCGGCTGCCCGGGTGTTTTGCATTCTTCTCTCCCCTTCGCACTGACTTTTCGGCCTTGCCAGCCATTTGCCTTTTATTATTTATTTCATAAACTATTTCTTTTGTAAATAATTTATGCGACGGGAAAGGGCGGCGGACGCGCTAGGATGCGCCAAAGGAATCGCGCGCCTTCGGGCCGCGCAGCGAAAGGACAGATGTGTGGCGGGCAGGAAGGCCGGTAGCGGGAAGGCGGGCGGCGGGGCAGCATCGCAAATACCTCAAGGGGCCCTGCGCTTCCTCGAATATTACTATCCGATCCACTACAAGGCAGGCATCGGCGTGGAGGACGCGCTGCGCGCCGGGCAGCTCAGCCGGCACCAGGTGGCAATGCTGTGGCTGATCCATTCGGAGGGCGAAGGCGGCCGGCAAATGGACCGCAAGGCCATCGAGCGGTCGCTCGAAACCTGGTTCGAGATATCTGGCGCCGCCATCACCAAGGCGCTCAGGGCCATGGCGCTGCCGCCGCTGGAACTGGTGCGGATGGTGGAGAACCCGAAATCGGGGCGTGAGAAGATCGTTATCCTGACACCCAAGGGCGAGGCGCATATGAAGAAGATGATCGCCGGGGGCGAGGCCTATGTGCAGCGGATCATCGACCATATGACGGACGAGGAAATCGAGCAGGGGCTGCACTTCTTCAAGCGGGTTTCGGAGATCGTCGACAGCTTCCGCTGAGCGGCGGCCCTTGTCTGGAGGCGGCGCGGCTGTTATAGGCACGGCGCAAATTCAGAGGGCCGGTATGCGGCCCCATCCGGAGCCCGAGACCCATGATTTCGAACCCCGTCGTCGCCATTGCCGGCGCGACCGGCGCCGTCGGCGTCGAGATGATCCGTTGCCTCGAAGAACGCAACTTCCCGGTGAAGGAACTGAAGCTGCTGGCATCGGCGCGCTCGGCCGGCAAAACCATGCGCTTCCGGGGCAAGGACATTCTTGTCGAGGAATTGACGGATGCGAGCTTTGCGGGCGTCGACATCGCCTTTTTCTCGGCGGGTGGCGGCATTTCGAAGCGGTTCCTCAAGGCGGTGAAGGATGCCGGCGCGGTGATGATCGACAATTCGTCGGCCTTCCGCATGGACCCCGACGTGCCGCTGGTGATCCCGGAAATCAACCCGGAGGCGGCGCTCAATCACAAGGGCGTCATCGCCAACCCGAACTGTTCGACGATCATTGCGATCACGCCGCTCTGGCCAATCCACAAGGTCAATCGCGTCAAGCGCATTGTCGCCGCGACCTATCAGGCGGCGTCGGGCGCGGGCGCGGCGGCGATGGAAGAACTCGAACAGGCGACGCGCGCCTTCCTGAATGGCGAGCCGTTCGAGCAGAAGATCATTCCGCACCCCTACCCCTTCAACGTCTTCAGCCACAACTCGAATGTCGACCCGGAGACGGGCTACAACGAGGAAGAGTTGAAGATGGTGAAGGAGACCAAGAAGATCTTCGGCGACAACGACATTCGCGTGACGGCAACCTGCGTGCGCGTGCCGGTGCTGCGCGCACATTCCGAAGCACTCGACTTCGAATGCGAAAAGCCAATCACGCCGGGTCAGGTGCGCGAGATTCTTTCCTCAGCACCGGGCATCAAGATTGTCGACGATGTGGCGGGGAACTATTTTCCGATGCCGAAGGATGCGTCCGGTCAGGACGACATTCTGGTCGGCCGCATCAGGCAGGATATTTCCGATCCGAGCGGGCACTCGATCGCGATGTTCGTCGCCGGCGACCAGCTGCTGAAAGGCGCGGCGCTGAACGCGGTGCAGATCGGCGAGATTCTCGTCAAGCGCTGAGCGCGATCATTCCCACTCGATCGTCCCCGGCGGCTTCGACGTTACGTCGTAGACGACGCGATTGATGCCGCGGACTTCGTTGATGATGCGGGTCGAGACCTGGCCGAGGAATTCGTGGGTGAAGGGATAGTAATCCGCGGTCATGCCGTCGAGCGACGTGACGGCGCGGAGCGCGCAGACATAATCGTAGGTGCGCTCGTCGCCCATGACGCCGACCGTGCGCACGGGCAGAAGCACGGCGAATGCCTGCCAAATCTGGTCGTAGAGACCGGCGGCGCGGATTTCCTCAAGATATACCGTGTCCGCCTTGCGCAGTATTTCGAGGCGTTCGCGCGTGATCTCGCCGGGCACGCGGATAGCAAGGCCCGGTCCGGGAAAGGGATGACGGCCGACGAACTGTTCCGGCAGGCCGAGCTCGCGGCCAAGCTCGCGCACCTCGTCCTTGAAGAGTTCGCGCAAGGGCTCGACGAGCTTCATGTTCATGCGCTCGGGCAGGCCACCGACATTGTGGTGGCTCTTGATGGTGACGGAAGGACCGCCCGCGAAGGAGACGCTTTCGATCACATCGGGGTAGAGCGTGCCCTGGGCGAGAAAATCGGCGCCGCCGATCTTCTTCGCTTCCGCCTCGAAAACGTCGATGAAGGTCGCGCCGATGATCTTGCGCTTCTGTTCGGGGTCGGTGATGCCGTCGAGCTTGCCGAGGAAGAGATCGCTCGCATCGACCGCGGCGAGGGGAATGTTGTAGTGGTCGCGGAAGAGCGAGACGACCTGCTCGGCCTCGCCCGCGCGCATCATGCCGGTGTCGACGAAGACGCATTGAAGCTGATCGCCAATTGCTTCGTGCAGCAGCACGGCGACGACGGATGAATCGACGCCGCCGGAAAGGCCGCAGATCACCCTGCCCTTGCCCACTTGTTCGCGCACCTTGGCGATCTCGGTTTCGCGGAAGGCGGCCATGGTCCAGTCGCCCTTGCAGCCGCAGATGCGATGCGTGAAGTTCCACAGCATGTCGCGGCCGCGCGGCGTGTGAACGACTTCGGGATGGAACTGCACGCCGTAGAAGCGGCGTTCCTCGTCGGCGATGACGGCGAAGGGCGCGCCGCGGCTCTGCGCCACGACCTTGAAGCCCGGCGCGATGGCGACGACACGGTCGCCATGGCTCATCCAGACGGGTTCGCTCTCGCCTTTCTTCGCGATGCCGTCGAGCAGCGGCGTTTCTTCCACGACCTCGATGGAGGCGCGGCCGAACTCACGTTCGTCATGGCCCTCGACCTTGCCGCCAAGCTGCAGCGTCATGGTCTGCTGTCCGTAGCAGATGCCGAGAACGGGAAGCCCCGCTTCGAAGACGAACTGAGGCGCGCGCGGGCTGTTCTCGCGGCTGACGCTGGCGGGGCTGCCGGAAAGGATGATCCCTTTGGGGCCGAAGCCCTCCCACATCTCCTCGACCTTGTTGAAGGGCACGATCTCGCAATAGACGCCGCTTTCGCGGACGCGCCGGGCGATAAGCTGCGTTACCTGGCTGCCGAAATCGATAATGAGGATGCGGTCTTCGGTCATCGTCCAACTTCAAGGTTCGAGGGGCGCTGCGGATCCGGATGAAAGCAGGCGCGCTAGTTCCTGCGTCTGTTCGCAGGTTTCGCAATGAAAGCGCAGGATGCGGAGGCGCTGCTCGGCGGCCGCTCGATTTCCCGCGGCGATTTCAAGCTGCGCGAGGCGGCTCAAGGCGTCGGGCTCGGCGGGATCGATCTCGAGCGCGATGCCGTAGTATTTGCGGGCGAGGCGCGTTTCGCCCTTCGACTGATGAACGTTGCCGAGATGGGCGTAGGCGCGCGCATTGGCGGGATTGGCGGCGATGGCGCGTTCGAGCAACCATTGCGCGGCCGGAAGATCGCCGGCCGCCGCCGTTTCGATGCCACGTTCACCGAGTTCGGCCGAACGGCGCATCGAGGCTTCATCGACCGCATAGGCGACCGCAGGCGCCAAGGCCAGCAGCAGGGCAAGGGCCGCCTGGAACGCAAATCGGAACGGGGTTCGGGGAGCGGCGGCGGGCATAGGTCCGGGCTTTCGGGGGGTGTGTGGATCGATAGACCATCCTTCCCGAAATCCGTCAAGCCTTGTGCCGCAGCGCAACATCGTCAGCCCTCCCGCCGCAGGATGGCGATGAAAAAGCCGTCGGTTCCAGCGCCGGCGGGCGTCAGGCGCAGGTACGGGCCGTCGCCTGCGTTCGGCGGCGGTGCGATATCGGCGGGCCAGAGCGTGCGCCACGGCACCTCAGCGAAGCCGGCATGGCTGGCCTGAAAAACCTCGACCTGTTTTTCGTTTTCCGACGGCAGCAGCGAACAGGTGACATAGACGAGGCGGCCGCCGGGACGGAGCAGCCGGGCGGCGCGCGCCAGCACTTCGGTTTGCGCGGCGCGGTAACCCGCGAGCGTCTCGGGATCGATCCGCCAGCGTGCGTCCGGGTTGCGCCGCCAGGCGCCGGTGCCACTGCAGGGCGCATCGACCAGCACACAATCCATGCGGGCTTCGAGATCGGCGAGGTCGGCATCCGCCGCGCCGGGCGCGAAAGGGCCGAGGGCGCGGATCTGGATGTTGCGGATGCCGGCGCGCTGGGCGCGGGGCATCAGCTTGCCGAGACGGCGGGCATCGGTGTCGCAAGCATGGACCTGACCGCGATTGCGCATCATCGCGGCGAGCGCCAGCGCCTTGCCGCCGCCGCCGGCGCAGAGATCGACCACCTGCTCGCCGGGCGTCACGCCCGTCGCAAGGCAGGCAAGCTGCGAACCTTCATCCTGCAACTCGATCGCGCCGTCGCGGAAACTCGCGAGGCCCAGAATGTTGGCGCGGCCGGTGAGGCGCAGGCCCCAGGGCGAGAGCGGCGTCGGTTCTGTCGTGACGTTTTCAGCGGCGAGCAGCTCCAGCGCCCGGTCGCGCGTTGCTTTCAGCGCATTGACGCGCAGGTCCGTCGGCGCACGTTCCATCAGCGCGGCCATTTCGGTTTCAAGCGACGTGCCGAGCGCGGCCTCGAATTCGGTGTGCAGCCATTCGGGGTAGTTGAGCCTGATCCATGATGGCGCATCCGGCCCTGGCAGCACGGCGGCGTGGAGCGCGGCGCTTTCGTCATCTGTCGGAGGAGGAGGCGCGTGGGGCGACCCATCGGCACGCGCGATTGCGGCATCGGCGCCCTCCCCTTGCAGCAAGGCAACGGCCGCGAAAGCGAGGAGGCGCGGCGCGTCGCTGCCGACAGCGGCGGCAAGTTGTGCGCGGTGCCGGAGCACGGAAAAGACCAGTTCGCTGACGGCCGCGCGATCCTTGGAACCGGCGAAGCGGCTGGAACGCGCCCAGCCGTCGAAGGCGCGGTCGGCCGGCTGCCGCGTTTCGAAGATGCCGGTCAGAATGCCGATGGCCGATTGCAGGCGTGCGCCGGGCGTCATTTCGGGGCCCCGGTGTCGCGATACGCGATCAGCTCACACCGCCCGGATAATTCGGGGCTTCACGCGTGATCGTTACGTCGTGGACATGGCTTTCGCGCAGGCTTGCGGAGGAGATGCGGACGAATTCGGCGTTCTTCTGGAAATCGGCGATGGTGGCATTGCCGGTGTAGCCCATCGCAGCGCGCAGGCCGCCGACAAGCTGGTGGATGACGTTGCCGACCGGGCCCTTGTAGGGCACCTGACCTTCGATGCCTTCCGGCACCAGCTTCAGCGAATCCTTCACGTCCTGCTGGAAATAGCGGTCGGCGGAACCGACGGCCATCGCGCCGACGGAACCCATGCCGCGATAGGATTTGTAGGAGCGGCCCTGGAAGAGGAAGACTTCGCCGGGGCTTTCCTCGGTGCCCGCGAAGAGCGAGCCGAGCATCGCGCAATCGGCGCCGGCGGCAATCGCCTTTGCGAGGTCGCCCGAAAATTTGATGCCGCCATCGGCGATGACGGGTGTGCTGGTTTTCTGGGCGGCTTCGGCCACATCCATGATCGCGGTCAATTGCGGCACGCCGACACCGGCGACGATGCGCGTGGTGCAGATCGAGCCCGGACCGATGCCGACCTTGACAGCGTCGGCGCCGGCGTCGATCAGCGCGCGGGCGGCATCCGCGGTTGCGACATTGCCGGCGATCACCTGCGTCACATTGGAAATTTTCTTGATGCGTTCGACCGCTTCCGATACGCGCGCCGAGTGACCATGCGCGGTGTCGACGACGATCACGTCGGCACCGGCGGCCATCAGCGCCTCGGAGCGCGCGAAGCCTTCATCGCCGACGGTGGTGGCGGCGGCAACGCGCAGGCGGCCCTGCTCGTCCTTCGCGGCATTCGGGTGAAGCTGCGCCTTTTCGATGTCGTTGACGGTGATGAGGCCGATGCAGCGATAGGCGTCGTCGACGACCAGAAGTTTTTCGATGCGGTGCTTGTGCAGCAGGCGCTTGGCGTCGTCCTGGCTGACGCCGTCAGTGACCGTGACGAGGCTGTCCTTGGTCATCAGATTGCGAACGGGTTCGCTCATGTTGGTGGCGAAGCGCACGTCGCGGTTGGTCAGGATGCCGGCGAGCTTGCCCGTTTCCTCCACCACCGGAATGCCGGTGATGCCGTGGTGCTTCATTAGTGCGAAGGCGTCGGCCAATGTCGCGTCCGGGCCAATGGTGACCGGGTTCACCACCATGCCGCTTTCGAACTTCTTGACCTGGCGCACATGCTCGGCCTGCACGTCGGGGTCCATGTTTCGGTGAAGAACGCCGATGCCGCCGGCCTGCGCCAGCGCAATTGCGAGGCGGGCCTCGGTGACGGTGTCCATGGCAGCGGAAACGATGGGGATGCCGAGGGCGATGGAGCGCGTCAGTCGCGTTTTCGTATCGGCCTGGCTTGGGAGAACCGTGGAAGCGGCAGGGAGCAGGAGAACGTCGTCGAACGTCAGCGCTTCACGGATCATACTGCCAGCCTTTATCTTGGCCCCGATGCGGGGACACACCCTATCGTGTGTTGGCGCTGGCTTTTAACATCTATATCGGGGAATGCAAAGGCAGTTTTGGGGCGTCATTCGGCGTCTGCCGAATCGCTTGCGGAACGGCCCTTAAAGCCTTGGGCCAGCACATACATCTCGGCCGAATCGGCGCGGCTCGCCTTGGGTTTCACATGGCGGACGGTTTGGAAGTGGCGCTTCAGGAGCACCAGCAATTCGTTTTCGGTGCCGCCGCGCAAGACCTTGGCGAGGAAAGTGCCGCCCGGCGCCAGCACCTCGACCGCGAACTCAGCCGCGATCTCGCAGAGCGACATGATGCGCATGTGGTCGGTCTGTTTGTGGCCGGTCGTCGGCGCGGCCATGTCGGACAGCACGACATCGGCCTCGCCCGCCAGCAGCTCCTTCACGCGCGTATCGGCGCCTTCGTCGAGAAAGTCGAGCTGCAGGATGGTGGCGCCCGGCACGGGGTCCATTTCGAGATAGTCGAGGCCGATGACGCGGCCTTGGCGGTTGCCCTCCGTGCCTTGCGCGTTGACGCGGGCGACGGCGACCTGGCTCCAGCCGCCCGGCGCGCAGCCGAGATCGACCACGCGGCCGCCGGGTTTCAGGAAACGATATTTGTCGTCGATTTCGGCGAGCTTGAAGGCGGCGCGCGAGCGATAGCCTTCGCGCTTCGCGGCATGGACATAGGGATCGTTCAACTGCCGCTGCAGCCAGCGCGTCGAGGAATTGCTGCGCCGGCGCGCCGTCTTGACGCGTACTTTCAGCGTGCGGGCGCCGCTGCCCGCGCCCTTGCCGCCTTTTCCGGTCTTGTCGCCTGCGGCCATGTCAGTTCACCTGCGCCGGCGCTTCGGACACGCGGTTGGCGTTGCGGCGGCGCCTGCGGCGACGACGGCGGCCGCGGCGCGCATCGGCTTCGATCAGCGACATCAGGATGCCCTCGCGCAGGCCGCGATCGGCGACGCGCAGGCGCTCGGCCGGCCAGGCGCGCGCAATCGCCTCGAAAATCGCACAGCCGGCCAGCACGAGGTCGGCGCGTTCGCCGCCGACGCAGGGATGCGCGGCGCGCATGCCGTAGTCCATCGCGAGCAGCGACTGCGTGACGCGCTGAACATCGCCGGGGGAAATCCAGACGCCGTCGACGCGCGTGCGGTCGTAGCGTTCGAGGCCGAGATGGACCCCGGCAATGGTCGTGACCGTGCCGGAGGTGCCGAGCAGGTGGAAGCCGCCCTCGCCCGCTTCCATCGCGTGGATGCGCTCATGGAACGGTGTCAATTGCTCGCCGACTTCGGCGACCATGCGGTCATAGAGGTCGGCCGGCACATCGACGCCGCCGTGATGTTCGGCCAGCGTGACGACGCCGCAGGGCAGCGAAATCCAGTCGCCGATCACCGGCCGGCCGCGCCGGTCGCCGCCAGACATCCGCACCCAGATCAATTCGGTGGAGCCACCGCCGATGTCGAAGACCAGCGCCGAGGTGCAACCCGGATCGAGCAGCGGCGCGCAACCCGCGACCGCGAGACGGGCTTCGTCTTCCGTCGAAACGATTTCGAGCGAAAGACCGGTCTGGCTTTTTACACGCTCGATGAAGGTGTCGCTGTTGGACGCCGTGCGGCAGGCGGCGGTGGCGATGGTCCGGGCGCGGACGACGCCGCGGCGGCGCATCTTGTCGGCGCAGATTTTCAGCGCGTCGATGGCGCGGGTCATCGCGGCCTCGCTCAGCGCGCCGGTGCGGGCGAGACCCTCGCCGAGCCGCACGATGCGCGAATAGGCGTCGACGACATTGAAACCGTCGCTGCTGCGGCGCGCGATCAGCAGCCGGCAATTGTTGGTGCCAAGATCAAGCGCCGCATAAAGCGTGTCGGCGGGTGCGCGCGACGCGGGCGGCGGGCCATTGTGCGGTTGTGCGGATTGTTTGGGCGCTCCGGCGCGCTCGCCCTGACGGCCGGCGCGGCGGCCGCGCCGGCGGCGGCGCTTTTTCGGAGGAGCGGATTCGTCATTGGATGCGCCGTCGGCACGGCTCTGCATCGCCTCCGGCGCGGGGCCCGGATCGGCGGTCGCGGCCCCGGAGCCGGCAGCACCCTCCCCGGAAGGTTGGCGCGGCGCGGACAGGCCCTTTTCAGCGGCGGCGGCCCCGTCTGGGCCGCC
>PHEO01000291.1 GCA_002841195.1 Alphaproteobacteria bacterium HGW-Alphaproteobacteria-11
GCGCTTGAGGTCGCCGGTGAAGCCCGGCGGGAGCCACAGCGCGCCGGCGAGCTCGCCCCGCCGCACCGCCGCGGTGGCGGCGTCGAGATCGGGGAGGTCGCGGACGAGGGCCAGCTCGGGGGCGGCGTCGAGGCTCAGGTCGAGGGTGCGGGTGAGGCCCGTTCGGTCGTCATCGACGAGGCCGAAGGGGAGCTCGGAGAGGGTCTGGTGGCTGTAGACCGCCGCGACCGCGAGGCCGCTCCCGAGGGCGAGGAGGAAGAGCCAGCGGCTGCGCCGCTGGACGATGATGGCGCGGGTGGGCCAGGTGAACCCGCGCGCGGCGTGGCCCAGGATGGTCTTGGTTGCGCCGCACCATTGTGATGCGATTCTCATGGCGTGTGCTGTCCTTCGGTATGTGTGCGATGCGATAGGCGCAGATCAGCGCGCGGACAGCTGGGTGGCCGCGGCGGAGGTCGCGAGGGGCCAGCGGACGGACATGCCGGGTCGCAGCCCGGCGTCCGGGTCGACGGGGCGCAGGCGGACCTCGAAGGTCTTGAGGTCGAAGCGGTCGCGGTCGCTGGTGGCGCGCCAGGTCGCGAAGTCGCCCATGGCGGCGAGGTGACGGAGCTCCATCGGGATCTGGCGGCCGAGGGCGGGGACGTCGACGGTGACGCGGTCGCCGACGTGGAGGTCGCGCAGCAGATCCTCGCGCACGGCGAAGCTCGCCCAGACGTCGTCGAGGTCGACGAGGGTCAGGATGGGGGCGCCGGTGGCGGCGAGCTCGCCGCGGTGGAGGTAGACCTTGGACACGAGGCCGCTGATGGGGGCGCGCTGCTCGGTCTCCTTGCGGTAGACGGCGATCTCGGCGAGGGCCCCCTCGGCTTGGCGCACGAGGGCCTCGAGGCCGTCGATCTCCTCCTCGCGCGCGCCGGCGTCGACGGCGTCGAGGCGCGCCCGGGCGATCGTGAGCTGGTCGAGGGCGGTGTCGTAGTGGAAGGTCGCCTCGTCGAAGCGCGCGGTCGGGACGACCTTCTCTTCGTTGAGGGTGGTCATCCGGTCGACCATCTTGCGGGTGATGCCCACCTGGTGGCGGGCCGCGGCGACGGCGCTGCGCATGGCGCGCTTCTCCTCGGGGCGGGCGCCCTTGTGGGCGAGGGCGAGGCGCGCGAATACCGCTATTCCTGGGCGCGGCAGAACTGGTTTGCCAACTCCGGCGCCGAGCACCGGGCGCTGCGCGAGGGTGTGGGCCTGCTCGATATGTCGAGTTTCGGCAAGATAAGGGTCGAAGGGCCGGGGGCGCTGGCGCTTTTACAGCGGGTTTGTGCAGGCCAGATCGATGTCGATACGGGGCGCATCGTCTATTGCCAGATGCTCAACGCGCGCGGCGGCATCGAATGCGACCTTACCGTAACGCGGCTGAGCGAAACCGGCTTCCTGCTGGTGGTGCCCGCCGCGACCTTGCAGCGTGATCTGGCGTGGTTGCGCAGGCATCTGGGCAACGATCTGGCGATCATCACCGATGTGACCGCCGCCGAGGCGGTGCTGTGCCTGATGGGGCCGCGCGCGCGGGCGGTGCTGGCCGCCTGCTCGCCCGCCGATCTTTCCAACGTCGCGCACGCCTTTGGCACCGCGCGCGAAATCGAGCTGGGCATGGGGTTGGCCCGCGCCCACCGCATCAGCTATGTGGGCGAACTGGGCTGGGAGCTTTATGTATCGACCGATCAGGCCGCGCATGTGTTCGAGGCGCTGGTCGCGGCAGGGGCGGCGGAGGGGCTGAAGCTTTGCGGGCTGCACGCGATGAATTCGTGCCGGATGGAAAAGGCCTACCGCAGCTTTGGTCATGACATTTCCGATGAAGATCATGTGCTGGAAGCGGGGCTTGGCTTTGCTGTGGCGCTCGACAAACCGGATTTCATTGGCCGCGATGCGGTGCTGCGCAAGCGCGAGGCGGGGCTGACGCGGCGGCTGGTGCAGTTTCTGCTGACCGACCCCGGGCCGATGCTTTACCACAATGAACCGATCCTGCGCGACGGCCGCATTGTGGGGGTGCTCGCCTCGGGGGCCTATGGGCACACACTTGGCGGCTCGGTAGGGTTGGGTTATGTGCCCTGCGCGCAGCCGGGCGAAAGTGCCGCCGAAACGCTGGCCGCGCACTATGAGATCGAGGTGGCAGGGCGGCGGGTTGCAGCGCGCGCCAGCCTTGCGCCGCTCTATGACCCGAAGGCAGAACGCCCGCGCGCCTGAGACGCGCGGGCGTTCATTTGACCTGTTCTCAGGCGTGTTCTTTCGTGTGCTCGCGGCAGATCGCCTCGGCTTCCTTGCCGTGCAATTCCTGATAATGGTCGAACACGGGCTCGAACCAGCCGGTACCCTGCGTTGCCGTGCCCAGCCCCCGCATCAGGTCATCGCGCGACGCGGCAGGCAGCAGCAGCCGCGTCACATCCCAGCCGCGCGCGTCGGGGTTGGGCTCAAATCCCAGCACCTGCCCCTTGAGCGTGCTGATCAACGACACGATCGGGCCAGAAAACACCGATGGCGCGTGAATCTCGACCCGGTCGATCGGTTGCAGCAGCACGGGCGCTGCTTTCAGCAGCGCCTCGCGGGTGCCCATCTTGGCAGCGGTGCGGAAGGCGTGGTCAGAGCTGTCGACCGCATGGTGCTTGCCATCGGTCAGCGT
>PHEO01000069.1 GCA_002841195.1 Alphaproteobacteria bacterium HGW-Alphaproteobacteria-11
CGCCGGTCGGTAATCTCGCCGGGAACGATCGGCAGTCCGTAGGCTTCCAGCGCCGCGCGCGTCTCCCCGATCTCGGGCGCACGGAACGGGCAGGCAGACAGGACGAACGCGCCGCGCACTTTCGCGGCCGCCACGATCTCGACGGCGGCCGGGACCGCAGCGAGGTCAAACGCGGACGGTCTGACCGGAATCAAGACCAGCTCCGACCTTCGGGCGATCTGGCCGGCCGCCGGGGCGGCATGGGGCGGGGCGTCCACTACGGCCAAGGTCATGCCCTCGCCCTCGGCCGCCCTAAGCGCGGCGTCCAGCTCCCCGGCCTGCGCCGTGGCGACGATCGGCGTTCCGGCTTCCCGCGCGCTCGCCCATGCGGTCGCGCTCTCCTGTGGGTCCGCGTCGATGACGCAAACCCGTTCGCCGGTCGCCTCGGCCGCCACGGCGGTATGAACCGAAAGCGTGGTTTTTCCGCTCCCGCCCTTCTGGCTCAAAAACGCAATGACGTTCATGCGTCAATCCTTCTTTGCGTGAATACGTATTGAAGCATATAGCTAAGGACGTTACTACGTCTTTAAGCTAGTGCGGCCATTCCTCGGCCGGCCAGTCGCGCGACGTGTGGATGACGCGCACGATCACGACGCTTTCCCGGCCCCCCACGTCCCGCAGCTCATAGGCGATGATGTAGGGATGACGGGCGAGGGACTTTTCATAGGTTCCGCTCACCCGCCCCGGCCGGCCGGTCGCAAATTCGCCGAGCTTGTTCCCGGCGTCCTCGATCGCATCCACGACCCGTTCGGCGGCGAATGGGTTGTCCTCTGCGATATAGCGCAGGATTTCGAGGTTATCCCGCTGCGCCTCAATCGACCAGACAACCGGCCTCATCCGCGCGCGGCTTTCCGGCGCTTCGCTTCCTCGATAACCTCACGCATTTCCGCGACGGCCTGCGCATGGGGGATCACTCGGCCGGCCGCTGCATCAGCCATGCCGCGCTTGATACCGTCGATGATTTCAAGCTCGCGATCGACATAGGCGGCGACGGCCTCGCCGGCGAGGAAGGATTTGCTTCGCTGCGTGTCGTTCGCGATCCGGTCGAGCTTTTCTTTCACATCGGGCCTAACCCGAATCGTCATGGTGGTGCTGGCGGTCATGGAATCGCCTCCGTGTGTTGAATTGTGTACACTCTAGCACGTTTTCCCGGCCGCCGCCATCGCCTTCTATCAAGGTAATACGTTTACACGTCAATACGTATTAACGTAAATAATTAAGCGCCGACCTTGCCCTTCACTCCCTCTCGAAAGCCATAGGACGCTGGTCGCAGGCGCGAGCGGTGCGGATTAGGTAGTGGGGGTGCCGTTTCCCGGCCCGCCTATACGCGGGCCGGAACCGCCGCAGGGCTGCGTAAGCAGCCCGAACAGCGGCGACCGCTTATGTTTTGCCTCTTAGATAAAGATCAGATGGGGATTCAGTCTGGTTATCGGACTCACGTTTCATGAAGTTTTTCGCCATGCGCACAAGGGCCTGTCCTAGCGGGCTATCGCCGGCGTCGATCTGCGTTCGCTCATCGAGGGGCAGGGTGGTCTTGTAGGCGTCGATTGCCTCGCTCCAAGCCCGCTGATCCTGTCCATGATCGGCGGGCGGGGGTGGAGCCTTGCCGAACCGTCCAAGGAACTGCCGGGCCTTCTCCGGCAGGGACAGGCGATAGGCGTTGCTGGCCTGCTGCACCTGTGGGCCGCGCCCTTCGTTCCCGGTCGGCTCATAGCGCCGCAGCCAGTCAATGAAGCCATGCGCCCGCAGATTCTTCAGCGCCCGCACGATCGTATCGCGCGACCGGCCTAGCCGATCCATGATCGTGGTGATTGACGGCTCAAGCCGGCCGGTGCGGAAGTCGATGAGATTGACGAACAGCCGCAGCACGTCCAGCGCCACCGATCCTAGCGGCCCGCTGCGCTCGCCCTTCTCGTGCAAGCCGGCCTCGTTGTAGATTTCGGCCGCCTTCAAGATCGCCTGCACGTCCTTGCGCGTCGTCGGCCGCCATATGCGGCCCTCCGATCGTCCCCGGATATGGCTATGCCGGCGAACTGGTGTCGGGCAGCGTGGGGCAGGGGGCGGAAAGATCAACCCTAGCGCGGTCTGTCCCGATCCCCGCAGGGCGGCCCGGCGCTCATGGGCGAGCGTCGTAAGCTCGCCGGCCTCGTCGTCGGTGAGCTGGCCCGCGCCGTATCGAGTCCAAACCTCCCGCATGATTTCATCAAGCGCGTTCCCGCGCGCGCAGCCGATCGCGGCCGCGTAGTGCGTCCTCAACATATGCCCTCGTCCTTCCTTTTGAAGGACATGACAGCGCGGACGGCAGGCACAGCTTTCCCCGTTTCCGCAAGAATCAATCTTGCGAATTGGAGTGCTCTAGCGTAGATAAGGGGAGACTTTGATGGCCCCGGCTCTACGGTGTGTCTGACGGCCTATAAAACGCTCGACCGCGCCAACGGTCGGGCGTTTTGCCGTTATGTCCCTTGCTTCGCTTCGATATAGAACCTCAACGCTTCCTCGATGATCGGCGCGCGCCCTCGCAAGCCCGCGTCGTCCTTCAGGCGGTCAATCGCCGCGACCAGCTCGCCGGGCAGATCGGCCTGCACAAGAATCCGGCCCTCCGCGCGCCAACGGGCGCGCAGGTTTCGGACACTTTCCAGCTTAACTTGTTCTCGGGTGCGACTCGCCATGTCTACATGAAGAGACGAAATCGCCCGATTCTGCAACCCTTTGCGTAAGGGGGCGAGAAAGGCACTACTTCTAGGGCCGGGCGACTAAACGTAGTTGCGTCAATGCGTATCCACGTCAATGCGTTCTATGGCCCGGTAGAGGGTAGAGCGATGCACACCCAAGAGCCGGGCAACCTCGGCCGGCTTCTTGTCCTCGCTGATGAGCTGGCGGGCGTGTGCGATCTGCTCGGCCGACAGGGCAGGGGGGCGGCCGAACCGAACGCCCTTCGCCTTCGCCGCCGCGCGGCCGGCGCTCGTGCGCTCATGGATCAAGCTGCGCTCGAACTCGGCAACGCCGGCGAAGAAAGTCAGCACCATGCGCCCGGCCGGCGTCGTCGTGTCGGCCCACGGCTCGGCCAGCGAACGCAAGCCGGCCTCGGCGTGGCCGATCCGCTCAGCAATGTCGAGAAGATCGCGCGTCGATCGGGCGAGGCGATCAAGCCGCGTCACCGTCACCACGTTCCCGGGCTGCAAATGGTCCAGCATCTTCGCCAGCTCGCGGCGGCCGCGCTGCGCGCCGGATGCCTTTTCCTCGAACACGCGCTTGCAGCCGGCCGCTTTCAGCGCCGCGCGCTGCTGGTCGAGAGTCTGGCCGTCGGTCGAGACGCGGGCATATCCGATAAGCAAGGGCAGGGGCTTCCTCGTGGGCGACATGCCCGGAATCTACCTCGTGCAAACCGTCGCGGAAATCCCTATTATGCGACAAGAAAGCTGTCGCGGGTTTTGGAATTTTTGCGACAACGCAGCATCATCGAAATTGGTTGAACAATGAAGTCGCCTGAACTCCACATACTTGAGAGAATAGAAGCCCTCCGCGCCGAACTCGCACGTCCTGTTGTCGTGGCGCTTGACGGGGGAAGCGGCTCCGGTAAGTCAACGATTGCGGCAAGGTTGGCGAAGCTGACCGACATAGCCTTGGTTACGCTCGATGATTTCTATCAAACGCAGGTTCCCGAATCCGAGTGGCCTCACAAAACCGTGGCGGAGCGGTTGAATCGCGTTTTTGAGTGGGACCGCGTTCGCGAGGCAATAGAGCCTCTACGCAAGGGGGAACCTGCACAGTGGCGAGCTTTCGACTTCATGCAGGGACTAGGCCCGGATGGCACTTACAGCCTCAAGAACGAATTTACCGAAGTCGCGCCAGCGCCCACGATTCTGCTCGAAGGAGCTTATTCCGCATCTCCGTTCCTTCGGGATTTGATCGACCTCGCCGTGATCGTGGATGTGCCGACCAAAGTGCGGCATGAACGGACTGCTGCGCGCGAACAGGGCGCGGAGGGCTTTTTAGCCGCGTGGCACGCTGTTTGGGACGATGTTGAAAGCTACTATTTCGAGCGCGTCTGCCCGCCAAGGTCTTTTGATCTGGTGATCCAGAATTAAATTCCTTCGCGCCCCTTATGTCGCGCAAATCCTGAAACCTGCACCACGTCCGCAGCGGCGCGGAATCCGGGCCGCGACGTGTCGCGAAAGTCAGTCGCACAAGTTTGACTTTCGCACCTGATTTTTGCGACAGATTTTTCCCTGCAAAATCAGCGCCGGCGATTTTGTCGCAAAAATCAGGAATTTCGCGACAAATTGATCGCGCCCCGGAATGCGAAGCCCCGCTGTCGGCCATTGTCTGAAGTTCCTCACGGGCAGGCGCTTGATACTTTACTAACTTGTCTGTAAAGTTTGGCTACTCTCACTGAATGGTGCTATCATGCCTGCCGCCCACTCGAACCGCTGGGTTCTTCTGGTGACCGTCGCCGCCGGTCTCCTGCTTATCGTTCTGGACAATTCGGTCCTCTACACGGCCCTGCCTACCCTGACGCGCGAGCTTGGCGCGACGGCAACGCAAGGGTTGTGGATCATCAACGCATACCCCCTCGTCATGGCCGGCCTGCTGCTCGGCGCCGGGACGCTGGGTGACAGGATCGGTCACCGGCGCATGTTCCTCATCGGCCTCGTGCTGTTCGGTGTCGCGTCGATTGTGGCGGCCTATTCGCCTACAGCGGAAATCCTGATCGGGGCGCGGGCCTTTCTGGCGGTCGGCGCGGCGGCGATGATGCCCGCGACACTCGCCCTCATCCGCGTCACCTTCGAGGATGACCGGGAACGCAACATCGCCATTGCGATCTGGGGGTCGTTGTCGGTCGTCGGCGCTGCGCTCGGACCGATCATCGGCGGTTTTCTGCTCGGCCATTTCTGGTGGGGGTCGGTGTTCCTCATCAATGTGCCGGTAGTGGTCGCTGCCTTCATTTCGGCGCTGATCGTTGCGCCGAAGGTGGCCGGCGATGCGACCAAGCCTTGGGACGTGGTGTCGTCGTTTCAGGCATTGGTGGCGCTGTCGGCTTTTGTGATCGCGATCAAGGAATCTGCCCATGCCGGGCAGTCGTGGGCCGTCCCCGCTATTTCGCTGCTGGTTGCCATCCTCGCCGGAGCGCTGTTCGTCCGCCGGCAACTGCGCCTGCCGTTCCCGCTGCTCGACTTCTCGATCTTCCGCAATGCCGCGTTCACATCGGGCGTTCTAGCGGCCGCGTTCTCCCTGTTCGCCATCGGCGGTGTTCAGCTTGCTACGACGCAACGCTTCCAGCTCGTTGCGGGCTTCACGCCGCTGGAAGCCGGGATGCTGGTTTCGGCGGCGGCGCTCGGATCATTGCCGACTGCGCTGCTCGGTGGTGCATTCCTGCATCGTATTGGCCTACGTATCCTTATAGCTGGCGGGCTTGCGGCGGGATCGCTGGCGGTCCTGCTTGCGACATGGGGCATCACTCATGGCCTTGGCTGGCTGATCGCCGGTCTGGCGCTGACCGGTGCCGGCGTAGGTGCAACAATGTCGGTGGCATCAACGGCTATTGTGGGCAATGTGCCTGTGCATCGCGCCGGCATGGCGTCGTCGGTCGAGGAAGTGTCCTACGAGTTTGGCAGTCTGTTCGCTGTCACAATTCTCGGAAGTCTTTTGGCCTACCTCTATACGGTCAACGTCGTGTTCCCCGCCGGAACCTCGGAAGCGGCCCGCGACAGCATGGCGTCGGCGCTGGTCTTTGCCAACGAGGCGGGGGCCGATGGTGTTGTCGTGCGTCAAGCGGCAGGAATCGCATTCGACCACGCCTATACGGTCGTCATGTACGTGGCGGCGGGTGTTCTGGCCGTGGGTGCCCTGATCACCGGCATCCTGTTGCGGCGCTACGGTCCCGGCTCGCAATCGTCAGCCTATCCCACACAACACTAAGGAAGCCGACATGGCGAGAGCCAGCAAGCGCCTCGAAGTGCTTGAAGCCATTGTGAGCATCATCGAGCGTGACGGCCTCACCGCCGTCACCCTCGACGCCGTAGCGCTCGAAACCGGCATGACACGCGCCGGCCTTCTGTATCATTTCCCGTCGCGCGAAGCCCTGATCCTCGCCACCCATGAGCATCTGACTCGCTCATGGGAACAGGAGCTGGAAGCGAGCGCCGGCAACACCTCGGACAGGGCGACAGACGCCGAACGACACGCCGCCTACATCAACACCTGCGCAAGAGCTGCCCGGCGGGTCGAACTGCTGCTCATACTGGAAAGCTCCGACAATCGGCAGCTTGGCGATCTGTGGCAACAGGTCATCGACCGCTGGGCACCTCCTGCGCCGATTGGAAACGACGCTGCCGAGTTGGACAGGTTCATTTCGCGCCTTGCCGCCGATGGGCTGTGGATTCACGAGGCGCTGTCGTCGCGCCCGCTCCCCGAGCAACTGCGCAAGCGTATCGCGGCGCGCCTCGTCGCGATGGCCGCCGGACCTGTTGAGGCGGAAGAAAACCTCCCGAAATAACTGGTGTCCCCCCACAACCCTACTGCGCCGGTGCTGCCGGCGCTTTCACGGTGATGGTGCATTGCTGATCTGAACCGGCCGTGCGCGCGGCCTCGGCGCATTGCCCGATCGCCTCGGCATTGTCGCGCACGAGCTGCGAGGAATCGGCCACGCCGCGCCAGCTTCGGGGATCGGCCACCCGCATCATGGTGACGCCGGCGTTCCATCGGTCCTGACCTATGACGGTCGCCGCAACATGGGTGTCGGCCGAGAAGGGCAGGAAACGCGGCAACAGCAAAATCAGGAATATGCCGACGAACAGCCCGACAAGGCCGGCCATCCATATGCGGAAATCCTGACTTTTCCGGTCGTAGGCGCTTTTCGTATGAGCGGCGAGGTTCCGGCCGGCGCGCTCGAGGTCGGACGCCTGCCGCTCGAGCTGCTGCGCGGCGGTGCGTATCAGGGCCTCGCCGCTGCGCTCGAGGAGCGCCGCATAGTGTGTCGCACCCTGCCGGAGAATAGGCGATTGCTCTACGCCGTGCAGCCGCTCCGCAACATTGTCGAGCGCCTGCACGAGCTGGGCGAGCTGGGGCTTGTAGTCCTGCGCCGGCTCGATCTTTTCGAGCTGGTCGAAAGCCGCTTCCAGCCCGCGCCGCATCACGGTCATTTCCGCGCCGATCTGCGCGCCCTGCGTCTCGATCGTGCGCCGGAGCGCGTCGAACGCGGCGGCCGGGTCGCCGGCGTCCTCGTCCAGTGCTTCCGGCTCGATTCCTTCCCTGTCGTCGTCCAGCTCCGCCATATTCTCCGTGCCTACCTTCCCAAACCGATGCCCCGGCTAAGTTGCCGGCTGCGTGACATTTCCTCTTGCAGCTCGTGGGCGATGCTCTGCCCCCGGCGCTGCTGCTGCCCGATTCCGAGTTCCTGACGGCGATTGCGCAGGATGGAATCTACCTGCGGGTCACGCTCAAGGCTCTTGGTCATGCCGTTCATCTGGCTTTCGACCTTGGCGCGGGCATCGTCGTGCTGCCAGCCGCGAAGCTCCCGGCGCTGGCCCTGTAGCTCCTGCCAGCGTTCAACGAACCGCTCGGCCCTGATATTCGGGTCTTGCAGCGCCGCGTTTTCGCGCTTCATCCCGTCGATAACCTGCGCGACACGCTCCCGGCCGGAAAGCTCGGTCATGGCGCGCACCGTCGCCGGGTCGTTTTGCAACGTCGAGCGCAGCAAATCTTTCATGCCGCCCTGCACCTGGTCGAGCTGCCGGCCGGCATCGCCTATTTCCTGCCGCTGCATGTCGAGGACCGGCAAGCCCTCGCGCCGGTGCTGGTCGATCGACTGATAGGCCCGCGAATAGCGGTCAACGGCGGCCTCAAGCGGCGACTGCCCCCGCGCCCGCTCGGCCAGCCGGTCGGGCGCAGGCGCCTGCCGCAAGCTCCCTTCCCTTTCCGGCCGCTCTGTGCGCTCCTGTGAGGGGGCAGGACGCGCATTGAGCTTGAGGCCGGCGAACATACCGCGCCGCTGCTTCTCGGCCTGCTGCGGCCGTTTCTGGTCGATCTGCGGGCCGTCCGCGCCGGCGCGGTCTGGCTCGCGGCTCTCGGGCGCGGCGCGGCGGCCGAGTTTCAGGCCCTCGAACGGCCGTTGGCGCTGCTGTCGATCGCCGGCGAGATCCTCGCGCGGATCTGCACGAAGATCCTGCGCGAGATCCGCGCGAACTTTTTGCGAGGATCTCCGATCAAGGGCATGATCCCCGGCCGTCGACTCCCGTTCCGCACGTAGCCCGGTGCGCTCGGCCGGAATCTCGATCTCGCTGCGGACGCCCATTTGCTCCGCGATCCCGCGCCGCTCGGCAAAGTCGCGGGTATAGTCGAGCGTCGTTTCCTTCACGCCCGACCGCGACAGGCGGCGCTCTAGCTGGCTATAGGCCAGCTCGCCGGCGTCCTGAACCTTCCATGTGTTGCGGTGCGTCTGCGTCCCATCCGGCAAGGTGACGGGGGTGGAACCCTCATGCTGTAGGCCGATCTTCTCCCCGATCTCGGGCGCGGCCTCCTTCATGGCGCGCTCAAGATCGACGCCCCATAGGGTGCGCTGCTCGCCCTTGTCGTTTTCCAGCGTCACGAAATAGCTGTCGGACTTCTGCGGGTCATGCTCATAGGGCGCGGCCCCATGCTCGACCAGCCGGCCGGCATTGGTGAACTCGTCCTGTGCCGCGTAGAGCTGCACCCCGTCACGATGCCGGGTCATGGCGACATAGGTTAGATGCCGGTCCATCGTCCCCGACGCCATCACATAGGCGCGGTCCACCGTCGCCCCCTGATTTTTGTGAATCGTCGTCGCATAGCCGTGGTCGATCGCCTGATAATCGCCCATCGGCACGGAAACACTATCGCCGCCCCGGCCGTCGAGCGTGGCAATGATGCGGCCCGGCTCGACATGATCGACCGTGCCTAGCATCCCGTTTTTCACGCCAAGGTCGCGGTTGTTCTCCAAGAACACGATGCGGTCGCCGGGCGCGAACTCCCGCTTGCCGTCATTGGTCTGGAAGGTCAGCGCGCCGGCGTCCTCGCCCTGCGCCAGCTCGCCCCGGTCCTGTAGCTCGGCCCGGATCGCGTCGTTGATGGCGCGAACATCGGCCCGGCGATGCGCCATCGCTACGCGGGTGCCGTCCGGGCGCTCGTCGCGATCGGCAAGGTAGTCGCGCACGATCTGGCCCCGCGCGTCCTCGCCGGTTTCGGCAAAGCTGATATTGCCGCGATCCCGATAGGCCGCCAGCCCCTCGGCCGTCCGGTGCGTGGCGAAGTCAACCGACGCCTCCCGCTGCCAGTCCACGCGCTGCCGGCGAATCTCGGACAGCTCGGCATGGCCGATTTCCTCCGTGATCGCCCTAAACGGTGCGCCCGCCCCGATCGCCTGCAACTGCTCATGGTCGCCTACAAGGACGATCTTCGCCCCGCGCGCCTCGGCCTCGCCAACGAAGCGGGCGAGCTGGCGGCTCCCGACCATGCCCGCCTCGTCGATCACGAACACGTCGCCGCGGCCGAGTGTGCCGCGGTCGTTCTCCCAACCGCGGGACCATGACGCGAGGGTGCGGCTCTGGATGCCGGAAGATTCCTCCAAGCCCTCGGCCGCCTTGCCCGACAGCGCCGCGCCGTGGACCTGATAGCCCTCGGCCTCCCACGCCTCGCGCGCGGCCGCGAGCATGGTGGACTTGCCAGCGCCGGCATAACCGACAACGGCCGCGATCCTCTCCGGCCCGGTGATATGCTCGATCGCCCGGCGCTGCTCGTCCGACAGCCGGGCGGAAGCATCGCCGGCGCTGCGCTGAATGGCGGCGTCCTGCCGATCTATCGCCCGCTCGACATGCCGGCGATCGACGCCATGACCATGCGCGCCGTGCATCCGCTGCGCGCTCTCGATCATGCCGGATTCGATCTCGACCATTTCCCGCGTCGAATACCGCGCAAGCTCGATCTCGCCCGTTGCCGGGTCCGCGCGCTCGGGCTGCAACTCGACCAGCGCCGGCGAGGCCATCACCTTCGCAAAGGCGCTCTGGAACTCCTGCGGGTCGTCGTTGATGTAGCGATGCAGCGCCCGCGCAACGTCGTGCCGGTCGAACACGCTCTTTTCGCCGGTGATGAGGGTTAGAACCTGCTCGGGCTTCTCTCGGATCAGCTCGGCATTGCGCCGGGCCGCTTCCTCGTCCAGCCGCGACCGCGACACGTCGAGGCCGCGCCGCTCCATCTGCGTGGCATGGACGCCCATATGCTCGGTCGGCGCGATCTCTAGCCCGCGCTCCATGTGCGAACGATGGTCAATGCGAATATCTAGCCCGGCCATCGCAAGGCGCTCGTTGGCGATCCCCTCCCACCTCTGGCGAAGGTCGCGGAGCTGCATATCGGTCGTCGGCAGGTCGTGCGCCAACAGCCATTTGTTTTCGCGCTCAAGATAGGTCTTGTCGCCTAACCCGCCCTCCGTCACCTGCCGCGTGGTCATAAGCAAATGGGCATGGTGATTGCGAACGTCGCTCGCCTCGTGCGGCGCATGAATGGCGAAGTCCACGGCCGCGCCGTAGCGGTCGGCCAGCTCCTGCGCCATCTCCCGCGCCGCCTCTAGCCGCTGCTCGGCCGAAAGCTCATGCGGCAAGGCAATCTCGAACTCCCGCGCAACGCGAGCGTCCTTCCGCTTCTCGGCAAATTCGGCGGCGTTCCACAAGTCCGACCGATCCCGCGCCCAATCGGCGTTCACGCCTTCCGGCAAGACGATCTCGGCATGTTCAACACCCTGCTTGGCCGTGTAGTCGTGCGTGATCCCGTCGCGCTCGTTGGTCAGCTTCTCCCCGGCACGATAAGCCATTGAGGCGACGGCGCTACGGCCACCCGCCCGCGAAACTGGCTTCATGCTGAAATGGTAGATTGCCAACCCGTTGCCTCGATCCCGTTTCCGCCTTTCCCGCCAGCCTCCAAGCTGGCGGCGCGCTGAGTTACGCAGTAACTCGTAAGTGCGCCCTTCTCAACTCAATCGCTACGCTCTTTCGCTGATCGGTGTGGCGCTCGCGGCAAGGTCGATGCAATGAACTGAGGCCGGAATTGTGCTGCAAAACCGCTGAAAACTCAAGCGCAACAGGCAAACGCTGGAAAAGACGGTCGGGAATGATAGTCTAGGCGAACAACCGGAAAAGGAGATTTGAGGAATGGCGCGCAAAACGATCGAACAACGCTTGGCCGAACTGGATGCGCAGCGCGCCACGCTCAAGGCCCGTCTGTCGAAGCAGGAACGCGCCAACGACACGCGCCGCAAGGTGCTGCTCGGCGCGCTCGTCCTGCATCGCCTCGAACACGGCAAGGATGAAGAATTTTCCCGGCGCTTGGGCGAATGGCTCAAGCGTGAGCTGCCCGACTTCCTGACGCGCCCCGGTGACAAGGAACTGTTTGCCGACCTGATCGACAACGCGCCGGCCGGGGAGACGACAGGCAGCGCCGGGGGGACGGCCGCATGAGTCAGGCGAGACTTGCATGGGGTGCGTTCAAGAACATGGTGCGGCAGGCCGCGCGTGATCCGCTATGGGCGTTCGTCGCTCTGCTCGCCGCACCTTTCCGCATCTGGAAACCGCTTCTCGGGCTTCTGTTCCTCCTTGTTATCGTCCTGTTCGTCGTCGGCTTCGGCGGCCGCTTCGCTCTCGAACAAATCGGCTTTCGCGTCGGCTCGGTTCCGGTTCTCCTGCTCGATCTCGTCACGCTGCTGGTGCTGCTGGCGCTCGCCTTCCGCTTCCTCACCAATCCGCTGATTATCCATTTCGGGGATATGGACGGCGAAACCCACGGCTCGGCCCGCTTCGCCACCGACAAGGAAACCGCCGCCCTCGCCCGCGCCGATTCCGGCCTGCTGATCGGCCGCGACGGCAAGACCGGAAAGCTCCTGCGCTATGACGGCCCGGCCCATCTGCTGACGATGGCACCGACGCGCACCGGCAAAGGGGTGGGAACCATCATCCCCAACCTGCTCACCGCCGACCGCTCCGTGATCTGCATCGACCCCAAGGGCGAAAATGCCAAGATCGCCGGCCGCGCCCGCCAGCAATTCGGCCCGGTCCATGTCCTCGACCCCTTCGGCGTCACCGGCCAGCCCTCGGCCGCCTTCAATCCCCTCGACCAGCTCGACCCGGCCGGCCTCGATGTCGCGGAAGATGCAAGCACCTTGGCCGACGCCCTCGTGTTCGATGAACCGGGCATGGCCGGCGAAGCGCATTGGAACGAGGAAGCCAAGGCGCTCATTGCCGGCCTGATCCTCCATATTGCCGCCAGCGCGCCGCGCGACAGGCGGAACCTCGCCACCCTGCGCGAATATCTCACCCTCGCCCCTGAAGCCTTCGCGGCGCTCCTGAAGGACATGCAGGCATCAACGGCCGCCTCCGGCCTGATCGCCCGCGCTGCAAACCGCCACCTCGGCAAATCCGACCGCGAGGCGGCCGGCGTCCTCTCGGCCGCGCAGCGCCATACCCATTTCCTCGACAGCCCGCGCATGGTCGCCGTCCTCGACCGATCCGATTTCGGCTTTGCCGATCTCAAGCGCCGCAACGTCTCGGTGTTCCTCGTCCTGCCGCCCGATCGGCTCGCCACCTATTCCCGCTGGCTGCGCCTGCTCGTCGCGCAAAGCCTCACCGACATGGCCCGCGATCCCGCCAAGCCGGCCGTGCCGGTCCTCTATCTGCTCGATGAGTTCGCCGCCCTCGGCCATCTGGCCCCCGTCGAGCGCGCAATGGGCCTCATGGCCGGCTACGGCGTCCAGCTCTGGCCGATCCTGCAAGACGTTCACCAGCTCCGCGCCACCTACGGGCAACGCGCCGGCACCTTCCTGTCAAATGCCGGCGTCCTACAGGTGTTCGGCGTCAACGATCACGACAGCGCCCGGCTTGTCTCCGATCTGCTCGGGCAGGAAACCGTTGTGTTCCAGACCATGAGCCGGGCGCTCGATTCCGATAAATCCGGCATCTCCTACGGCGAGCAACACACGGCCCGCCCGCTGCTGACCCCCGATGAGGTCCGCAACCTGCCGCAGCATGTCGAATTGCTGTTCCTCGCCGGGCAACGGCCGATCGTCGCCGGCAAGCTCGCCTATTATGCCGATGCAGAGTTCCGGGGGCTGTATGACGCTGCCTGACGTGACAAGAAGCGGACCCGGCGCATAGCGCCGGGACTTTGTTACGAACGGCCCTCCGGCTCTCTACGGCGCTATTGGGGAGCGCGTTCGCCTCCGGGCCGGCGCGGCTTGCGCCGCGATCCACCCGCCGACCTGGTGCAAGCTCTATTCAGGGAAACGCCACGGCCGCGACGATAGCCCCCCGGCCGGCCCGCTCTCATCATCTAGGGCCGTAGGGACGGCCGGGGGGCGGGCCACGCGCGCAAGCATTAGCGTATTTAGCTATTTACGTATCAACGTGCATAAGGCTCGATCGGCGGCAATCCGTGCTGTGCCAGAACCGCCGAAAGCCCGGCCTCGGCCATCGCCTGAATTGTCGTTCCCTCTGCATCCGCGAGCTGGCGAAGGCGCTGCCAGTCCGATCGCCGGACCTTGACCGTAAGCGCGACAGTCTCGCCCCCTCCCCTCTTTCGCCTCGGCGTCGGGATTTCCACGGCCGGGCGATCGTCCTCGATCGCTGCAAGGCTGGTGGCCTCCGCGCCGGCCTTCGGGCGGGTGAAGGCCGCGAGGCCGGTTGCTTTCTTTGCCATAGGTTTCGCTCCTTCAATACGCGCTTACGTATTTAGCTATTTACGTTCTAACGTGCCTTTAATCCACGCCCACAAAGCCCGGATTTCCTCCGCTGCTTTCCCTTCGGCCTCGAACTCCGTCACGGCGCTGCCAGTCGTGACGGCGCGGGCGAACGCGCGCCGGTCGGTAATCTCGCCGGGAACGATCGGCAGTCCGTAGGCTTCCAGCGCCGCGCGCGTCTCCCCGATCTCGGGCGCACGGAACGGGCAGGCAGAC
>PHEO01000292.1 GCA_002841195.1 Alphaproteobacteria bacterium HGW-Alphaproteobacteria-11
CGCATCGGGCTGCCGCGCGGCGGCGCGGATGGCATCCGCCATTTCGATGCCGTGTTCGAGCCAGTGGCCGCCGAAATGGAAAACCTCGAAGGTTCCGAGTTCATCGGCACGGCCGAGAAGACGCGCCGCCGTCTCGGCCATGTCCGGCAGATAGGCCCAGGCATGACCGATCTTGTGCGGACCGGGATAGGTGACGGCGCGGACCGGCTTGCCGGGCTTCACCAGCCCTTGCGCGAACCAGTTGTTGCCGGCGAAACGGCTGCCGAAGAAATCGCCGGCGCGCAGGATCAGCACCGGCACGCCCTCGCCGGATGCGGCACGCAGGCGGCGTTCCATCTCGACGCGGAGCCTGCCCTTGTGGGTCTTCGGGTTCTGCGGCGAGGTTTCGGCGAGCAGCGGAAACGCTTCCGGCCCGAAATTGTAGACCGTGCCCGGGAAGAGGACGCGGGCGCCCTCGGCTTTCGCCGCCGCGATCGTGTTGTCGAGCATCGGCACCAAGGTGCCCGCCCAGTTGCGGTAGCCGGGCGGATTGACAGCGTGGACGATCAGGTCGGCGTTGACGGCCGCCGCCTTCACATCGGCGGCATGCATGGCGTCGCCCTTCACCCAGTCAATGAAGGGCATGTCGGCCAGTTGCCGGGCGGCCGATTTCGGCTTGCGGTGCATGGCGCGCACCTGCCAGCCGTGATTGCGGAGGGCCAGGGCCATTTCGCTGCCGAAACCGCCGGTCGCGCCGATGATGAGTGCCGTCGAAGCCATGTTTCCGTCTCCAGTTCCGCGTTTCGTTGACTGGAGAATGGGATATTCACATTCGAATATGAATTGCCTAAATTTGGGGAACCTTTATACATTTCCGTATGATCGATGCATCGCCCGGCTGGGAACTCTATCGCTCCTTCCTCGCGGTCGTCCGGGAGGGCAGCCTTTCGGGCGGGGCGCGGCTGCTCGGCCTGACCCAGCCCACGGTGGGCCGCCATATCGACGCGCTGGAGCAATCGCTCGGCACCGCCCTTTTCACCCGCTCGCAGGGCGGGCTCGCGCCGACGGAACTGGCGCTCGCGCTCGTCCCCCATGCCGAGGCCATGTCGATGGCGGCGGAGGCGCTGCAGCGCGCGGCGTCCGGCGAGGCGGAGGAAGACCGGGGCACGGTGCGCATCACCGCCAGCGAAATGATCGGCACGGAAGTCCTGCCGCCGATCATCGCCCGCTTCAGCGAGGAACATCCACGTATCGCGGTCGAGATGGTGCTGTCGAACCGCTCGGACGATCTCATCCGCCGCGACGCCGATATCGCCATCCGCATGATCCGTCCGACGCAAACCTCCCTTGTCGCGAAAAAGTGCGGCACGATCGGGCTCGGCCTTCATGCCCACAAGAACCTGATCCAGCGGCACGGGATGCCGCAATCGGTGGCGGAACTCACGCAATTCCCGATCATCGGTTTCGACCGGGAATCCTCGATCCGGCGGCTGAAGGATCTCGGCGGCTTTCCGCTCAGCCGCGAACTCTTCGCCTTCCGCTGCGACAGCGATGTCGGCCAGTTTGCGGCGCTCCGGGCGGGGGTCGGATTCGGCATGTGCCAGTATCAATTGGCGCTGCGCTACCCCGATCTCGTGCCGGTGCTGCCGGGGGCGGTCGAGTTCGAGCTCGATGTATGGATCGCGATGCATGAGGATTTGAAGACCAGCCGGCGGATGCGCCTGATGTTCGACCATCTGGCCGAGGAAATGACGGCCTATGCGCGCGAGGCTGACGCACGGGCCTCAGGGCGCTGAGCCAAACAAGCGGGTGCGGGGCGCCTGCTTGCCTGCTATATCCTTCGACAAACCGCCCTGCCCCCGACGTTTCGAGGACGAACCGATGCCGAATGCCGCCGAAGCCAAGTCGCCCGCAACCGGCGAAAAGCCCAATCCGCCGCTTGCCTCGTTCAACTGGCAAGACCCGCTGCTGCTCGACACGCAGCTCACCGAGGAAGAGCGGCTGGTCCGGGACAGCGCGCAAGCCTATGCACAGGAAAAGCTGATGCCGCGCGTGCGCGACGCCAACCGGCACGAGATTTTCCACCGCGAAATCATGAACGAGATGGGCGCGCAAGGTTTGCTCGGGCCGACGCTGCCGGAGAAATACGGTTGCGCCGGGCTCTCCTATGTCTGTTACGGGCTGGTGGCGCGCGAGATCGAGCGCGTGGATTCGGGCTATCGCTCGGCGATGAGCGTGCAATCCTCGCTCGTCATGCATCCGATCCACGCCTACGGCACCGAAGCGCATCGCGAGAAATATCTGCCGAAGCTCGCGAGCGGCGAATGGGTCGGCTGTTTCGGGTTGACCGAACCCGATCACGGCTCCGATCCCGGCTCGATGAAGACGCGGGCGAAGAAGGCCGATGGCGGCTATGTGCTCAACGGCGCGAAAATGTGGATCACCAATTCGCCGATCGCCGATCTCGCGGTCGTCTGGGCGAAGACGGAAGACGATGTCATCCGCGGTTTCGTCGTGGAGCGCGGATTCAAGGGCTTCGAGACGCCGAAGATCGAAGGCAAATTCTCGCTTCGCGCCTCGATCACCGGCGAGATTTCATTGCAGGACGTGTTCGTGCCGGAAGAAAACCTGCTGCCGAATGTGCGCGGGCTTGCCGATC
>PHEO01000070.1 GCA_002841195.1 Alphaproteobacteria bacterium HGW-Alphaproteobacteria-11
CGATCGGCATCAGCGACCCGGCATTTCGCGGTGCCGATCCGTATTGTGCCGACCGCATTGCCAAACTGCAGGATAGTGTCCGGTTTGCGCGGATAAATGTCGAGAAATCGCGCCAATCCGTTTCGACTGACGTCAACGACGTGGCAACGGCAGCGGCGAACATCGAACCTGCGCGGCAGGCAGTCGCGGAAGCCGAACGTGTGCGAGAACTGGCGGGTCTCGTTCGGGACAGTGCAAAACGAGAAGCGACGGAAAATCCGAATAACGCCAACAAGGTTGCAGCACAGGACGCCCTCGGGGCGTCGGTGGCTGCTGCTTTCGCGCTTACCGATGCTCAAAATGCCGTCAGGGATGCGGAAAAGAAACTGGAGAGCGCAAAGAAAGAGCTCGATCGGAGCAGATCTGTGCATGAGCGGTATGAGGCCCGCTTGGCGAGCGCGGAGCGAGCCCTCGCCGAAGCAGAGGCCGAATGCGCGGGCGGCGGTTCGGCATCCCTCACCCCTTCTTCCCTCCCCCTCCTCGCCTTCGCGCCGATCGTTCCCGATCCCGGCAAGCTCTTTGCCGGTTTCGATCTTGCCTCCGAGCGCCGTGCCGTCGAGGCGGCGGAAGGCGCGGCGGGCCGCCCGGAGGGTCTCCTCGGCGACGAGCGTTTCAATGTCTGGGTCAATGGCGGCGTCACCTTCCATCGCGACCGCACGGCCTCGGGTCAGGAAGGCGAAACATGGTCGCTCGGCACCGGCGCGAGCTGGCGTTTCACGCCGGACATCAACGCCGGCGCTGCCTTCCGCTTCGCCCGCACCGACCGCGACGGCGCATCCGGCGAGACGGAAGCCGACACATGGTCCGTTGCTCTCTTCGCGCAGACGAAACTCGTCGAAGAGGTGATGCTGAATGCCATCGCCTCCTATAGCCGCGTCGATCTCGACCTCGGCTTCAAGACCGGCGGCGTCGTCACCGCGACCGGTTCGACGAAAGCGGACTCGCTTGCCGGTCAGGTCACCGTCACCCGCAGCTTCCAGCTCGGCGACTGGCAGGTGACGCCCAATTTCGGCGCCTCCATCGTTAATGTCTCGCGCGACGCCTTCACCCGCTCTGACGCCGTCGCCGTGCCCGCCTCGGATTCGACGCAGGTCTCGGTGAGCGGCGGACCGACGGTCAGCACCAGCTTCGCGTGGACGAGCCCGAAGGGCGAGGAAATCACGGTGAGCCCGTCCTTCGGGCTTCAGGCCTACGCCAATGTCGGCAAGTTCGACTCCGTCGCCGGAGCCGGTGGTGCGCGCACCGAGAACGACACCATCGGGCTCTCGGCCAATGCCGGCCTCGGGGCGGATCTCGGCGGCGGCGTCGCCCTCGGCCTCGGCACCTCATGGGCAGGCATCGGCGCCGATCAGCAGAACATCTCGCTCTCCGCCCAGCTCACGATCCCGCTGAACTGACGCGGCGCAAGGGGGCAGGCGCCAAGCCTTGCCCCCGCAGGCCCCGAACGCCTATATAAAGCCCTGCGCGGCCTGCCTTCCGGGTCGCATCCCAAGGGTCGGGCCATGCTGCTGCTGATCGATAACTATGACAGCTTCACCTACAACCTCGTTCACTTTCTCGGTGAACTGGGGGCGGAGACCGTTGTCCATCGTAACGACAAGATCACGGTCAATGAGGTTCTGGCCGCTGCCCCTCAGGCCATCGTGCTCTCGCCCGGTCCTTGCGACCCGGACAAGGCCGGCATCTGCCTCGACCTGATCCAGGCGGCTGCCGCCCACCGGATTCCGCTATTCGGCGTCTGTCTCGGCCATCAGGCCATCGGCCAGGCTTTCGGCGGCAAGGTCGTCCGCGCGCCGACCCTGATGCACGGCAAGCTCAGCGCCATCCATCATGGCGGCAAGGGCGTCTTTCGGGGCCTGCCGAGCCCCATCGAGGCGACGCGCTACCACTCGCTGACCGTCGAGCGCGAGAGCTTCCCCGATTGTCTCGAAATCACCGCATGGACCGCCGACGGCGTCATCATGGGCGCGCAGCACAAGGAGCTGCCGATCCACGGCGTCCAGTTCCACCCCGAAAGTATCGCGTCCGAACACGGCCACGACATCCTGCGCAACTTCCTGCAAATCGCCCGCGTCAACACGCGCGAACTGGCGTGAGGCGGCCATGACCGATCTCAAACCGACAATCGCCCATCTGGCGGACGGCAAGATGCTCGATCCGGCCGAAGCGCGGGCCGCCTTCGAAATCGTCATGTCGGGCGAGGCGACGCCGGCGCAGATCGCGGCCTTCCTGATGGGGCTTCGCGTGCGTGGCGAAACCGTGACCGAAATCACGGCGGGCGCGACCGTCATGCGCGAAAAGGCGCTGCGTGTCACCGCACCGCGCGAGGCGATCGACATTGTCGGCACCGGCGGCGACGGCGCGGGCACCTACAACATTTCCACCGCCACCGCGCTGGTCGTCGCGGCCTGCGGCGTGCCGGTCGCCAAGCATGGCAACCGCAAGGCGTCCTCGCTGTCGGGCACCGCCGATGCGCTGGAAAGCCTCGGCGTCAAGCTCGACATCGGTCCCGCCGTCATTGCCGACTGCATCGACCAGGCCGGCATCGGCTTCATGTTCGCGCAGGCGCATCATTCGGCGATGAAGCATGTGGCGCCGGTGCGCGGCGAACTCGGCATCAAGACCATCTTCAACATGCTGGGCCCTCTTTCCAATCCGGCGCTGGTCCGGCATCAGCTTCTCGGCGTCTTCGATGCCAAATGGGTCGAGCCCTTCGCCGAGGCACTGCGCAATCTCGGCTCCGAGAGCGCCTGGGTAGTTCACGGATCGGATGGTCTCGACGAATTGACGACGACCGGCGCAAGCACCGTTGCCGAACTCAAAGGCGGCGAGATTCGCGTCTTCGAGGTGACGCCGGAGGAAGCGGGCGTCAAGCGCGCCACCGCCGCCGAGCTCAAGGGCGGCTCGCCATCCGAGAACGCGCAAGCGATCCTGCGTCTTCTCGACGGCGAGAAAGGCCCCTATCGCGACATCGTGCTGCTCAACGCGGCGGCGGCGATGATCGTTGCCGGCAAGGCGTCCAGTCTGAAAAAGGGCGCCGAACTCGCGGCACTCGCCATCGACAGCGGCGGCGCGAAAGCCGCGCTCGATACGCTGATTGCCGTATCCAACGGGAAGCCGGCCAATGGCTGACATTCTCGAAAAGATCGGCGCATACAAGCGCGACGAAATCGCGGCGGCGAAGCGCGCCCACCCGATCGCCGAGGTCGAGGCTGCAGCGCGCGCGGCCTCGCCCGTGCGTGGCTTCGAGCGGGCGCTCCGTTTACGGATCGATGCGGGCGGCTATGCCCTGATCGCCGAAATCAAGAAGGCCAGCCCGTCAAAGGGCCTGATCCGTGCCGACTTCGATCCGCCGGCGCTTGCCTGCGCCTATGAATCTGGAGGCGCCGCCTGCCTCTCGGTGCTGACCGACGGTCCGTCCTTCCAGGGCGCGCCGGACTATCTCGCCGCCGCCCGCGCCGCCTCTTCGCTTCCGGTCATCCGCAAGGATTTCATGTACGACGCCTATCAGGTCGCCGAGGCGCGCGCGATGGGCGCCGACGCCATCCTCATCATCATGGCCGCCGTATCCGACGCGCAGGCGCGCGAGATCGAGGACGCCGCTTTCGGCTGGAAGATGGATGTGCTGGTCGAGGTTCACGACGAGGCGGAGCTGACACGCGCGCTTGCCCTCAAGAGCCCGCTTCTCGGCATCAACAACCGCAATCTCAAGACTTTCGAGACGACGCTCGAAACGACCGAGCGGCTGGCGCCGCTTGTCTCGAAGGACCGGCTGATCGTCGGTGAGAGCGGAATCTTCGCACCGGCCGATCTCGCGCGGCTCAAGAAAGTCGGTGTACGGACGTTTCTGGTCGGCGAAAGCCTGATGCGCCAGGCCGATGTGGAGGCAGCGACGCGCGCGTTGCTGGCCGGTCCCGCATAAACCGGGGATAAATCGCGGGCGTTTTGTGCGCTGCAGCGTCGAAACGGGGATAAGTATGACTTGTCCCCGCCTCCGGCCTGTCGCGTTACGGAACTTATCCCCGCTCCGGCGGCCCCCTCCGGCAGCCGGAAAATGATTTGTGACAGTTTTTTGACAGTTAGATGACAGTCGGGCCAAATGAGGTATCCAGATACCCCATTCCGGCCTCTTATCCCCGGTGCGCTGGTGCCGTGTCATCCTGTCATGCTCACCCGAATCCGGAATACCACATGACCTATGACATCAGACAATCTCGCGCCGACGACCTGCCGCTCCTTGCCGATATCGAGCGCGCCGCCGGTGCACTCTTTGCAGAAGCCGGCATTGGCGAAGTCGACCTCGACGACGTCGCCGAATTGCGATTCGTCGAATCCGTTGCCCGCGCCGCAGGCGTTTTCGTTGCAACGAAGGACAACAAGCCGGTCGGCTTCATCCTCGCCGCGCCGCTCGACGTTCACCTCCACATCTACGAACTCTCCGTACACCCCGATCACGGGCGGCAGGGCCTCGGACGCCGTCTCGTCGAACGGGTCTGCGAGGCAGCGGCGGCACGCGGTTTCAAGGCCGTCACGCTGTCGACCTTCATCGACGTGCCGTGGAACGGGCCGTTCTATGCCAGTTGCGGCTTTCGCATTCTCGAACCCACCGAGTGGACGCCCGCCCTTTACCTCGCGCATTATCGCGAAGAAGAAATGGGGCTGCCGCTTGAACGGCGCTGCTTCATGCGGCGCGATTTGTAGGCTATACCGGCCTTCCCGCACATTCCTGAATTTCAACGGTGCCCGAAAATGACTGTCCTGCAACTACCCAAATGGTCTCTCTCGATCGGCGATGGCCAGCCGCTCTTCTGCATTGCCGGGCTCAACGTGCTGGAAGACATCGGCCTGACGATGGAGACGGCAACCCATCTGAAGGATGTGCTGACACGGCTCGAACTTCCCTTCGTCTTCAAGGCAAGCTTCGATAAAGCGAACCGTTCGTCGATCAAGAGCTATCGCGGACCCGGCCTCGAAAAGGGCCTCGCGATGCTCTCCGAAGTGAAGCAGCGCCTCAACGTTCCGATCTGCACCGATCTCCATGAAGCGCAACAGGCAGAAGCGGTCGCCGCCGTTGCCGATCTGGTGCAGTTGCCGGCTTTCCTCATCCGCCAGACCGATCTCGTCGTCGCGGCGGCGCGGGCGACGCACAAGGCCGGCGGATTGCTGCACGCCAAGAAGGCGCAGTTCCTCGCGCCGTGGGATTGCCGCAACATTCTGTCCAAGATCAAGGAAGCAGCGGGTGCCGACTTCACCATCCTTTGCGAGCGTGGTTCCTCGTTCGGTTACAACAATCTCGTCGTCGACATGCTCGGCATTTCCGAAATGAAGAAGTTGGGTGCACCGGTCACCATCGACGCAACCCATGCCGTGCAACTGCCGGGCGCCGACCCGCGCACGGCCGGCGCATCGACCGGCGGACGGCGCGAAGGCGTTCCCATCATTGCCAAAGCGGCCGTCGCGGCGGGCGCCGACGGCGTCTTCCTCGAATTTCATCCGGACCCGGACAAGGCGCTTTGCGACGGACCGAGCTGTCTGCCGCTTGCGGGCGCCGAAGACCTGTTCCGCAGCTTGAAAGCTATACGCAACGCCGCCCTCTGAACCGGAGTTCACGCCTTGCCCGCAAAAAAGCTGACACATCTCGACAAGACCGGCGCGGCGCGCATGGTAGACGTGTCGGCAAAGCCTGCGACATCGCGAAGCGCAACGGCCAAGGGTCGCGTCACGATGAAGCCCGCAACGTTGAAACTCATCCTTGAAGACGGATTGAAAAAGGGAAACGCGCTCGAAGTGGCGCGGCTCGCCGGCATCATGGCGGCAAAGCGCACGTCCGATCTCATTCCGCTCTGCCATCCGCTGGCGATAACGAAAGTCGAAGTCGATCTTCGCCCGGACGCAAAAAACGCTTCGGTCGAAGTCGTTGCAACCGTGAAGGTGACCGGACAAACCGGCGTCGAAATGGAAGCACTCACCGCCGTCAGCGCCGCCTGCCTGACGCTTTACGACATGGCGAAGGCTGTCGACAAGGCCATGACCATCGGCGACATCCGCCTTACCGCCAAGTCGGGCGGCAAGTCCAGCGACTACAAGGCGAAGTAGCCGATGGCGCAGCAACCTCTTCTTTCGGTCGAGGAAGCGCGGGCGCGGATTCTGGCGGCGCTTCCGACGACGCAATCCGAAGTGGTTTCGCTGGCGGAAGCCTCGGGCCGCATTCTCGCCGAGGAAGCAATCGCGCGGCGCACACAGCCGCCCGCCGATCTTTCGGCAATGGATGGATATGCCGTGCGTGCCGACGACGTTGCGAACGTACCGGCACAGCTCCGCGTCATCGGCACCGTGCCGGCGGGCGGATCGTTTGACGGTGTGCTCGGGCGCGGCGAAGCGGTGCGTATTTTTACGGGCGCACCTTTGCCCAACGGCGCCGACAGCATCGTTATCCAGGAAGACACGGCGCGCGACGGCGAAACCGTCACCGTCAACGAAGCCGCGCAACGCGGACAGCATGTGCGCGTCACCGGCCTCGACTTCCGCACCGGCGATGCCGGGCTTCCGGCGGGCCGCAAACTTTCATCCGCCGACATCGCTTTTGTCGCCGCGATGAACCTGCCGACACTCGCCGTTCACAAGCGTCCCGTCATCGCCTTCTTCTCGACCGGCGACGAACTCGTGCCGCCGGGAACCGAACCCGGTCCGAACCAGATCGTCTCCTCCAACAATGCGGGCCTTGGCGCGCTGATCACCGAAGCCGGCGGCATTCCGCTCGATCTCGGCATCGCCCGCGACAACGAAAACGATATTCGCGCCGTCGCTTCGCGCGCGACGGATGCCGACATGCTGGTAACGCTCGGCGGCGCGTCGGTCGGCGAACACGATCTCGTCCAGCGCGCGCTGGCGCCCGCCGGACTCGAGATCGATTTCTGGAAGGTCGCGATGCGTCCCGGCAAGCCGCTGATGTTCGGCAGGCTGGGCACGCTGCCGATGTTCGGCCTGCCCGGCAATCCGGTGTCGGCTTTCGTTTGCGCGACGCTCTTTCTGCGGCCCGCCATCGCGCGCATGCAGGGCGGCGACAGCGCACTCCACACGACGCTGGCGCGGCTCGGCAAACCGCTCCCCGCCAACGGTCCGCGCGAAGATTATATTCGCGCGGCGCTCGACCATGTTCCGCATGAGCTTCCCGTCGCCACGCCCTTCGAACGGCAGGACAGTTCGATGCTGTCGGTCCTTGCCCGCGCCGGATGCCTGGTGATCCGGCCCGTCGGGGCGCCCGCCGCCCAAGCCGGTGATTCCGTTACCGTTTTGCCGCTTCGGTCCTGACTTATCCACAATTGCGCTTGACAGACGCTTGAGAACCAAACTAGAACGTTTGCAGTCGTTTTTGTTTTGTTCCCGAGGCGCCCGGTGGCGTCGCGAGCGCAAAGGGAGAGACCGGAGCCGATGCTGACACGCAAGCAACACGAGCTGCTGATGTTCATTCATGAGCGGATCAAGGAGAGTGGCGTTTCGCCGAGCTTCGATGAAATGAAGGAGGCGCTGGACCTGCGTTCCAAGTCCGGCATTCATCGCCTCATCACGGCGCTCGAGGAACGCGGCTTCATCCGCCGTCTTGCCCATCGGGCCCGGGCGCTCGAAATTCTCAAGCTTCCCGAATCGGCGTCGCCGAGCCTCGCGACCATGCGCGGCAAGGGCTTCTCGCCCAGCGTTATCGAGGGCGGCGGCCGCGCCAAGGCAACGAGCCGCGATCTCGCCCCGGCGCGCGACGCCGGCGAAACGATGACGCTGTCGGTGATGGGCCGCATCGCAGCCGGCACGCCCATCGAGGCGCTGCAGGAAGAAAGCCATCAAGTCAGTGTGCCGCTCAATCTGCTCGGCACGGGCGAACATTACGCGCTCGAGGTCAAGGGCGACTCGATGATCGAGGCCGGCATTCTCGATGGCGACACGGTTCTCATTCAGCGCTGCGACACGGCGGGAAGCGGCGACATCGTGGTCGCGCTGGTCGATGGCTATGAGGCGACTCTGAAGCGGCTGCGCCGCAAGGGTGCGTCGATCGCACTTGAAGCAGCCAATCCGGCTTATGAGACGCGCATCTTCGGTCCGGATCGGGTCAAGGTGCAAGGCAAGCTGGTCGGGCTGCTGCGCCGCTACTGATTTCAGTTTTTCCGTTTGCGCTGGACCCAGGGGCGATTGCCGCGCATTTGCAGTGACGTGGCGACGATGACCTTTCCATCTTGGTCGAATATCAGCGCGGTGGCGCCCTCCCGCCAGAGATCAAAGTAGTCGAGAACGACATCGGCGCCGCATTCCTGCCGCGCGCGCCATGACAACGGCACCTGCGCGATAACGACATCGGCCAGCGCACAGTCCTCCATCGCCGCATCAAGCGACTTTGCGAAAGTGACCACCGGCTGTCCTGCGTCGCGATAGACACAACCACCGGCATCGCAATACATTTCGGGCGAATGCGCCGCCTCGCGCGGTGTGCGCCGGTCGCCGTCGTGCCGGAGCCATTGTTCAGCAGCATAAGCCGGGCGCGCGGCGCCGAGCGCCAGTCGTCCGTCGGCGCCGCGAACCGCAAAGAGCGCCGCGTCGCGATCGATCAGAATGTCGTGCTTCGGTGCGGCACCCCAAAGGGCAATCCCAAGCAACATCGGCGCCACGCCGAGATAGCGCCAGCTTTCGCGCCAGAGCGCCAGCCACAAGCCGCCGAAAACCGTCAGCAGCAGGGCATGGAGCGGCGCGTCGGCAACGAGACTGTCGGCGCCGTCCCAACTCGCCACTTCATGGGCGACGGTGAGCATGCCGTCGACGCCGGTGCCCATGATCCAGAGGGCTGGCCCATCGAGACCAAACGGCATCAGCAGCAAGGCAAGCAACGCCATCGGCATCACGACAATGCCGACCAGCGGCATCGCGGCCATGTTGCCGGCGAGGCCGTAGACGGCGATGCGGTTGAAATGAAAGGCGCCGATGGCGCCGGTCGCCGCGCCCGCAACAATGCTGGTGAATGCGAGGCCGAGCGCATAGGCGCCGATCCGGCGCGGCATGTTGGCAAGGCCGATGCGGTTCGGGCTCGACGTCAAGCCGCGCACGCGGTCACTTTCATAGAAGGCAATCAGCGCGACGACGGCAGCGAACGACATCTGGAAGCTTGCGCCGAGCAGGCTCTCCGGCCTCCAGAGCAGGATGAGAATGGCGGCCAGCGCGACGTTGCGAAGGCTGAGCGCCGGCCGGTCGAGCATGATGGCGACGAACATCAACGCGATCATGATCCAGGCACGTTGCGTGGCGATGGCGGCGCCGGAGATAGCCAGATAGAACGTCGCACCCGCAAGCGCGACGGCGGCAGCCCATTTCTTGATGGGGTAGTTCAGCGCCAGCCGGGGGACCAGCGCCAGGCCGGCGCGCACCAGCCAGAAAACCGAGCCCCCGAAGAGCATCATGTGAAGGCCCGATATGGCCAGCACATGCGCAAGGCCCGCCGCCCGAAGATCGGCGGCAACCGCTTTCGGGATCGCCGCGCGTTCGCCGGTCACGAGCGCGGCCGATACGGCGCCGGCCGGTCCGCCGATGACATGCCGGATGCGCGCGCCGATGCGGCCGCGCAGTTCGACCAGCATCGCCGTCACCCCGTCTGGCGGCTCCAGTTCTTCAGGGGCGGTGTAAGCGAAACCGACCCCGCCCAGGCTCTCGAACCAGACCTGCCGCGCATAGTCGAAGCCGCCCGGCAGCACCGGTTCCGGCGGCGGCATCAGGCGTGCGCGCAGGCTCACCGTGGCGCCGGGCGCGAGCGACGCCTCCTTCAGCCGAATATTGACACGGACGCGCCGCGGCAGCTCCGCGATCCGCAGCCGGGCGAAGGATGCCGGTTCGAGCACCGCGACGAGGGTCCCCGTTTCGGTCTCCTCCACGGCGACGACCCGGCCGGTCAGGACCCCCGCCTGCGGCCTCTCGAGTACTGGGCCCGCCACCATATGGCTGCGAAGCGAGGCCGCCGCGAAACCCAGCGCCACGCAAAGGAGGCCCGCCGCCAGTGGTGCAACGGCCGCGCGTTGCCGAAGCGGAATGAATGCAAGCGCCAGAACCGCGGCAGCCGCCAGAGCCGCGATCAGCGACGGCTCGAAATCGACGGCGAAATAGGCGGCAACGCCGGTCGCAATTAAAACCGGGGTCCACAGGAACAGCCGGTCGCCATCCGCCGCCACGCAGTGGCGCAGCCATGCCGCCATGGACGCCGGCACATTGCCGAACGCAATGGCACCCCGCCGAAGCCAAAGCCGGTCGCCACGCTGCGCCGATAGCGCCAAACCGCCCTCCGTGGGTCGAATACAGGCAAAGGCCGGCCTTAAGAGAGCGGCCCAAGATACCGAACGTAAACGACTTTCCCGGGTCCCGGCCAGCCGCCCTCGGGTATGCGTTTCGGGCTTACGCTGCGTTGCCGCAATGTGCTAGAAATCCCCCTGCCCCGCAGCGGACCCTTAAGGCCTCGGGCCCCAGTTTCCGGGTCGAAGCTTGCCAACATTTACCGGAATTTCCTAGCCGCGCGGCTGCGGAGCCGGATCGCAGGAGATGATGAGCGAAAAGAAGACAATCACTACCCGCTTCGCGCCGTCGCCGACCGGATATCTGCATATCGGTGGCGCCCGTACCGCCTTGTTCAGTTGGCTCTTTGCACGGCATCATCAGGGCAAGTTCCTGCTGCGGATCGAGGATACCGACCGGCAGCGGTCGACCGAGTCGGCGGCCGCCGCCATTTTCGAAGGCATGCGTTGGCTCGGCCTCGACTGGGACGGCGAGGTCGTGCACCAGTTTTCGCGCCAGGCGCGACATGTCGAAGTCGCCTACGAGCTTCTGAACCAAGGCAAGGCCTATCGCTGCTATGCAAGCCCCGATGAGCTGGACGAGATGCGCGAGAAGGCCCGCGCCGAGGGACGCCCGGTCCGTTATGACGGACGCTGGCGCGACCGCGATCCGTCGGAAGCGCCTGCCGGCGTCAATCCGGTCATCCGCTTTCGCTCGCCCGACGAGGGCGAGACGGTGGTTCGCGACCATGTCATGGGCGATGTGCGGTTCCCGAACGACCAGCTTGACGACCTCATCATCGTTCGAAGCGATGGAACACCGACCTACAACCTTTCGGTCGTTGTCGACGACCACGACATGGGCATCACGCACATCATTCGCGGCGACGACCACCTGACCAATGCCGGCCGGCAGAGCCAGATCTATGCGGCGCTTGGCTGGCCGGCGCCGGAATTTGCCCATGTGCCGTTGATCCACGGGCCGGACGGCGCAAAGCTTTCAAAACGTCACGGGGCGCTGGGCGCCGAGGCCTATCGCGATATGGGCTATCTGCCGGAGGCGATGCGCAACTATCTTGTGCGCCTCGGCTGGAGTCATGGCGACGACGAGATTTTCTCGACCGAACAGGCCATCGAATGGTTCAACCTCGACAGTATCGGCCGGTCGCCGGCGCGTTTCGACTTTGCAAAACTCGAAAACCTCAACGGCCATTATATCCGTGAGGCGGACGACGTCCGGCTTGCCGACGACACAATTGCGCTGATGGAGCGGCTTGAGGGCTGGAACTGCGACGCGCCGTTTCGCGCCAAGCTGATCGCCTCGATGCCGGGACTGAAGGAACGGGCCAAAACCTTGCTTGAAATCGGGCACGGCGCCGCCTTCCTGCGCGTACAGCGGCCGATCTCTCTCGACGACAAGGCGTCTCAGCTTCTGAACGGCGAGGCCCGGGCGCTGCTCAAGCGGTTGCTGGACCGGCTGGAAACGCGGAACGACTGGGCGGCCGGCGAAATCGAGGCCGTCGTGCGCGGCTTCGCGGAAGACGAGAATCTCAAGCTCGGCAAAGTGGCGCAACCACTCCGCGCCGCAGTGACTGGAAGCTCGGTCTCTCCGCCAATTTTCGACGTGCTGGCGACACTCGGACGCGACGAGGCGCTTGGCAGGATCAAGGATCAGGCAGCCTGACCTCCGATTGCGGTGGGTCAGCATGCGAGCAGTATGGTATTCAACACGGTCCGGACCGTCGGCTTCAGGGCAGACCGGACAGACAGACAGGGACAGGCAAGCATGACAAAATTCGGAACCAAGGCCGGCGCGATTTCGAACGCGACCCTTTCAATGGACGGCAAGTCCTATGAGCTTCCTGTCTATGGCGGATCTCTGGGGCCGAGTGTTGTCGATATCTCGACGCTCTACGGCAAGAGTGGTCACTTCACCTACGATCCGGGCTTTACCTCCACCGCCAGCTGTGAATCCGACATCACCTATATCGATGGTGAGGAAGGTGTTCTGCTGTATCGCGGTTATCCGATCGACCAGCTCGCCGACCACGGAAATTTCATCGAGACCTGTTACCTGCTGCTCAACGGCGAACTTCCGAACGCCGAGCAGTACCGGGAGTTCGAGCGCGCCATCACCATGCACACCATGGTGCATGAGCAGATGAACTTCTTCCTGCGCGGATTCCGGCGCGACGCTCATCCCATGGCCATCATGTGCGGCATGGTTGGCGCGCTGTCGGCGTTCTATCACGACTCGACCGACATCAACGATCCGCTGCAGCGCATGATCGCCAGTCGTCGCCTGATTGCCAAGATGCCGACGATCGCCGCCATGGCCTATAAATACTCGGCCGGCCAGCCGATCGTTTATCCGCGCAACGACCTCGATTACGCCGAGAACTTCCTGCATATGTGCTTCTCGGTGCCAGCTGAATCCTACAAGGTAGATCCGATCCTTGCCCGCGCGATGGATCGAATTTTTATCCTGCATGCCGATCACGAACAGAACGCCTCGACCTCGACCGTGCGCCTCGCCGGCTCGTCGGGCGCCAACCCGTTTGCCTGCATTGCCGCCGGCATCGCCTGTCTCTGGGGGCCGGCGCATGGCGGCGCCAACGAAGCGGCACTCAACATGCTGCAGGAAATCGGGACGGTCGACCGTATTCCGGAATACATCAAGAAGGCGAAAGACAAGGACGATCCCTTCCGCCTGATGGGCTTCGGACACCGCGTCTACAAGAACTACGATCCGCGCGCACGTGTGATGCAGCAAACCTGCCACGAAGTTCTGAAAGTTCTCGGCATCAAGGACGACCCGATGCTCGACGTTGCGCTGGAGCTGGAACGGATCGCACTCAACGACGAGTACTTCGTCGAGAAGAAGCTCTATCCGAATATCGACTTCTATTCGGGCATCACGCTGAAGGCGATGGGCTTCCCGACGACGATGTTCACGGTGCTGTTCGCGCTCGCGCGCACAGTCGGCTGGGTCGCGCAGTGGAACGAGATGATCGAGGATCCGGGCCAGCGCATCGGCCGGCCGCGCCAGCTCTATACCGGCGCGCCGCAGCGGGACTATGTCGAGGCCGGCAAGCGCAAGTAGGGGATTTGCCGTCGCGAAAATCCGGGGCGCCACCTTCGTGGCGCCCCTTTTTTATGCCGGCAACGCTTCAAGAATCTCCAGCACCGCGCGCGCGGCACGGCGGCTTGGCGGTTCCCCGTCGACGCCGATCCTCTCGCGGAGCTCGTCGAGATCGGCCAGGGCGCGCGCGCGTTCCGGCGTGTCCTGGAGCAATGGCGTCAGACCTTCGGCGAGCGCTTCCGGTGTGCAACGGAACTGCAAGTACTCGCGCACCGACGGACGGTCGAGAATGAGATTGACCAGCACGACGGATGGAATTTTCAGAATTCTGAGCGCAAACCAGCCGACAACGGCCTCCGCGCGATAGGCGACCACCATCGGAACGCGAGCAAGACCAAGCTCCAGCGATACCGTGCCGGAAGCGGCGAGCGCGGCGGTGGCGGCGTCGAATGCCGCGCGCTTTTCCATCTCTTCCTCGACGATGACGACATCGACCGGCCA
>PHEO01000071.1 GCA_002841195.1 Alphaproteobacteria bacterium HGW-Alphaproteobacteria-11
GGCCTACGATCTTTCCGAAGCGCGCTATCGGGCCGGCGCCAGCGATCTCCTGTCGGTGCTCGATGCGCAGCGTGCCTGGCTGTCGGCGCGGGACAGCGCCGCGCAGGCGCGGCTCAACCGCTACAGCTCGGCTGTCGACCTTTTCGTGGCGCTGGGCGGCGGCTGGGAGAGCTGATCTCTCCCCCGCCCGTCCATTTGCTCACAACAGGTTGTTCAGCGGCGGCGCGCGGGGCGCTTTGACGCGGCGGCAAAGGCCGCTAGGCTGCCTCCAACTCAAAACATGTTGGAGGACGTCCCCATGCAAAATCTTGTCTCGAAGGAAATCCGTCTCAAGGCGCGGCCGGTCGGCACGCCGAAGGAAAGCGATTTCGAAGTGGCCAGCGCCGAAGCGCGGCAACCCGGCGACGGCGAAGTGCTGGTGCGCAATATATGGATGTCGGTCGATCCTTACATGCGCGGGCGCATGATGGACCGGGAAAGCTATGTGCCGCCGTTCCAGATCGGCAAGGCGCTGGAAGGCGGCGCCATCGGCCAGGTGGTGGCGTCGAACAGCGACAAGCTGAAGGTCGGCACCTATGTCAACCACATGCTGGGCTGGCGCGAATATGCGACGGCGCCGGCGGCGGGCTTTGCGCCCGTCGATCCCTCGCTCGGGCCCATCGAAGCGTTTCTCGGCACGCTCGGCATGCCGGGCATGACGGCCTGGGCCGGGCTTTTCAAGGTGGCTGACCTCAAGGACGGCGAGACGGTTTTCGTTTCCGCCGCGTCGGGCGCCGTCGGCTCGGTCGTCTGCCAGCTTGCCAAGGCGCATGGCTGCTATGTGGTGGGCTCGGCGGGCTCGGACGAGAAGTGCAAGTGGCTCGAAGAAGTGGCCGGCATCGACAAGGCGATCAACTACAAGACCTGCGGCGACCTGACCAAGGCCGTGAAGGACGCATTCCCGAAGGGCATCGATGTTTATTTCGAGAATGTGGGCGGCAAGCACCTTGAGGCCGCGATCGAATCCATGCGTCCGAACGGGCGCGCGGCGCTTTGCGGCATGATCGAGCAATATAACGACACGGAACCGCGCCCCGGCCCGACCAACCTCATTCAGATCGTCGGCAAGAGCCTCAGGCTGCAGGGCTTCATCGTCTCGAACTATTTCCAGCATATCGGCGAGTTCTTCGAAGAGATGGGCCCGCTGATCAAAGGCGGCAAGATGCACTGGGAAGAGACGGTGGAAGACGGGATCGAGAATGCGCCGAAGGCCTTTCTCAAGCTCTTCTCCGGCGGCAATTTCGGCAAGATGCTGGTGAAGATCGGCCCGGACAAGGCGGTTTGAGGCGCGGAGGCGAACCACCATGCCGACAAAGGCAAAACGCTGGGTGCTGGCTTCGCGGCCGGCGGGCAAACCGAAGCCGGAGAATTTCCGGCTTGAGGACATCACCCTGCCCGACCCCGGCGAGCACGAGCTGCTGATCCGCACCGAGCATCACTCGGTCGATCCGGGGATGCGCGGGCGGCTTTCGGGCGACAGCTACACGGCCGCGCTGCCGGTGGGCGACACCATCGACAGCGCGATGGTGGGCGTGGTGGAGGCTTCGAACAACGAGAAGTTCGCGATGGGCGACCGCGTGACCGGCGGCTTCGGCTGGGTCACGCATGCCATCTCCAACGGGCGCGGCATCCAGAAGCTCGATCCGGCGGTCTATCACGGCAAGCTCAGGCCGACGGCGGCGATCGGCGTGCTCGGCATTCCGGGGCTCACTTCCTATTTCGGGCTGCTCGATCTCGGCCAGCCGAAAGAGGGCGACACGGTGCTGATCTCGTCGGCCGCCGGGCCTGTCGGCGCGACGGCAGGGCAGATCGCGAAGATGAAGGGATGCCGCGTTGTCGGCATCGCAGGCTCGAAAGAGAAGTGCGACTACGTGAAGGGGCTCGGCTTCGACGAATGCTTTTCCTATCGCGACGCCGATTTGCGCGCGGCCATCGCGGCGGCCTGCCCGGACGGCGTCGACATCTATTTCGACAATGTGGGCGGGGAGATGCTGGACGCGGCGATCCTCAACATGAAGGAACATGGGCGCATCGTCGTGTCCGGTCAGGTCAGCGAATATAACCGCGCCGAAAACGAGCTACGCGGCATCCGCAACGTGACGCGCTTCATCACGCATCGCTTGCGCATGGAAGGGCTCGTGGTCTTCGATTACTTCAAGCAGTTCCGCGAGGCTCAAGGTGAGATGGCCGGGTGGATCCATGAGGGCAAGCTCGTCTACACGGAAGATGTGTCGGAGGGGATCGAGGGATCGGCGGCGGCCTTTATCGGGCTATTCGAGGGCGAGAATCTGGGGCGGCGGCTGATCAAGGTCAGCTAGAATTCGTACCGCAGACCCAACGTCAGGAAGTTCGAGGCGTCGGTGACGCCGTTGAAGGCACCGAACATGCCCGAGCGATGCTGCATGCGCGCGACAAGAGCGATGTCGGGCCGAGACGGCATTGCGAAAGTCGTTTGCAGGTTCAACTGGTTCAGCAGACGCGAACGGCTGCCGTCGGGCTGGGCCTCAAGCTGCGGAAACTCGGTGGTGTAGGACGGGCCCATGCCGATTGCGGCGGTCGTCGACAGGTAGTCGTTCCAGGGAAAATCGTGCCAGCGCGCATAGGCAGCCGTGCCGATCTCGTGATAGACCTCGCGGCCATAGTGATACGCATACATCAGTTCGGCTTCGAAGCTCAGCGACGGCCCGTACCAGCCGAGAAGGCGCGAACCTGTCAGACCCAGCACATGGTCGGTTGAGCGTTCGACGTTGAAAAAATTCTCGATGATGTTGCTGAAATTGTCTTCGGTGCCTTCGCCCATGAAGATCGTTACGGCGTAAAGCCTGTCGTCAGGGGCGGGTGCACGCCAGCTGCCCGAATTGCTTGCCTCGGCGGTGCCGACGGCGAAGACAGACAGCGCCGCAGCCGCGCATATGGATTTCCAGCCGTTTGTCGGGCGCATCGATCGCTCCTCAATCGGTCGACTTCGCCCCCCGCCCTTCTTTTAACGCGTTTCGTCGCAAAGAAAAAGGCCCGGACGATCCGGGCCTTTCACATATTCATCCGTGGGCGGTGAATTGTCCGGTCGCGTTTCCGGACGGCCAACCGGCATCCACTTGGCCTCAAAACGCCCCTACCAGGCACCGAGCGCGGTGGCAGGCTGGGCGCGCGCATTTTCCACGCGTTCCTTCTTCAGCCCTTCGGCGATCAGGAAGGAGAGTTCCAGCGACTGGCTGGCATTGAGGCGCGGGTCGCAATGCGTGTGATAGCGGTCGCCGAGTTCGGTTTCCGAAATAGCCTGCGCGCCGCCGATGCATTCGGTGACATTCTGGCCGGTCATTTCGAAATGGACGCCGCCCGCATGCGTGCCCTCGGCGCGGTGGACGGCCATGAAGGCCTGCACTTCGGCGAGGATGCGATCGACGGGCCGCGTCTTGTAGCCCGACGACGCCTTGATGGTGTTGCCGTGCATCGGGTCGCAGGACCAGACGACCTTCTTGCCTTCGCGTTCGATGGTGCGAATGAGCTGCGGCAGATGCTTCTCCACATTCTCGGCGCCGAAGCGGCAGATCAGCGTCAGCCGCCCCGGCTCGTTTTTCGGATTGAGAATATCGGTGAGGCGGATCAGCTCTTCGGGGTCGAGCGAAGGACCGCATTTCATGCCAATGGGATTCTTCACGCCACGCAGGAACTCGACATGGCCGTGATCGGGCTGGCGCGTGCGGTCGCCGATCCAGAGCATGTGGGCCGAGGTGTCGTACCATTCGCCGGTCGTGCTATCGATGCGCGTCATCGCCTGCTCGTAGCCGAGCAGCAGCGCCTCGTGGCTCGTGTAGAACTCCGTCGTGTGGAGCTGCGGCTGGGTGGCGCTGTCGATGCCGCAGGCGCGCATGAAGTCGAGCGCCTCGGTGATGCGGTTGGCCAGCTCCTCGTAGCGCGCGCCCTCGGACCCATCGGCGACGAAGCCGAGGTTCCAGCGATGCACGAAATCGAGATCGGCATAGCCGCCCTGCGCGAAAGCGCGAATGAGGTTCAGCGTCGAGGCCGATTGCGAATAGGCGCGCAGAAGCCTGTCGGGATCAGGCACGCGGGCCTTCTCGTCGAATTCGATGCCGTTGATGTTGTCGCCGAGATAGGACGGCAGCGTCACGCCGTCGATGGTCTCGGTGGGCGAGGAACGGGGTTTGGCGAACTGACCCGCGATGCGCCCGACCTTCACGACCGGCGAGGAGGCGGCGAAGGTCAGCACGACCGCCATCTGCAGCAGCACGCGGAAGGTGTCGCGGATGTTGTCGGCGGAGAATTCGGCGAAGCTCTCGGCGCAGTCGCCGCCCTGAAGCAGGAACGCACGGCCCTCGCAGACCTCGGCGAGGTCGGCCTTCAGCTTGCGGGCCTCACCTGCAAAAACGAGCGGCGGATAGGAGCGCAGGCGCTCTTCGACAGCGGCCAGCGCCGCCGCATCCGGGTAGCTCGGGAGATGCTTTGCGGGCTTGGCGCGCCAGCTCTCCGGTTTCCAAGTCTCCGCCATCGTCTTCTCTCCGAAACGAAAGAAAGCGCGCGGGCTTCGGGCCAGATGCCCGGCGGCGCCGCACGCTCCTCATATGGAAGGCCGAGTTATAGGCCACAAGGGCTCTAAAGGGAAGCCTAAGCCCTTGATCGCGCTTGAGGACAATGAAATGCGGTTAATCGGCCGCCTGTTGCGCGGGCGGCTGCCATTTGTCCCGAAGCGTCACCAGTTCCTCCGCCGCCGTCGGATGGACGGCGATTGTGGCGTCGAACTGGGCCTTGGTGGCGCCCATCGTGACGGCGATGCCGATGGCCTGGATCAGTTCGCCGGAGGCGGGGCCCATCAGATGGACGCCGAGTACCTTGTCCGTCTTCGCATCGACCACGAGCTTCATGAAGCTGCGTTCCTGCGAACCCGAGAGCGTGCTCTTCATGGCGCGGAAAGCGGTCTTGTAGATGTCGATTTCCGGGCCGCGGGCGCGGGCATCGGCTTCGGTGAGGCCGACGGTTCCCATCTCCGGCTGGGAGAAGACCGCTGTCGGGATGATCGAATGGTCGACCTTGGTGGGCTTGTCCCCGAAGACGGTATCGGCGAAGGCATGGCCCTCGCGGATCGCGACGGGAGTGAGGTTGGCGCGGTCGGTGACGTCGCCCACGGCGTAGATGTTCTCGATATTGGTGCGCGAATACTCGTCGACGATGACCTCGCCCTTTTTGCCGAGTTTGACGCCCGCGGCTTCAAGGCCGAGCCCCTCGGTGTTCGGATCGCGGCCGATGGCGAACATGACAGCATCCGTTTCGAGCGTATCGCCGGAAGTGAGTGTGGTTTTCAGGCCGGAGGAGGTCTTCTCTATTTTGGTGAAGACCTGGCCGGTGATAATCCTGATGCCTTTCTTGTCCATTTCCTCGTGGAGGAGCGAGCGCAAATCCTCGTCGAAGCCGCGCAGTATCTGTTCACCGCGATAAAGCAGCGTCGTCTCGACGCCGAGGCCGTTGAAGATACCCGCGAACTCGACCGCGATATAGCCGCCGCCTGCGATGACGATGCTGCGCGGCAGTTCTTCCAGATGGAAGGCTTCGTTGGAGGTGATGGTGTGTTCCACCCCTTCGAGTTTCTCGTCGACGTTCGCTTTCGCGCCGACGGCGATCAGTATCTTGCCGGCCGTCACGTCGCGATCTTCCGCCACGAGATGCACGGTGTGCGCGTCCTTGAGGACGGCGCGGCTCTGGATGATCTCGACGCCCGCGTTATTCAGGTTGCGGATGTAGATGCCGTTCAGGCGGTCGATTTCCTTGTCCTTGTTCGCAACAAGGGTCTTCCAGTCGAATGAGGTTTCGCCAACCGTCCAGCCGAAGCCCGCCGCTTCCTCGAAATCTTCCGAGAAATGGCTCGCATAGACAAAAAGCTTTTTCGGGACACAGCCGCGAATAACACAAGTGCCGCCGACGCGATATTCCTCGGCAACGGCGACCTTCGCGCCGTAGCTCGCCGCGATGCGCGCCGCGCGCACGCCACCCGAGCCGGCGCCAATGACGAAAAGGTCGTAGTCGTATTTGGGCATGGCTGCGGCTCCGGTCGCTGCTGGCTTACTTCTTTTCGATGATATCGGTGCCCGACGGCGTTCCTACAATGGCCAGCGACGCGATGCCGACGAACAATCCGTTATCGACGACGCCGGGAATGCGGTTCAGCGCGGGCGCAAGCGCGTCCGCATCGGGGATCGTGCCGAAAGCGCAGTCATAGATGAAATTGCCGTTGTCGGTGAAAAAGGGCTCGCCGTAGTCGTCGGCGCGGCGCGACATCTTGCCGGTACAGCCGAGCGCGCCTGCCACTTCGGCGATCTTGCGCGCGGTGACCGGGGCGCCGAAGGGCACCACCTCCACCGGTAGCGGAAAGGCGCCGAGCGTCTTCACGAGTTTCGAGGCATCGGCAATGACGATCATGCGGCCGGACGCGGTCGCAACGATCTTCTCGCGCAGCAGCGCGCCGCCACCGCCCTTGATGAGCCGCAATTCGATGTCGAGTTCGTCGGCGCCGTCGACCGTGATGTCGAGATGGGGCGTGTCGTCGAGATTGGTCAGCGGGATGCCGAGACTTTCGGCGAGCTTGCCGGTGCGCTCCGATGTCGGAACGCCGACAATTTCAAGACCTTCCTTGACGCGCGCGCCGAGTGCGCGGACGAAATGTTCGGCGGTCGAGCCAGTGCCGAGACCGAGCTTCATGCCGGGCTCGATGAAATCGAGCGCGCGGACGGCCGCCGCCTTTTTCTGTTCGTCGGCGTTCATGCGTCAGAGCCCCGCCATTGCGACATATTTGATTTCGAGAAATTCCTCGAGACCCCACGGCCCGCCTTCGCGGCCGAGCCCGGATTCCTTGTAGCCGCCAAAGGGCGCGACCTCGGTGGAGATCAGTCCGGCATTGACGCCGACGAGCCCGCATTCGAGCGCCTCGGCGACGCGCCAGACGCGGCCAATGTCGCGGCTGTAGAAGTAGGATGCGAGGCCGAAGGGTGTGTCGTTGGCGAGCGCGATCGCTTCATCCTCGGTGTCGAAGCGGAAGACCGGGGCGAGCGGGCCGAAGGTTTCCTCGCGCGCGGCCTTCATGTTTTGCGTCATGCCCGAAATGACCGTCGGCTCGAAGAAGGAACCGCCTCTCGCGTGGCGCTTGCCGCCGGCGCGGACCGTCGCGCCGCCGGCGACCGCATCCGCCACATGCTCCTCGACCTTCTCGACCGCCGCCATGTCGATCAGCGGGCCCTGCACGACGCCGTCCTCGAAGCCGGAACCGACTTTCAGGCCCGCGACCTTCGCCGCCAGCTTGTCGACGAATTCGTCATGCACCGCGGATTGAACGAGGAAGCGGTTGGTGCAGATGCAGGTCTGGCCGGTGTTGCGGTATTTCGAGGCGACGGCACCTTCGACCGCCGCGTCGATGTCGGCATCGTCGAAAACGATGAAGGGCGCATTGCCGCCGAGTTCGAGCGATATCTTCTTGACGGTGGAGGCCGCCTGTTTCATCAGCTCCTTGCCGATTTCGGTGGAGCCGGTGAAAGTTAATTTGCGGACGAGCGGGCTCGACGTCATTTCGCCGCCGATGGCGCCGGCCTTTCCGGTGAGAACACTCAGCAATCCGGCGGGCAGACCGGCGCGTTCGGCAAGCTCCGCCAATGCAAAGGCCGAGAGCGGCGTCGCGGTGGCCGGCTTCACCACCATCGCGCAACCGGCGGCCAGCGCCGGCGCGGCCTTGCGGGTGATCATGGCGGCCGGAAAATTCCACGGCGTGATGGCCGCACAAACGCCGATGGGCTGCTTCAGCACGACGATGCGACGGTCGGACGTCGGCGCCGGCACGATCGAGCCGTACACGCGTTTGGCTTCCTCCGCGTAAAATTCGATGAAAGCGGCGGCATAGGCGATTTCGCCCTTGGCCTCGGCGAGCGGCTTGCCCTGCTCGGCCGTCAGAATCGCGCCGAGATCGTCCTGGTTCTGCATCATCAGATCGAACCAGCGCCGGAGCACGGCCGCCCGCTCTTTCGCCGGTCGCGCGGCCCACGCCTTTTGCGCGCGCGCCGCGGCTTCGAGGGCACCGCGCGTCTCGGCCTCGCCAAGCGAGGGAACCGTCACAATCGTCTCGCCCGTCGCCGGGTCGGTCACGGCGATCTGCGGCGCCTTGTCGCCCACCCATTTTCCGTCGATATAACAACGGCTCTTCAGCAGGGATTTGTCCTTGAGACGATCGGCAAGCGTCATAAGAAGTCCTTTGGAATAACCGGCGGCGGTCTGTATCCTGCCCCCTTGTTAGCACTCCGGCCCGGTGCCGGAAAGAGGCCGGAAAAGACCCCAGCGCATGAAGGCTACCGTATTTTTTTCAGATACTTACGCAGAAGCCCGCGCACGCTTTCTCGCGGCGGCGGATGCGGCAGGCGGGCGCGTTGCAACTTATGAGAATATACTGGCGCGCGGACCCGGCGATACGCGGCTTTTCACCGATACCGCTTGGTTCGGCCCAGCGGATGCCGGCACCGTGTTGCTCAATACATGCGGCACACACGGCGCGGAGGGCTATGGCGGATCGGCGGCGCAGCTTGCCTGGATCGGCGATGGCGGGCCCGCGCGGCTGCCACATGGCGTCGCGGTGCTGATGGTGCACGCGGTCAACCCGTTCGGCTTTGCCTGGGGATTGCGTGGCACCGAAAACAACGTCGATCTCAACCGAAATTTTCTCGATCACAGCGAGCCGCATCCCGAGAATCCGTTCTACGACGAGTTGCATCCGTTGCTTTGCCCCGAGCGGATCGACGACGCGGCGATCCAGAAAATGCTTTCGGGGGGCGCGCGTTTTATCGAACGGCACGGACAATGGGCGCTTGAGGATGCGATCAGCCGCGGGCAATACACGCACCCCGACGGCTATCATTTCGGCGGCCTGGCACCCGAGTGGTCGAACCTGACGATGCGGCGCATCGTGCGCGAGGTTCTGCCTCACGTGCATCGCGTCGGCTTCATCGACTGGCATTCGGGGCCGGCGGGCGACGGGGAGCTGATCCATCTATGTTTTTCGGACCCCAAGGGTTCAGGGTTTTCGCGCGCTGCCTCATGGTGGGGGCGCGAGGCGCTGGACCCGAAGACTGTCGATACGATGTGGGGGTCGAAGCGGCCGACGCGGCGCGGCATCATGTTCTGGGGGCTTGAGGCGCAACTGGGCCCGAGGGCCGAATTCGCCGGCGCCGTCATCGAATTTCGTTCAGCGCAAACGAAAGGCAATGCGGCGAAGGCGATGCGCGTGCCGATGCTCGAACGCTGGCTGCGCTTCGTGGGCGGCTTCGACGCGCCGGAAGCGCCGGGCTATTTCGAGGAAATCCGCGACGACTACGCGCCGCACCGGCAATCCTGGCAGGAGAACGTCGTCGCCAATGCGCTCGCCTGCTACGAGACGACGCTGGCCGGGCTCGGGCGATGGGAACGCGAGGGATTGCGCGCGGCAGATTGAGGTTCAATCCAGCGCGAAGTCGTAGCGAATTTCCATGACGCGCGGATAGCGGGCGAAGCCGACGGGACGGCGGGCGGCGTGGCGGCCGCCCATGCGTTCGTAGAAATGGCGCGCCTTCGGATTTTCCTCCAGCACCCAGAGATGCGCCGTGCGGTGGCCGAGACATCCGATCTCGTCGAAGAGATGCGTCAGCAATTCACGGCCGAGCCCGTGCCCGTGGTCCTGCCGCCTCACATAAAGCGTCGTTACCTCGGCATCGCGCATATGACCGAAACCGACGGATGCGCCCGACTGTTCGGCGATCCATGCAATGCCTTCGCCCAGCGCGCGGCGCCACTCGGCCGTCGAACGGGCGACATCGAGCCCGTCGAGGATCGGTTGCGGCAGAATGCCGGGATAGGCCTCGCGCCAGCAGGCGACTTTCAGGCGCGCGATCGTCTCCTCGTCGGCGCCGGGCCGGGCCATCCGCATCCGGTATCGGGTCAGCACGTTCATGAGGCAATCATGCCGCAAAAGCGGCCCCCTGCCGATGGCGAAATGGACCTGTTGCAAGTGGCGGCGCCGGCATATGGAAGACCGCCGGAAAATGAGGCTGACATGACCGAAACGATATGCGCCGTGCCGCTCGAATGTGGCGATGTGCGGCTGGAGCCGCTGGCGGAAGGCCATCGGGCCGGGCTCGAGGCGGCGGGCGACGCCGCCGACATCTGGGCTTTCATGCCCTATGACGGACGAGGCGCCGGCTTTGCACGATGGTTCGACTGGTCCCTCGACCTGAATACCGGGAATCGGGAGGCGGTGTGGGCGGTTCGCCGGATCGGGGATGACGCCCTTGTCGGCAGTACGCGCTACCTCAACATCGCGACGCATGACCGGCGGGTCGAGATCGGCGGCACCTGGTATGCGCCGGCCGCCTGGGGCAGTTGCGTCAACCCGGCCTGCAAGCTGATGCTGCTCGCTCATGGTTTCGAAACGCTGGGGCTCAACCGCATCGAGCTCAAGACCGATGCCCGCAACGCCCGCTCGCAAGCCGCAATTGCCAAGCTCGGAGCGACGCGGGAGGGCGTTTTCCGCCGCCACATGGTGCTGCATGACGGGCATGTCCGCGACACGGTTTATTTCTCGATCATTCGCGAGGAATGGCCGGATGTTAAGGCGCGGCTTGAAGAGAGACTTGCCAGCGCCTGAGGCCCGTGCCAGACAGGCCGGGCCGCAACTTGCCCGGATGAACATGCCCCGCCCCACCCTGCTATTCGATCTCGACGGCACGCTGGCCGACACCGCGCTCGATCTCTGCGAGACGATGAACGTCATTCTGGAGATGCATGGGCGTACGCGCGTGCCGCAGGAGCGCGTGCGGCATCTCGTGGGCGGCGGTGCGCGGCTGCTGCTCGACCGCGGCTTCCGCGAAACGGGCGCGCCGGCCGACCCGGCGCAACTCGACCGGAGCTTCAACGAATTCATCGACTATTACGGCAAGCATATCGCCGACCACACCAAGCTCTGGCCGGGCGTGCGCGACCAGCTCGACTGGCTTGCGGAGCGGGATGCGCTGCTCGGCGTCTGCACCAACAAGCCCGAACAGCTGTCGCAGCAATTGCTGGAGATGCTCGGCATCGACCGCTATTTCCCGGTGGTGATCGGCGGCGACACGCTGCCGGTCAAGAAGCCCAATCCCGAACATCTGTTCGAGGCGATCCGCCGGCTCGACGGCGATGCCGGCCATTCGGTGATGGTGGGCGACTCGGACGCCGACATCGAAGCGGCGAAGAATGCGCATATCCCGTCGATCTGCGTCAGCTTTGGCTATACGCGGGTGCCGGTGGCCGAGCTCGGGGCCGATGTCGTGATCGACCATTTCGACGCGTTTCCGGCGGCGCTGGCGGCGCTGCTGCCGGGGCATTTCGGCCGGACTTGACCGGCCAAAGCCGCCGCCCTATAGACGGGCTCTTCCGGACGGTTAGCTCAGTTGGTAGAGCACTGTGTTCACATCGCAGGGGTCACTGGTTCGAGTCCAGTACCGTCCACCATCCTACGCCCTGCGGGCTTCGGATGGCGGGCCATCCCAACGCCGGCGCGCTTCGGATGGCGGGCCATCCCCATCGCCCTGCGGGCTTCGGCTGGCGGGGCCAGCCCTCATCACAAAATCAAGCCGCCATCGACCGGCAGGGTCTGGCCGACGACATAGGCCGATAGCGGCGAGGCGAGGAAGAGCGCGACGCCGGCCATGTCCGCGGGTGTGCCGAGGCGGCCGAGCGGGATGTTCTGCAGACTGGCGGCGAGGCGCTCGGGGTTTTCGGTCGTGACTTTCGTCAGCTTGGTGTCGACGAGGCCGGGCGCGATGCCGTTGACGCGGATGCCCTCGCCCGCCCAGGCTTCCGCGAGTGTGCGCGTCAGACCGACGGCGCCAGTTTTCGAGGCGTTGTAGGCCGGGTTGCCGCGCGTCGAGTGGTAGGCGGCAGTCGAACTGATCGTGATGAGCGAGCCTTTTGCGGCCGCCAGCATGTCGCGGAATTTCAGCGCGCAGGCCATCAGGCTGTTGAGATTGACGTCCATCACCTTGGTGAAACCGTCCATGCGGAACTCACCCTTGCGGTAGATGACCGTGCCTTGCGCCAGCACCAGCACGTCGAGCGCCGCAAATGACGGCTTGTGGGCCTCGATGGCCGCGAAATCCGAGACGTCCATTTGCGTGTATTGAAGGCCCGTCATGTCGGAGCCCTCATCCGCCTTGTAGTCGGCCGCCGAGGCGCGCGTCCCCCAGACATGAACCGCCGCGCCCTGCGCCCGGAAGGCCTGCGCGATGCCATTGCCGATGCCGCTCGAACCGCCAACCACCAGAACCGTCTTGCCGGTGAAATCCAGTGCCTTTTTCATTCGTTCCTCCCCGCGGCCGGGTCTCGCGCCCGGGCCCGTTCCGCTTGCTGAATGCCTCGTTACCCCTGTCTCTACGATTTTGCAGGCCAGCGAGGCAATGGCCGGTGGCAGCGCGCGGCCACCAGCCGGGGCCGACGCTGCGGCATCTCCACCCAAGTCTGTTAATTTTTGTTAATTCGCAACGGGATTCACACGAATTAGCGTTAATTGGTCATGAGGGAGTGCGACCCTAAACTGGCGTTTGAGGCCCGGCTGCCGCGGCGGCGCCGGAACGTCCGACGGGCGGAAGGGCGATGAAGGAAAAAGAACTCAGGCTCGCGCTTGTTTGCTACGGCGGCGTTTCGCTCGCCGTCTATATGCATGGCGTGACCAAGGAATTCCTGAAGCTCGTGCGCGCATCGCGCGTCTATCATCAGGATCTCGCCCGTTCGCATCGGCCTTCGGCTTCATACAGCGACGTCGACCATGGCGACGCGCGCGAAACCGATACCGAAAAACTTTATTTCGAGCTCATTCAGGCGATCGGCGAAACCGTCGAGCTGCGGATATTCATTGACACGATCGCCGGCGCTTCGGCCGGCGGCATCAACGGTGTGCTGCTGGCGCGCGCGCTTGCGCACGACCTGCCGATGGACGCACATCGCAAGATGTGGCTCGAACAGGCGGACATTGTGGCGCTGATGGACGAAGCGCATCTTGCCAAGCGCTGGGACAAGCTGTTCATGAAGCCGCTCTTCTGGGGCTTCACCGACAAGTGGCTGGCGCGTTTCGCGCCCGATGTCGAGATGCGCCAGAAATTGCAGCTGTTCACGCGCTCGCGCTGGTTCCAGCCGCCGTTCTCCGGCGAAATCATGAGCGGGATGCTGCTCGACGCCTGCATGGCGATGGAAGACGACGTGGCGCCGACAAGCTCGCTGCTTCCGGGCGGGCACCGGCTCGACCTGATGGTGTCGGTGACGGACTTTCACGGCTACAGCCAGAACATTCCGCTGCACGACCCTGCGTCGATCCGCGAACGCGAACATCGGCACATTCTGAAATTCAGCTATTTCCGGCATCCGAGCGGGCTCGTGGAAAGCGATTTCGACCGCGATCACATTCCGGGGCTTGCCTTCGCGGCACGCGCGACGTCGTCGTTTCCGGGCGCCTTTCCGCCGGCACGGATCGGCGAAATCGACAAGGCGCTGGCGACACGCGAAATGGAATGGCCGACCCGCGATGCTTTTCTGCACGGAAACTTCAAGCCGCTGATCGCCGCCGGCTCCGACCCCGTGAAAGCCTCGTTCATCGACGGAAGTGTGCTCAACAACAAGCCCTTCGCCGAAGCCATCGCCTCGATCCGGG
>PHEO01000293.1 GCA_002841195.1 Alphaproteobacteria bacterium HGW-Alphaproteobacteria-11
ATGCGCGCGATCAACGGCGACTGGCTGCTCTTCGCCGAGCTCGATCCGGGCGCCGGCCTCGCGCATGGTTTCCCCGCCGACACGCCCGACCGCACGGTCAATGCCAGCCACTGGTACGACATCGTAACGCTCTCGACCAAGCGCTTCGACTTCCCGGTCAAGATCAATCCCTATACCGGCCGCACCACCGAAGGTGCCGATGCCATCGAGGCTTCCTACACGCGGCAGCTCGGCCGCATCAAGGACGCTTCGAAGACGTTGAACCATGGCACGGGCGCACCGGCGCTGCTCGGTGAATTCGGCATCCCCTTCGATCTCGACGATGCCGCCGCCTTCAAGGCATGGAACGCCGGCGACCGCACCGACGGCCCGTGGGAGAAGCACATCATCGCACTCGACCTGATGTACAACGCGCTCGACCAGTTGCTGATGCATTCGACGCATTGGAACTACACGGCTTCGAACCGCAACGATCAGGCGGTCGGCGACGGCTGGAACCAGGAAGACCTCTCGATCTACAGCATCGACCAGCGCGTCGATCCATCGGACATCAACAGCGGCGGTCGCGCACTTGCCGGTTTCGTCCGGCCCTATGCGCGCACCGTTGCCGGTCGTCCGTTGAAGATGAAGTTCAAGCGCGAAACCGGCGCCTTCCGTTTCGTCTACGAGGCAGAAGGCGACGGCGAAACCGAAATCTTCGTGCCGAACCTTCAATACCCCAATGGCTACGACGTCGAAGTCGAAGGCGGCACCGCGACGCGCGACGACGAAAACCAGAGCCTCAAGGTCCATGCGGTCGGCTCGCAGAAAGTCGCGGTCATCGTCACGCGGAAATAAGCCCCGCCGCAATCGCCGCTGCCGCGGCGCGCATTGGTTCGAGGTAGCGCCGCGCGGCTTCCGCCTCGTTCATGGTCGAGCCGATATAGCGCATGTTGATGCTTGCCGCGACCTTGTCGCCCTGCATCACCGGCACGGCGAGCCCCATCGCGGGGTCGCCGCGCATCGGCGCTGTCGTCGCATAGCCGCGCCGGCGGATGCCGTCGATCATTGCATCCACATATTTCTCGTCCTGCGCCGCCGCATTCATCTTCGATTTCGAATTGCGCAGCAGCGCCATCAGCACCCGGCGTTCTTCCTCGGGACAGAACGAAATATAGGCCCGCCCCAGCGCCGACACGAGAATGGCGAGCCGTCGGTTCAGCCAGTCGGGGTCGGTCGCAAAGGGGCTTTCATGTCGCGTCGAAAGCCTGACCAGCATTGCGTCCCGGTCCAGCGTCGCAAGACCCATGGGCCATTTGTGTTCCGCCGTCAGCGCCATCAGAAAAGGCCGCGCCGCCTCCACCACGCGGTCTGCATGGCGAAAGCCGCTCGACAGACGCAGCACCCGTTCGGTCAGCGCATAGCCCCCGCGTCGCGGCAGCCGCGCCACATGGCCGGCCGCGATCAGCGTGTCGAGCAGCCGCACCAGCGTCGGCTTCGGCAAGCCGGTCGCGTCATGCAGGTCCGCAAGCGTCGACGACCCGGCGCCGTTGAGTGCCTCCAGGATATGCAAACTGCGAATGACCGGCTGAACGCCATCGGTGTCGGATTGCGGCATGAAACGCCTCCTGCCGCAGAGACTAATTCCGTCTCACGGAATCGCCAAATGCTCATGCATCGCCCGCAAGGTCGAGCAGTTCGGCAATCTCGGCGCTGGCCGGCCGCGCCATCACGTCGCTGACGGTCCCCGATTGCAGGATGCGGCCCCGGTGCATCACGCAGATGCGGTCGGCGAGCCGCGTCACATCGTCGAGATCATGCGTCACCAGCACCACGGGCATCGGCAGGTCGCGGCGAAGCTCCGCCAGTTCGCGCCGGAGCTTGCGCCGCGTCACCCGGTCGACGGCGGAGAAGGGTTCGTCGAGCAGCAGCACGTCGGGCCGCCGCGCCAGCGCGCGCGCCACGGCAACGCGCTGTTGTTCGCCGCCCGAAAGCTGCGCCGGACGCCGGTCTTCGAGCCCGTCGAGATGCACCCGCGCCAGCAGCGCCATCGCCGCCGCGCGCCGCGTCTCGCGCGGCGTGTCGTTCAGCGCCTCCATCACATTGGCAAGCGCCGTCAGATGCGGAAAGAGCGCATAGGACTGGAACACGAGCCCCGCCCGCCGTTGCCGCGCCGGCAGGTGAAGGCCCGTCGCGCCGTCAAACCATGTCGTGCTGTCACAGGCGATCTGTCCCTCGGCCGCGCGATAGAGCCCGGCAATGGCGCGCAGTGTTGTCGATTTGCCGCTGCCCGACGGGCCGACCAGCGCCATCGCTTCGCCGGGCGCAACCGAGAAGGCGACATCGAGCGGGATCGGCGTTTCTTGCCGCAGCCGGACGGTGAGCCCCTTATCCATAGCGCCGCCCGATGCGTTGCGTCAGCAGGTAGCTCGCGGCGATTGTGGCGAGCGAAACCAGCAGCAGCACCGCCGCCATCTGTCCGGCCGCCGCCTCGTCGAAGGCCTGCACCCGGTCGTAGATCGCAATCGCGATGGTGCGCGTCTCGCCGGGAATACTGCCGCCCACCATCAGCACCACGCCAAACTCGCCCAGCGTATGCGCGAAGGTGAGCACCGTGCCGGTCAGGATGCCGG
>PHEO01000072.1 GCA_002841195.1 Alphaproteobacteria bacterium HGW-Alphaproteobacteria-11
CGCCCCCTCTCTCCAAACCTCTCCCCCTCCAGGGGGGAGAGGTTTCAGAGCGGCGCAAAGATCAAAACGGTGCCCGTTGCGATGTAAACTCGGGGTGAGCAACACAGTCGGAGAACGCCGTGACGCGACAGTTCGATGTGATCGTTGAGAAGGATGCCGAGGGTTACTTTGTCGCTTCCGTGCCGGCCTTGCCCGGCTGTCACAGTCAGGCCAGGTCACTGGACGAGTTGATGTTGCGAATTCGCGAAGCGATCGAGTTGTGTCTGGAAGTCAACGGTGAGTTGCCGGAGCCGCTCGATTTTGTCGGTGTTCAACGTGTGTCGGTAGCTGCATGACCAAGCTGCCCAGCCTCACCGGCAGGGAACTGCTGGAGGCGCTGAGTCGGGCTGATTTTGAAGTTGTGCGGGTCCGTGGCAGCCACCATTTTGTCCGCCATCCGGACGGGCGCTCGACGGTGGTGCCGGTGCATGCGGGTGAATCCATCGGCCCTGGATTGCTAGCGAAGATCCTTCGCGACTGCGATATAGGCCGGGATCGTTTCGTGGCGCTTTGTCGCTGAGAGCGGGTCGTTATTCCAGAAGGCTTGGCTGCCGAGGGCTGGCGTTGGATGTTGGCGCGTTGGCGGATCAAAGCACGGCACCTTCGGCGCCGCCCCCTCTCTCCAAGCCTCTCCCCCTCGGAGGGGGGGACGTTTCGGGGCGCGGCTCGCGCGGAGCAGGGTGGCCTGGGCGCTTTTTGGGGCCCCTCTCCCTTGAGGGGAGAGGGGTTGGGGAGAGGGTGAAGGCCACCCCTGCCGAAGGCAGGCCTTCGGTATCATGCTCGGATGACGACACTTCATCCGGTTGGCCTGGTTGGATTCGACGGCGACGATACCCTTTGGCGCAGCGAGGATTACTACCAGGCGGCGCACGGCGAATTCGAGGCCGTGGTCGGCAAGTACATCGATCTGGCCGATGTGCGGGTGCATGATCGGTTGCTGGAGGTGGAGCGGCGGAATATCGCGTTGTTCGGCTATGGCGCGAAGGGCATGACGCTGTCGATGATCGAGGCGGCCATCGTGCTCACCGACGAGCGCATTTCGGCCGGCGATCTGCATCGGCTGGTCGAGCTTGGCAAGCGAGTGTTGCAGCATCCGGTCGAATTGCTGAAGCGCGCGCGGGTCTTCGCCAAGCTTCTCCCGGAAAGCCGCCCGTGCGGCAAAGCCGGCCTCAAGATAGCTTGCGACCAGAATGCCCCGGAGCTGCCCGCGGCGCCAGAAAAGCGCAACATCCGCCAGCGCATGGGCGCGCATTTCCTCGGGCATGGCCGCCCAGTGGCGCATTGCGATGCCATGTTGCAGCAGAAGCGCCGAGGCACGGCGCGGCGCGGTCAGGCGCGCGAGACGCAAACCCGGCAGCACCGCCTCCGGCGTCGCGCCCGCTTCAAGCTCGGCATCGGCCAGCAGCGCCCAGACCAGACCATCGCCCGGCGCGGCCGCGGCCGCCCGGCGCAAATCCTCAACGGCGCGCCGGCGCCAGTCCCGGGCACGCGCCGAAACAGATGCGAGGTCTTCTTCGGTTGCACCTTCGATGGCATTTCCGGCCTCAATGGCATCGCTCAGTCCGGCCAGCCGGCGCGCCACGCGCGCCCGGTCGCGCCGCAACCCGGCGTCTGCAGGCAGCCATGACAGGGCCTCGTCATGCGCGGCATGGGCGGCGACCAGCGCGGCGGGCGCGACGGCCTTGCCCTGGTCGAGCGCCGTCACGGTGGCGCCGGTTCCGGCAAGCGCCGCATAGGCGGCAACCCGCGGCGCCGAAAGGGCAATCAGCGATGCCCCGGCTGCGATCGCAAGACCGATCGCGAACCATGAGCGATGTCGCAGCGCCTTCGCCTCAGTTGACATAGTAGCGGCTGTATTTCCCGTAGTAATAGCCGCCATCGCCATAGCCATATTTGGCCTGGGCGGCCGTGTCGACGACGGCGAGAACGGCGCCGGCGATATTGGCATCGTAAAGCCGGAGCTCGCGGATCGCGGCGTGTGCCGCGTCGCGCGGCGTCTCGTTCCAGCGCACCACAAACACGGTCTCATCGGCAATGCGCGACAGCACCCGGCTGTCCGACACAGGCAGCACCGGCGCACTGTCCAGCACCACCAGATCGTAGTCGCTGCGCAACCGGTCGAGCAGCAGCTTCATCTGCGTCGAACTCAACACATCGGGCGGGTTGGCCGTGCCGGTCGCGATCGGCAGGATGTCGAGATCGGATTTCGGGTCCTTCACCATCACCTGCGAAAGGTCCAGCCGTTCGGCCAGGAACTCGACAAGCCCGGCCTCCGGCCGTTTCAGGCCGAAGGCCTTGTGGACGGAAGGGTGCCGCAGGTCGCAATCGATCAACGCCACTTTCAGGCCCGACGCGACCGCCGCCCGCGCGAAACCGGCGGACGTTGTCGTCTTGCCCTCGTTGGGCAGGGCCGACGTGAAGAGGATCACCTTGGGCGGATTGTCGACATTGGAAAGCTGTAACGCGCTCCTGAGGCTCCGGAGCGATTCCGAAAAGGCCGAAAGCGGCTTCGCCAGCAGATAGTCCTGCGGGCTCATCGGCTTCCCGTCCGGCCCTTTTTCGCTGGGCGTCGCGGGTAAAGACACGAGATGCGGCAGGCCGAGCGCCTGTTCCACATCGCGGCCCGTCTGCAAGCCATTGTCGAGATGCTCGAGCAGCAGCGCCAGGCCGACGCCCAGCATGCCCGAAAGCACCAGCGCCAGCATCAGCGAACGCGTCTTGCGTGGATGCGACGGGCCGGCCGGCGGCGTTGCGGCCGAAATCACCCGGCTGTCCGGCGTCTGGAAATCCTGCTGCTGGCTCGTCTCCTTGAAGCGGTTGAGAAAGCTCTCATAGACCGCCCGGTTGGCGGCCGCCTCGCGCTCCAGTTCGCGCAGCTGCACCATCGCCTGGCTGCCGGTGCCGGTCTCGCCGCGGATCTCGCGCAAGCTTTCTTCCAGCGAGGCGACGCGGGTCTGCGCCACCTGAACATTGTTTTCGAGGCTGCCGACAATCCGGTTGATCTCCGAGCCGATCTGCCGCTCGATATCGCGGCGCTGCGCTTCCGCATTGACGATCTCGGGGTGGCGCGCGCCGTATTTTGACGCCAGATTGGCCAGCTCGCGGGCGAGTTCCGCCTGTTTCTGGCGCAATTGCGAGATGGTGGCCGATTGCACCACATCGGCCATGCTCTCGATCGTCCCGCCCGAACGGCGGATCTGCTGGGCGCGGCTATATTTGGCCTGCGCCTCGGCAAGGCTGGTGCGCGCCAGGATCAGCTGCGCATTGAGCTCTGAAAGCTGCTGCTCGCTGACGGTGACACCGGCGGCCGAGGATTCAAGCCCCTCTTCGGTCCGGTAAATTTCGACCGCGCGTTCGGAATCCTGCACCTGCTGGCGAAGCTCGGTCAGGCGCCGCGACAGCCAGTCGTTTGCCTGGCGCGTCGCATCGAACTTGGCTTCCAGCTGATCGAGGATGTAAAACTCGGCAATCGAATTGGCGATCCGCGCGGCCTTGGCCGGGTTTTCCGAAACGAACGAAATATTGATCACATAGGTCGTCCGCTGGCGCGTCACGGTCAGCCGCCCGAGCAGACTGTCGATCACCCCGTTGAGCTCGGCCCGGGCGCGCATCGCCTCGTCCTGCGGCGCCGGTTCGGCCTCGATCAGCGACAACCCCATGCCGATCCAGACCCTGGGGTCGAGCCAGCGCAAGGCGGAGGATTCGCGCAGGGCGCCGTTGAACTCGGGGTCTTCGGCTAGTTTCAGGTTTTCGATGACCCGCGCCGCAAGGGTGCGTGAACGCAGGATCTCGACCTCGCTGTCGACCGTCGCGCTGTCGGGCGACAGCCCCGACATCACGGCCTGCATGTCGGTCACCTGCATCTTCTGCCGGTCGAGCAATATCTGGCTTTCGGCCGTGTAGAGCGGCGTCTGCTGCAGCACCACCACCATCACAAGCGCGGTCAGCCCCAGCGTCACCCCGGCGATCACGCCAAGGCGCTTGCGCAAGGACCGGTAAAGCGCCATCAGGTCGAATTCGAGAAAGCCCTGATCGTCGCCCTCGCCGCCGCCATAAGGCGCGCCGCCCTCCGCCCTCGAGGCCGCGCCCTTCACCGGTGCATTCATCGTTTCAGTTCCTCATCGGGGCGCACATGTCACAACGGACCTGCCGCAACGCCCTTGCCGCCTTGCCTGGGTCGGGCGCCCTCACCCGGGAGCCCGATGCCGCTGTCAGACCGTCATCCTAGCCAATCGCCCGCCGCAATGCGTAAACACCGGTCCAAAACCCGCTGCCATCCTTAACAACGGCCCCCGACAGATGAAAAGGGCAGCAACGGTCGCCCGTGCTGCCCTGATCCGCAAACTGCGTTTCGCCGAAATCCCTCAGAACGCCGCCCTGAGCGTCAGACCGACTTCATTGCGCGTGTAGTCGAGCCCCGGCGCGTTCGAATCCCGGTTGGTGAAACCATATTCGAGCCCGGCCGAAAAATTGCGATTGATCAGATAATCGACCCCGAGCCCGGCGCGAATCACATCGTCCGAACGGCCGATGCCCTCGAAATCCTGGTTGGCATAGGACGCGCGCGCGCCCACGATCACATTGCGCATCAGCTCGTGGTCGATCCCGAGACCCACCGACTGATCGAGGAAGCCCGACGAACCGGCCGCGACCGTTTCCTCAACCGTTGAGGCCGCATCGATCCGGACGGTGGTCAGCGGCGTCACGAACCAGTCGACAGCCGCGCCGAAGGCAAGACCGCTGATATTCGGCAGGGTCGGATCGTCAAAGCTCTGTTCCTGGTAGCCGATATAGACCTCGCCCTGGGCGAGGTTGGTCAGCCGGAAATCGGCGCCGCCAACGACCGCATAGCCGTCCGAGTCGCGGTTCAGCGCCACAACCGGCGGTTTCAGGTCATATTCGCGCTGGTTGAGTGTGCCCTGGATATAGAGATTGGTGTCGGGCGAGACGTCATAGCCGAGACGCGCGAACTGCTCGAACTCCTCACGATCGCGGAAATCCTGGTCGGCAATGCCGCCACCGATGAGCGGCGTGTCGTCATAATCGTAATCGGTATAGCCGGCGCCGACCCGCGTGGTCACCCGGTTGAAACGATGGGCAAGCGCGATGTCGGCCCGGAAGAGGGAATACTCGGTCGGCTCCGCGGCGAGACCCACGGCGTTCGGCGCACCGCGATCTTCGTGTAGCTCGGCATAGGACAATCCACCGCTGAGGTTGGTGTCGCGCGTCACATCGACACGGCCATTGCCGCCGATATTCCAGTCGAACCGGTCCTCGTCGCTGTTATCGGCATAGAGATACTGCGCAAGTCCCGCATTGAGGTTCAGCGCATGCCGGTTCCAGTTCGACTGGACCGCCACCCCTGCCGCCAGCGTGGTGATGAAATCGTCGACCTCACCGACATCCGACGCGAAGATATTGTCGTTATATGTGCCCGTCACCGAGGCTTCCGGATAGACCATGAAACCGCCCGCGCGGATGCCGGCCGCGTCATAGCCGGGGCGTGCCCGGTCGCGCACGCCGACATTGCGGTCGTCGACCATCTCCTGCGCGGATGCGACCGAAACCGGCGCGGCATAGAACGCCGTTGCGGCAATCGCGGCGATCAGCGTTTTCGACAACAGTGAAGCGGACATGAAGGAATTCCCCCGATAAATCTGAACCTTGTAGGCCTTGAACCCGCCGCCGCAACCCGGACGGTGAACGAGACAGCAACTGCCTTGCAATCAGGTCCGGTCCGGCGCCTTGAATCCTTGCCCGACCGCCCCGAAAAACCGCGCCCTAGCTCGGGCTGGCCGGCGTTTCCGGCGTCGAATCCTGCTGACCCGGCTGCTGCTGTTGCTGTTGCTGCTGCTGCTGGATCGATGCCGTTCTTGTGCTGGTGCCCTGGCTGACGGAAGCCTGCAGCAACGTATCGCCCGAAGCTTCAACCTGGGCTTGCATGTTGGCCGCCGCCGCCGGATTGGCGATCCCGATCATGGCAACAGCCGTGCCGAGCCCGTTGCCCGCCGAGGCTTTCAGATCCGGGTTGTTTGCAAGCGCCTGCTGGGCCGCCGCGCTCTTCGGATTGGTCGAAGCGGCAATCACGGCCGCCGCAGCGGCCTCGGGATCGGCCGCGCCGACAACCAGCGCCTCGATCGCCGCGGCCAGCCCATCGGCGTCATCCGCAAATTCAACGATCAGTGCTTCGACCTGTTCCTGAAGCGCATCCACCTCTGCCGCTTCGTAGGCAACCGCCGGCGCGCTCGCGAAAATCGCGGGCGTCAGGGCCATCGCACCGGCGATGACCGCGGCCGAGAATAGCTTCTTCATCGTGATACTCCCCATTTTGTCAGGTCTGGCGGTGCCACAACGGCACGGGCCGCCGCGCCTCGGCGGGCCGCCTGACGACGAACTTGTCCACAATCTACAATAGAGAATGCCGATTTGAACATGTTTAATTGTTGGTTAATGCGGGATTTCGCTCGCAGTGAACCAAATACATCACGCATGAAAACTGGATTCTGCCATGACTCTTGTTTGACTCAAGCAGACCTCGACCATGACTTTACGGCAACGGCAAGCGCATCGCCGCCCTCAGCCGACCCATCACACCCGTCAGAAGAACCGCTCGGGTATCCGCACCACATCGCCAGGCAGCACTTTCACCGCCTGGCTGGCCGGATAGGCGACTTCGGCGCCTTCCCCGCGCGTGATAAAGACCCGCTCCTGATTGGCCCGGTAGGTGTACCCCCCTGCCACGGCGACAGCATTCAGAATGGTCATGCCGCTGGTGTAGGGATACTGGCCGGGGCTTCCAACCTCGCCGAAAATGTAGAACGGCCGGTAATTCAGCACCTCGGCGCTGACCCGCGGATTGTTGAGATAGCCGTCCTGCAGCTTGGTAACGACCGCCGCCTCGAACTGGCTGAGCGTCAGGCCGGCCGCATCGACCTGGCCGATCAGGGGCAGCGCGACGCGGCCCGAGCCCGAAACGTCGAATTCGCCGGAGAGGTCGTTTTCGCCGAAAACGATCAGCCGCAACTTGTCGCCGGAGCCCAGACGATAATCGAGGCTGGCATCGGCGGGCAGCGGAACACTACTGGATGTTGCGGGTGTGGCGGCCACAGGCCCCGGCATGTTGGGGCGTGCGCCGTCGGAGCAGGCGGAAAGAGCCAGCGCGCCCAGCAGCGCCGCGGCCGTCAGCGCCCAGCGTCGCGCTCTTGTCGATACACGCATTGAAATTTCTCCCCGGCAAGCCTGCCGCTTTTCTAGCATCATTCCGGCCGCAAGGGAGCCGGGTTGACGCAAAACGGGGCGTTTTTCGCTGCCGCTGGTTAATTTGCCGCGGCATCCGGTGCCGATTGGCCCGCCCGATCAGCCCGCCCCACTCAACCGGTCTGGATCAGCCGCCGCTCCTCGCCCTCCAGCACCAGCGCCGTCAGGACACCGGTCATATAGGCGCCGGTGTCGACGCCGATGCGGTTCAAGCGGAATTCGACCGCCTCGCGCGGCGTGTGGCCATGCACGACGACCTTGCCGTAAGCGCTTGAGGAATCGAGGAAATCCTCACGGATCCAGAGCAAATCCTCCTCGATCTGGCGATGCAGCGCGATGCCGGGCCGGACGCCGGCATGGACGAAGAAGTAATCGCCGAACTCGGCCGTGAGTGCCAGATTGTCGAGGAATTCCAGATGCTTGTCCGGCATGATGTCGTTGAAGTGCTGCCGCGCGCGCTCGAAATCCGCCGGGTCGTCGGAGAGCGTCAGCTCCGTGATGCCGTAGGAATGCAGCGTCTCGAGGCCGCCATAATATTTCCAGCTGCGGCCGAAGGCGGCATCCTCCATGAATTGTCGCAGCGCCAGCTCGTGATTGCCCTTCAGGAAGACGCGCTCGAAGCCGGGCGCGAAATCGCCGGTCAGCCGGTCGAGCACGGACTTGGATTGCAACCCGCGATCGACGTAATCGCCGAGGAAAATCAATACCTTGCGCAGCTCCGGCGCGCGGGCGGCATCGGCCTCGACAAGCGCCATCAGCGCCGCCAGCAAATCGTCGCGGCCGTGGATATCGCCGACCGCATAGAGCCGCATGCCGTCCGGCGCGCGCGGGCTGAGCGCCGGCGCCGCCCCGAACCTCTCCCGCAACCGATCGAAAAATCCGCCCGGCACCTGTCACCTCATTCAAATCCGGCCCGACACTACCCGAAATCCCGCGAGATACCGCATAATCCCGCCAAATCCCGCATTCCACCGCATAGGCGCGCCTGTGCCCATGATATATAGAAGGCCGAAAATCAGGAGACGACGCCTTGCCGCAAGACCTCAAAACCGACCACCTCGCCTCCGCGCGCCGCACGCTTTCCCTTGAAATAGAAGGACTTAAGGCCCTGATGGCGTCGCTCGACGGCCCCTTCACCGAAGCCGTCGAAGCGCTCGGCACGGCCGCGGGCCGCGTCGTCGTCACCGGCATGGGCAAGTCCGGCCATGTCGCGCGCAAGATCGCCGCCACCCTCGCCTCCACCGGCACCCCCGCCCAGTTCGTCCATCCCGGCGAGGCGAGCCATGGCGATCTCGGCATGATCGTCAATGGCGACGCGATCCTCGCCATCTCGAAATCCGGCGAAGTTTCAGAGCTTTACAGCATCATATCGCATGCGAAACGGTTTTCGATCCCGCTCGTCGCGATCACCCAGGAACGGGCCAGCGCGCTCGGCCGCGCCGCCGACATCGCGCTTCTGCTGCCGAAGGCCGAGGAGGCCTGCCCCAACAAGCTGGCGCCGACCACCTCGACCACCATGCAGCTGGCGCTCGGCGACGCGATCGCCATGGCGCTGATCGAGCGCAAGGGCTTTTCTGCCAAGGATTTCAAGGTCTTCCACCCCGGCGGCAAGCTCGGCGCGATGCTGACCCATGTCGGCGAGATCATGCATAGCGGCGAGGAATTGCCGCTTGCCGGCCCCGACATGCCGATGTCGGAAGCGCTGCTGGTGATGTCGCAAAAAAGCCTTGGCTGCGTTGGCGTTATCGACGCGGCGGGCCAGCTGCTCGGCATGATCACCGATGGCGACATCCGCCGCCACGCGGGCGACGGCTTCCTGCAGCGCCGCACGGCCGAGATCATGACCGCGAAACCGATCACGGTCGGCCCGGACATGCTGGCCTCCGAGGCGGTCAAGATATTGAATGAAAAGAAGAAAACAAATCTGTTCGTGGTCGAGGGCGGCAAGCCCGTCGGCGTCGTCCATATCCACGACTTCCTGAAAATCGGCGTCGTCTGACAGGCCGCGCGGACCGGACTGTCATCGAACTGTCACAAACCACCACCGATGGCGAATCGTCCCGCCCGGTCAGCGCGATAGCGCCCAAGCCTCACCCATCGCATCGGCGACTGTCATCGAACTGTCAAAAAACTGTCACATACTGAAATCTGACAGGCCGCGACCATCGCCCGTTCAGTGCTCCACCGCACTGGCAGATAAGGCGCCTTTGCCGCCACGGCAAACCATGCCCGCCTTGGCCGGCGCTTTTCGTAGCTGGCAAAATGCCCGCCGCCACCTCTTGCCTGCCGCTGTCACGAAATCATGCCGTCATCCGTCATTGAACCGATGGATATGCATTCCGATATGCTTTCGGTCCGGCGCGCGGCCCGCTGTTGACAGCGGCGGCCGGGGCGGGCATGTTTCAAACATACCAACCGGTCGGTTTGTTTAAAAATCATGACAAGCGACGTTCTCAGCACCGAGGCCCCGGAAGCGCAAGCCGAAACCGACGGACGCCATGTCCGCGGCGACCGGACGCGGCAGGCGCTGCTTGAGGCCGCCTTCTCGGAGATCTACGAACAGGGCTTCCGCTCGGCGCGCCTCAACGAGATCGTCGCCCGGGCCGGCTGCACCAAGGGCTCGCTCTATCACCACTTCCCCGACAAGCATGCGCTGGGACTGGCAGCGGCCGACGAATTCATCGGCGCATATATAAGAGAGGTCTGGATCGAGCCGCTCGGCGAAGCCGCCGACCCGCTGGCCGCGATCCGCGCCATCATCGAGCGCCATGCCGAGGGTGGCGTCGGCGTCGACCCGCGCTTCGGCTGCCCTTACCAGAATCTCAGCCAGGAGCTTTCCGGCATCGATGCCGGCTTCCAGGAAATTTTCACCGGCCTTTTCGAACGCTGGCGCAACGCCGTGGCGGACGCGCTGACGCGGGGCCAGACGGCGGGCGCGGTGCGCCGCGACATCGACCCCCAATGCGTGGCGACGCTGATCGTCGCCAGCCATCAGGGCGTCGTCAGCATGATCAAGGCGACGCAGGACCTCGATGTGGGGCATGCGGCCGCAACGGCATTTTTTGGCTATCTGGAAAGTCTGCGTCCGTAAATCGCGGTTGCGGCGAGTGAGGGTACATGAACGATTGGGTCGTCGCCTACGGCAAGGCGATTGTGAAGTTTCGCTGGCTGGTGGTGCTGCTGTCGGTCGCGGGCGTGCTTTATCTCGCCAGCGGCGGGCGCTTCATCGAGTTCTCGAACGACTACCGCTATTTCTTCACCGACCAGAACCCGAACCTGCAGGCCTTCGAGCGGCTGGAACGGACCTATACCAGCCCCGACACGCTGCTCTGGGTGCTGAAGCCCGAAGAGGGCAAGGTGACGACGCCGGAACGGCTGGCCATCATCAAGGAAATCACCGATGCCGCCTGGCAGACGCCCTTCTCGACCCGCGTCGACAGCCTGACCAACTACCAGCACACACGCGCCGAGAACGACGACCTGACGGTGCGCGACCTTGTGGAAGACCCCGCAAGTCTCGACGCCGCCGGCGCGGCGGCCGTGGGCGCCATCGCGCTCGGCGAGCCGGTGATCGCCAACCGGCTGATTTCGGAAGACGAGACGACGACCGCCATCGTCGCGACGCTGAAAATGCCGCGCGACGACCAGCAGGCGACGGCGGAGGTGATGACCCATGCCCGCGCGCTGCTGGCCGACATGCGCGCCAGACATCCCGACATCCGCTTCGAACTGACCGGCTCGGTGGCGCTGTCGAACTCCTTTGCCGAGGCCGCGCAGCGCGACCTCGCGACGCTGACGCCGGCGATGTACATGGTGCTGGCGCTGACGGTCTTCTTCCTGACCCGCTCGATCCCCGGCACCATCGCAACCATCCTGGTCGTGACGTTGTCGGCGGCCGCCGCCATGGGCCTCGTGATGGGCTGGTTCGGCGTCAAGCTGACGCCACCCTCATCCGGCGCGCCGACCATCATCCTGACCATCGCGGTCGCGGACTCGATCCATATTCTGGTCACCATGCTGATCGAGATGCGGCGCGGATTGTCGAAACACGACGCCATTGTCGAGAGCCTGCGCGTCAACTGGGGGCCGGTCTTCCTGACCAGCGTGACGACCGCCATCGGTTTCGCGAGCCTCAACTTCTCCGACGCGCCGCCCTTCCGCGACCTCGGCAACACGGCGGCCGTGGGCGCGCTGGTCGCCTGGTTCCTGTCGGTGACGCTGCTGCCGGCGCTCGCCGCCATCCTGCCGATGAAGGCCAAGGACACGCTGGTCCGCCAAAGCGAGTTCATGGGCCGTATCGCCGAAGTGGTGATCGCCAACCGCCGCGTGCTGCTGGTCGGGATGATCGTCGTGATCGCCGGCCTTGCGACGCTCCTGCCGCGCTTTGCCTTCAACGACCGCTTCGTCACCTATTTCGACGAACGCATGGAGTTCCGCGTCGCCTCCGACTGGGCGGCCGACAATCTGACCGGCATCTACCAGATCAGCTATTCGCTGGGCTCGGGCGAGACGGGCGGCGTGTCGAACCCGGAATATGTGGCCAAGGTCGAGGAATTCGCCAACTGGTTCCGCACCCAGCCGGAAGTCGTGCATGTCTCGACCTTCTCCGACGTGATGAAGCGCATCAACAAGAGCATGCATGGCGACGACGAAAGCTATTACCGCGTGCCCGATGACCGCGACATGGCGGCGCAGTTCCTGCTGCTCTATGAAATGTCGCTGCCCTACGGCCTCGATCTCAACGACCAGATCAATGTCGACAAGTCGGCGACCAAGCTGACGCTGACACTGACCGACATTTCGACCGTCGAGATGCAGGGACTGATCGACCGCGCCGACACATGGTTGAGGACGAACGCGCCGGAACATATGTATTCCTATCCGGCGGGACAGGCGGTGATGTTCGCCTTTATCGGCCGCAACAACTTCAATGCGATGACAACCGGCACAGCGATCGCGCTGGTGCTGATCTCGGCCTGCCTGATGCTGGCGCTCAGGAATCTTCGCCTCGGCATCGTCAGTCTGGTGCCGAACCTGACGCCGCCAATCGCCGCCTTCGGCATCCTGGCGCTGTTCACGACGGAAGTCGGTTTCTGGTCGACCTTCGTGATCGCGACGGCGCTGGGGCTGATTGTCGACGCGACGGTGCATTTCCTGTCGAAATACCGCCGCGCCAGCATCGAGCAGGGAAAATCGCCCGAGGACAGCGTGCGCTATGCCTTCTCGACGGTGGGCACCGCGCTCTGGGTCTCGACCTTCGTGCTGGTGATCGGATTTGCGATCCTGGCGCTCTCGCCCTTCAAGGTCAACGCGATGCTCGGCATCATGGTGGCATTGACGGTCGCGGTCGCGCTCGTTATCGACTTCCTGTTGCTGCCGGCGCTGCTGATCGCGGTCGACCGGCGCAAGCGGGTCGCGCCGCCCGCACCGGCGGCGGCCACCGCGGACTGAACGAAAGCCGGCGGCATTCTTCGCCGGTCCGACGACGACAACATGGAGGTAAGTCATGCCGATCCGTTTTCTTTCAGGCAGTGTGGGCTTCGCGCTGGCCGCGATGCTGGTGCTTCCCGTGAGCGCCGAGCCTGTGCCGCTGCCCGACGATCCCGAGGCCAAGGGCCGCGCCATCGCCGAGGAAACGGACCGGCGCAACCGGGGCTACGGCGACACCCGCGCCTCGATGCACATGATCCTCGAAAACGCCTATGGCGAAACCAGCACGCGCGAGCTGCGCTCGATGACGCTGGAAAAGCCGAATCCGGGCGAAGGCGACTGGACGCTGAACGTCTTCGACAAGCCGCGCGACGTCGACGGCACGGCGCTCCTGACCCATGCGCGCATTCTCGACCCGGACGACCAGTGGATGTATCTGCCGGCGGTGAAGCGCGTGAAGCGCATTTCCTCGGTCAACAAGTCGGGCCCCTTCATGGGCAGCGAATTCGCCTTCGAGGATTTCTCCTCCACCGAAATCGACAAATACGGTTACAAATGGCTGCGCGACGAAGCCTGCCCGGAACCGGTGGCCGACCGCACCTGCCATGTCAGCGAACGCTATCCGCTGTATGAACATTCGGGCTATACGCGCCAGATCGCCTGGACCGACACGACCGATTATCAGCCGCGCAAAATCGAATATTACGACCGCAAGGACGAGCTGCTGAAAACGCTGGCGATGACCGGCTACAACCTCCATGAAGGCAAGTTCTGGCGGGCGCACGACCTCTACATGCAGAACGTCGTCACCGGCAAATCGACGCGCCT
>PHEO01000073.1 GCA_002841195.1 Alphaproteobacteria bacterium HGW-Alphaproteobacteria-11
ACCCCGCCACGTCTCCAGATGATCGCCCTGCATGATGAAGACCGTATTCGGAAAGAGCACGTATACGAGGGCGGAGTGGCGAATCAGATCCCACTCACTTTCCGGTCTCTGGCGCAACGCATCGATCGTCTTGCGGGCGCCAATCATGCGCAGATTTCGCGCCATGCCGTCGAACGTGCCGAGGTTCGAGTGCAGGATCGGCGCGATCGTGTTCTTGTGCAGCGTACTCAGATGGTAGGTTTCGAGAAACGTGTCGATCACGAGCTTCCAGTTAAGGCGGGCCCGGAGAACGCGCGTCTCGTAGTGGCTGTAGCACACAAGACCAAACGCGGCGAGATCGTCCGCCATGCCCGCTAGGTGGCTGTCGATGTCGATCGACCCGCCGGGCGCCGGCATGACCCAGATCATGCCGTATTTCTCCACCACCGGCAGAGACCTCAAGCCGTTGCTCGTTTTGTCGACGCTCTCGAAGCCCCGCTCGAACGGTATCGACCTCAGCCTTCCGCTCCGGTTGTAGGTCCATGCATGATAGGGACACCTGAACACGGCCTTGCCGCTGCCGCAGCCCGACGCGACGCGCGCGCCGCGGTGGCGGCAGACATTGATGAAAGCATTGACCTGCCCCGCTTCATCCCGCACCGCCAGGATCGGTACGCCTGAAAAATCATCGGTTACATAGTCGCCGGGATTGGGCAATTCGCAGCTCAACCCGATCAGAAGCGGCTCATCCCGGAACAGCACCTCCCGTTCTCGGTCAGCCTGGTCCGGACTGGTGTAGTCGCTGACATGATGATGATACACGGCATCGCCCATCGCGGTCTCACCCGCGTCGAGATAGCCGAAAATCTTCCGCAGCTGTTCGACCTGGGTTTCGTGTTTCACGATCGCGCGTCTCCCGACGATGTCCACTTGATTATCCGTCAGCGGAATAATGGTTCCCGGTGCTCCCGGAACGCCGCCAGACCTTCCGAAACATTTTCGCTCATCAGCGCGTCTACGACCACGCTCCGTTCCATATCCAGACCTTCCTGGAGTGATCCATCGAGCCCGTTCCTGCAAAGCTGCTTCATGGCGGCAAGGCCTTCCGGATTCTTTTTGACGAGATCGGCGCAATAGGCTTCCGCCTCTCCGACAAGCGCGCCGTCGTCAACGACATTGTTCACAAGCCCCCAAGCCAGCGCCTCATCCGCCTTGAGCCATCGGCCGCTGAACATCAGGTCAAGGGCACGCCGCGAACCGACGATGCGCGCGAGACGCTGCGTGCCGCCCCAACCCGGTACGAGACCGTAACGAGCATGCTGGCATCCCACCTGCGCTGACTGACCAGCAAAAACCACGTCACATGCCATCATCAATTCAAGCCCGCCCGCAAGACACAAACCGTTCACCGCGGCAACAATCGGCAGAGGCGAGACTTCAAATCGGCGCAGGAGGAGATGACCGCTCGTGATAAACGCGCTCAGCCGACCCCGCTCCTTGCGGGCGTCGAGCACCTCGTCGAGATCGGCGCCGGTGCAGAAATGCCTTCCACGCGCGAGCAACAGAACGGCACGAACCTTCCTGTCGCCCTCGAACCTTGCGAGAGCCTCGTCGAGACCGGCCATGACGGCCGATGAGAGGCAATTGAACCTGTCGGGCCTGTTGAGCGCCACGATTCCGATGCCGTCTTGTATCTCGGTCTGAACCGGGGCTTCCGTGGCGCTGGTCATGTAGCCTTCCTCACGCATAAGGCACGGCCACTCGACCGACTTTCTCGCGCGAAATGATCATCTTCTGGATTTGCTCGGTACCGTCGCCGATCTGCAGCCCCATCACATCGCGTAATCTCTGCTGATGGGGCAGATCAGTGCTGTAACCGCCATGTCCGTGCGTGAGCAGGCAACGGTGGATGACCTGGAAAGCCGTCTTGGGCGCCCACCATTTGCACATCGCGGCTTCGGCGGTGTGCGGCAAATCATTGTCGCGAAGCCAGAGCGTCTTGTAGCAAAGCAGACGCGCCGCCTCGAGCAACGTCTGAGCTTCGGCCAACGGTTCCGTGACACCCTGATATTTAGCTAGCGGATTGCCGAAGGCTACGCGCTCGGTCACATATTTCCAGGTCTCCTCCAGCGACGCGAAGGCGGGAGCCAGACATTGCAGGCCGATCAGCGCACGGGAATAGTCGAATCCCTGCATCACCTGCCGGAAGCCCTCCCCCTTCGTGCCGACCATATGACGCGCCGGCACCTTCACATTATCGAAGAATACCGAGCCGCGGCCAACAGCCTTCGAACCCACATCGTCGAAACTCGAACACGTGATGCCGGGCGCGTCGAGCGGCGCGAGAAAGGCCGACACGCCGCCGGCGCCGGGATTGTTTTCATCCGTGCGCGCGAGCACAAGAATGTGATCGGCCTGCTCGGCCATCGAGATCGAGGTTTTTTCCCCCGACAGCACGTAGCCGTCACCGTCGGCGCGCGCCTTCGTCTGCAGATGCGCCGCGTCGGAGCCGCCTCGCGGCTCCGTCAGACCGAGCGCGACGATCGCCTCGCCCGAGCAAATCCGCGGAACGATTTCATCGGCGACTTCAGGTCTTGCATGCGCTGCGACGATCGATCCCATAAGCGAGCCAAGGAGCTGGACATAACCGACGCTAATGTCGCCGCGCGATATTTCCTCGATAATAATGCCGGTCGTGACGCTATCGAGACCGGGCGCACCAAGCTCTTCGGGCAGGTCGGCGCCGATCAGACCCAGTTCGCCCATCTCCCGGATGAGCGCACGGTCGATCTTTCCGTCGATCTCGCGCGCCCTGTAGCCGGGCGCAAGCCGCTCACGCGCAAATCGTGCCGCGGTGTCGCGAATGGCTTCCTGGTCGGACGTGAATGCAAAGTCCAAGATGCCACCTATTTCATATGCTTGCGGAATTCCGGCTTGCGCTTTTCATTAAGCGCCTTGACGCCCTCTTTCGACTCCGCCGAGTTGTAGTAGAGGCGGAGCGCCTGCATGCCGAGACCGCCAATGCCGCGAATATTGTCGCTGTCGGCGTTGAACGATTTCTTGGCGATCGCAATCGCCGTCGGGCTGCGCTCCACAAGCTCGGCGCACCAGGCGTCCACTTCCTCATCCAGCTTGTCGTCGGGAACGACCGCATTGACGAGACCCATCGCCAGCGCCTCGCGCGCCGGGTAACGCCGGCACATGTACCAGATTTCGCGCGCCTTCTTCTCCCCGACCACGCGGGCGAGATAGGCGGTACCAAAGCCCGGATCGACGGAGCCCATCTTGGGGCCCACCTGTCCGAAGACTGCGCTCTCGCCCGCAATCGTCATGTCGCACAATGTCGCCAGAACATTGCCGCCACCGATGGCATAACCGCGTACCTTGGCGATCACTGGTTTCGGCACGTCGCGTATGACCGTGTGCAGTTCCTCGACCGGCATGCCGATGGTTCCGCGCGTCTCGCCGTCGCCATAGGCGCCATCGTGATCCGATTGATCGCCGCCGGTGCAAAACGCCTTGTTGCCCGCCCCGGTCAATACAATCGCGCCGATTTCTTCGTTCCAGCCCGCTTTCAGGAAAGCATCGATCAGTTCAACGCAGGTGCGGGGGCGGAACGCGTTATAGACTTTCGGACGGTTGATCGTAATGGTCGCGACGCCATTTTTTTCTTCGTAAAGAATGTCTTCGTAGTCCATGGAAATCCCCGTTAGCCGTGCATGGAGAGACCGCCCGAGACGCTGATCGTCTGGCCAGTGATGAAACTCGCATCGTCGCTCAGAAAAAACGCGACCATGCCCGGATAATCGTCCGGCTGCGCCAACCGGCGCATCGGGATCGCCTTGGTGAGCGCCTCGGTCAGACGTCCGCCGCCCGATGCGTCCACGGATGCGAGCAGCGGCGTGTCCGTCGGACCCGGACATATCGTGTTGAACGTGATACCCTTCTTGGCGAATTCTCGCGCCATCGTCTTCATGAAGGCGATGATGCCGCCCTTGGCCGCGGAATAAACCGCCTCGCCAGACGAGCCAACACGGCCCGCATCCGATGAGATGCTGACGATCCGGCCGGCACCTTGCTCAGCAAGCTTGCGTGCAACGACATGAGTGAGGTTAAGCGGCCCGTACAGATTGATGTCGATCACTTTTTTCCAGAAATCGGGCTCTGTCTGGATAAAGGGTCTTGCCTCGTCCCATCCGGCATTGTTCACCAGCCCATAAACCGGACCAGCAGCTCCTTCAAACGCGTCGACTGCCCGCGCCACGGTCGCATAGTCGATGATATCGACCTTATATGCCCAGGCTGCGCCGCCCTTTTTACGAATTGCTTCAGCGGTGGCCTCGGCGCCCTTCCCGTTCATGTCGAAGATGGCAACTTTGGCACCCTCCTTGCCAAGCCTGAGTGCAATTGCTTTTCCGATACCGCTCGCGCCGCCGGTGACGATGACCGGTTTCAGATCGAGTCCTCGCATGTTTCCCTCCTCCGTCACTGCGACGCTTCAGACATAAATTTATTATGTCATGGCAACGGCAGTGCATTTTTTCTAACACTAGTTCGATTTTAAATGGGATACAATATGTTTCGAACGCATGTTAGATTTTAGACCATTACCACCAAGCAAGCCTTGATGGAGCATTCGTGACGACCGAGCAGAGTAAATCCGACATAAGCCGCGCGAGAATACTGGACGCCGCCGCAAAGACGTTTCGTCAAAAAGGCTATGCGGCGACGACCTTGATCGAAATCGCCAGAGCCGCCGATATGCAGGCGGGAAGCCTCTATTACCATTTCGGTTCGAAGGACGAGCTCCTCGAAGAAGTTCTGGACATTGGCATGAGGCGGGTTCACGAAGCTGTCGAGGAAAGCCAAGAACACCTACCTCCAGGCTCATCGCACCGCGACCGAATTCGCGCCGCCGTCGAAGCACATCTCACCACGCTGCTGAAACTCGACGACTATACATCCGCGAATATCCGCATCTTCGGACAGATCCCCGAAGACGTGCGGCGACGCCACATCAAACTGCGTAACGCCTACGCCGAACTCTGGCGGCGCATACTTGCCAAAGCTCAGAAGTCGAGAGCGCTGCGCAGCGACATCGACCTTGGTCTCGTGCGCATGCTGCTCATGGGTGCGCTCAACTGGTCGGTCGAATGGAACCAGCCGGGCAGGACGTCCATACAGACGATGGCAGACTATATGTGTCTAATGCTGTTCAGCGGAATCGGAATAGACGAACCCGCACGAAACAGTGAAGACGAAACTGTTGCGTGACGGAAGTTTTCGAGGGACGACGCACATGGAAGCCCAAAACACCCATTTCGGTTTTTCCGATGATGAACTGAAGGCTCTGCCTAGGGTCTATCGCGCAGATCTCTTCTCCGGAAAAACGGTAGTGGTTTCCGGTGGCGGAAGCGGCTTCGGCAAGGCCATAGCCTGCCTCTTTGCACGGCTGGGCGCGAACGTCGCTATATGCGGACGCAACGAAGAAAGGCTTGCCGCGACGGTTGCGCTTCTGGAAAGAATGGGTGCTCGCGTTTTCAGCGCCTCGCTGACCATACGGGATCCTGATCAGGTCAACCATTTCATCGACGATGTCTGGAACAAGTTCGGCGCGCTTGACGTTCTCGTAAACAATGCCGGCGGCCAGTTTCCGCAAATGGCCCTCGACTTCAAGGTCAAGGGCTGGAATGCCGTCATCGACACGAACCTCAACGGCTCCTGGTACATGATGCAAAGCGCCGCGCGGCATTGGGTTACAAGAGAGAGCCCCGGCTCGATCGTGAATATCGTCGCCGACATATGGCGCGGAATGCCCGGCATCGCACACACCTGCGCGGCGCGCGCTGGCGTTATCTACCTCTCCAAATCGGTTGCGGTCGAATGGGCGCCCTATCGCATCCGCGTCAACTGCGTCGCGCCTGGCGTCTGCGAGACGAGCGGCTTCAAACAATATCCTCCCGAAGGCCTGAAGACATATCCGGAATCGAACCCCATGCTGCGCGTTGGGGACGCTCATGATATCGCAGAGGCGGTCGCTTACCTCGCAGCGCCCAGCGGTAAATTCATCACCGGCGAGGTACTTACAGTCGACGGCGGCGAACAACTTTGGGGCGATCCATGGCCTCCCGGGCGGCCAGATTATTTCCGGCCGAAAAGCACTTAAAGATTCCTAACAGGCTTGCCCAAGGGGGACAGACGGCGATGTTCAACCCAATTCTGCCCAAGGAGCAGGTGAAGGCGACGAATATCGGCGGACTCTGGCCAGCCAAGCTCACCGATTATCTATATCGCTGAAGTGCCGGACAAGACAGCGGTCGCCGATTTTAACTCAACGACAGCCAAGGAATCCCGCCTCAACTATCGCGACTTCGGAAAGACCCTCGATCGCGTCGCCATCGGCCTCGCAGAGCTCACCGTGGAAATCTGCCGAAACGGGCGGGTGACGGACTGTTCGGAAAGTACCTGCCGGCCCCTGCATCGCCACCCTAAAAGGCAAATTGTAAAGCCTCACGAATATAATTATAATGAATTTCGAGGGGCGGCCATCCAACTCTCCGTGTACGCCTTCGCGGGCTTCTGGAAACGCAATGGAAACACCATCATGACTGAATCCTTAGTCGCTGCCAGAGACGGATCGATCGCGGATGCCTATGCCATCCCGCTTGATGAGATCGACGTCAGCAATCCGGAACTGTTCAGAACGAATACGATCTGGCCGTATTTTGAACGGCTGCGCCGCGAGGATCCGGTCCATTACTGCAAGACGAGCGAATACGGCTCGTTCTGGTCAGTCACGAAATACAAAGACATCATGCATGTCGACACCAACCACGGCATCTATTCATCCGAAGCAACATTGGGCGGTGTTGCCTTGCGAGACCAGGAAGAAGGGTTTTTCCTGCCCATGTTCATCATGATGGACCCGCCGAAACACGACGCGCAGCGCAAGGTCGTAAGCCCCATTGTCGCACCCGGCAATCTGGCGAAACTTGAAAGCACGATCCGCGAGCGCGCCGGCACGATTCTCGATTCGCTGCCGATCAATGAAACGTTTAACTGGGTGGACCGCGTGTCGATCGAGCTGACGACGCAGATGCTCGCTACTCTTTTCGATTTCCCTTGGGAAGAGCGCTCGAAACTCACCCGCTGGTCGGATGTAGCCACCGCCGGCACAGCCTTCGGTGACGAGGAGGCCGAGAAGGCCCGCAGGAATGAATTGCGCGATTGCGCCGCCTACTTCACCGAGTTGTGGAATCAGCGCGTCAACGCGTCCGAGCCAGGTAACGATCTCATCACCATGCTGGCCCAGGGCGAAGCGACGAAAAACATGGGGCCGATGGAGTATCTGGGAAATATTCTTCTCCTGATCGTCGGCGGCAACGATACGACCCGCAACTCAATCACCGGCGGCTTGCTGGCACTGAGCCGGAACCCGGATCAATACAAGAAGCTGCGGGACAACCCGGCGCTCGTCGAATCCATGGTTCCCGAAATCATCCGTTGGCAGACACCCTTGTCACATATGCGTCGTACCGCGCTTCAGGATACAGAGCTTGGCGGCAAGCAGATCAAGAAGGGCGACAAAGTCGTCATGTGGTACGTCTCTGGCAACCGGGACGAAGAAGCAATCGAAAACGCCAACAGTTTCATCATCGACCGCAAGCGTCCCCGCCAGCACCTGTCCTTCGGCTTCGGTATCCATCGTTGTGTCGGTAACCGGCTGGCAGAAATGCAACTCCGCGTCGTCTGGGAAGAAATCCTGAAACGCTGGCCCGACAAGCCGATTGAAGTGATCGGCGAACCCGAGAGGGTTTTCTCAAATCTGATCAATGGCTACTCGAGCATGCCGGTCAGAATTCCAGGCTGAAGCAAAACATCGGAAGGCATTTTCCGGCATCGGTCACAGGATTTCGCGGGTGGGACCGTGTCGCCGCCGCTACCTGCAAGGAGAGGGCATGCGAAAGATAGGCCTCGGCATGTGCTGGAACGACCTCACGGTCGGCGAGGAATTCCGCACCATCGGCCGGACGATCACCGAAACCGACCTGGTCAATTTCATCAATACCACGGGCATGGTGGAAGTGCTCTTCATCGATGTCGAATATCTCAAGGCCCACGGCCCCATGAACGGTCGCGTGGTGCCCGGCGCGCTGGTCTATTGCATGGCCGAAGGTTTACTCGTCCAGTCGATGATGCAGGAGACGGGCCTCGCCTTTCTGCACATGGAATTCAACGTCAAGGAACCTACCTTTGTCGGCGACACAATTCATGTAGAATGCGAAGTGCTTCAAGCGCGGGCGACATCCAAGGGGCGCGGTCTGGTGCGCACCCGCAACCGGATCGTGACCCAACGGAACGAAACGGTGATCGAATATACGCCCTTGCGAATGATGGCTGGCCGGCCCGACGCATCCCGAACATAAAATCCGGCGTCCGGCCCGTCAGCATTCTTCGGAAAATCCCCTCCCCGTTTCAGCGACAACCCCCCTCGACCTTCAGTGAATTCAGCCTCCATCGCTTCGCTATGCATCACATGGTCGTGTAGCCGCCGTCGACGACAACCTCGGAGCCGGTCATGTAGGACGACTGGTCGGATGCCAAAAACAGGACCGCATAGGAAACCTCGACGGGTTCGGCGGGACGACCAATAAGCGTAGCGCTCAAGACCTGTTTGGCGACATCCGCATCGCCGAGAAGATCCTTTGTCATATTCGTGCGAATGATTCCTGGGTGCACGGAATTCACGCGAATCTTGAAAGGCGCATAATCCACAGCCGTCGATTTCGTCAGCAAGCGAACGGCGCCCTTCGATGCCTGATACGCCGCCGTGGCGGGCGCACCGATCAGTCCGTAGATCGAGGAAATATTGACGATCGAGCCGCCACCGGCCGCCTTCATCGCGGGCAATATGTATTTTGTGCCATAGAATACGCTTTTAACATTGACGTCGAGAACACGTGCGAAGTCTTCATTCGAGGTATCCTGCACAGCAGAAAAACGAGGATGCCGGCATTGTTCACGAGAATGTCGACGCGTCCGAAAGTGGACATAGCCTGCTGTGAAATCCGCTCCCAATCCGACACGCTCGACACATCGTGCCTGAAGAATCGTGCCTGCCCACCATGATCGTTGATCTCCTCGACCACGGCGTTGCCGCCCTTCTCGTCCATGTCGGTCACGATCAGCGTTGCGCCTTCGCGCGCAAGCAGCAAGGCGTGGGAGCGCCCCATGCCATTGGCGCCGCCCGTCACAAAGGCGATTTTCCCGTCTACCCGTCCCATGTAGTCCTCCCGTTGCGGATGCCGCGCGCCGTCACTCAAATCGCCTTCTAGGCAACCCCAAGCTCGCGTTTCGCGAAATCGGTAACGCCCTTGTAGTCGGCCTTGCCGTTCGGCGCGCGAAGAGGTGCGACGCCCACCAGAATGCGCTTGGGCGTTTTGTAGCCGGCGAGGTGCGAGCGGACGTGCTTGCGCAAGTCCTCTTCGTCAAACTTCGCGCCCTTCGCCAGCATAACGATGCCTGTGACGGCCTGACCCCATTTCTGATCGGGCACGCCGACGACAAGCGCATCCTCGACGGCGGGATGCGTCTTCAGAACTTCCTCGATCTCCTCCGGGTAGACCTTCTCGCCCGCCGTGTTGATGCAGACGCTGCCGCGTCCCAGCAATGTCAGGCTCCCGTCCTTTTCCACAACGCACCAATCGCCGGGAATGGAATAGCGGGCCCCGGCGATGGTCTTGAAGGTCTTGGCGGTCTTTTCCGGATCCTTGTAATAACCAACGGGAATCGGGCCCCCCATGGCGATGATGCCCGGCTTGCCGCTGCCGGGTTCGACCGGCTGATCGTTTTCATCGAACACGCGGCACCGGCCGCCGATCTGGAACTTGGCGGTCTTGACCTCGCCGGCGCTGGTCATGATCGAACTGCCGAAACCGAGTCCCTCCGAGGCGCCGAAGGAATCCATCAGAATGACATTCGGCAAATGTCTGAGCAGACCGCGCTTCACTTCCGTGCTCCACATAACGCCGGAAGAAATGATCGCGACGACGCTGGCCAGGTTGTATTTGCCGGGCGCCTCGTCGAGCGCCGCCAGCATCGGCCGGGCGAAAGCGTCACCGACGATCGCCAGAGAATTGACGCCACGGCGCGAAACCGCGGACCAGAGTTCATGCGCGTCGAGAGTGGGGCTCTCCAGCGTGACGATGCAGCCGCCGCTCATCATATTACCGATAGCCGTAATGAAGCCGGTGCCGTGCATCAGCGGGCAGGCCGGCATCGACTTGGGGCCAGGACCGGAAGTCTTGATAAATTCGACCAGTTCGGGGAGCGTCTCCGGGATCGGACCCAATGCGCGAAGCGTGGTGAGCTGAGCCTCCCGCATGTCGTCGTGACGCCACATCACGCCTTTGGGCATGCCCGTCGTGCCGCCCGTATAGATGAACAGCAGATCGTCCGGCGAACGCTCGATGTCAAGCGGCGCGCCATCTCCGCCGGTGACGACCTTTTCGTAATTTTCCGCGAAGGGGGCAGCGGATCCGTCTTCGTTCACCTCGATGAAAGTGGCGACTTTCGTCAGCCGGTCTTTCAGTTCGACGATGATGTCCCGGAACTCGGAACCGTACACGACCGTTTGCGCGTCGGAGTCATTGAAGATGTAAAAAACTTCGTCCGCATTGTAGCGGTAGTTGATGTTGACATGGACAAGACGGCTCTTGAAGCAGGCCGCCATGGTCTCGACATATTCGGGCCGGTTTCGCATGTAGAACGCGACCTTGTCGCCGGGCCTGGCACCGCGCGCGATCAGCGCGCGCCCGAGATTGTTGGATCTCCGAGTCGTTTCTCCCCATGTAATCACCCGATCGCCATGAATAAGGGCGGGCGCATCCGGCGGCAAAACCGGCGAGATACTGTCAAGAATATCACCGAAATTCCACGTCATATAATCCTCCCTGAAAAATCCACTCCTCGCGGGCAGGCCTTCTTGCGATTGAGCCGTTCCGTTCTTCGCCATCCTTGTCTCAGCCGGCCCGTTGCCGAACGTTCCGGCGAGGGATCAAGCCCGCCGGAATGACGGTCAACAAAAACTCCGCATCATGCAGACGTGAACACCGGCAGCGCATATCCGTCACCGGCCTCGGAGAATTTGACTCTGACTTTCTGTCCGATCCGAATCCTGTCGATTTCGCAGTCGACGATATTCGTGAGCATCGTGACCCCTTCGTCGAGCGTAACGTAGGCGATGACATAAGGCGGCTTGGCTTGCCGCGTGACCGAATAGCTGTAGATCGCGCCATTGCCCGATGCCGCGACAAACGCCGTGTCTTCCGAGAAGCAATGCGGACAAATAGTCCGCGGATAGTGGTGCGCCTTGCCGCAGGCGTTGCAGGTCCGGATCAGGAGTTGCCCCTTGGCAGCGCCTTCCCAGTAAGGCTTGCCCTCGGAATTGACTACAAGGTTGATCTTGCTTTTCTGGTCGGCGCTCATGCGTCTTCACTCCCGAGAATAACGGTTGCGCTGCCCATACGCGATCCCAGAAGCCCGCCGGTTCCATGCGCCAGTGCAATATCGCAGTTGCGCACCTGAACCTTCGGATGAGCCTCACCGCGAATCTGGCGGACTGCTTCAAGAACCTTGGTCATGCCGCCGCGATTGCCGGGGTGATTGTTGCACAATCCCCCGCCATCCGTGTTGAAGGGCAACTTGCCTACGCCGGAAATCAAGTTGCCGTCCGAGACGAACTTCCCGCCCTCACCTTTTTTGCAAAAACCCAGATCTTCGAGCGTTTCCAGCACTGTAATGGTGAAGGAATCGTAGATAGAGGCGTATTTAATGTCGGTGGGCGTGACGCCGGCTTCAGCGAAAGCTTTGGGCCCGCTCCAACATGCGCCGGAATAGGTCAGATCGACCTGGCCCGCCGCGAGATGCTTGGGCGCCTCGCCGGCACCGAGAACCTTGACGCGGGTGCGCTTCAGTGACTTCGCCACTTCCGGGCTCACCATCACAATGCCGCCGCCACCGTCGGTGATGACGCAACAGTCGAGCCTGTGCAACGGATCGGCAATCATCGGTGAATTGACAACATCCTCCACGGTCACAACGTCGCGGAGCCTAGCTTGTTCATTGTGCTGGGCGTGGTGGGATGCGGCAACCTTGATCCATGCGAGCTGCTCGCTGGTGGTGCCGTATTCGTACATATGCCGCATTGCACACATGGCGTACATATTTGTGACGTTGGGGCCATAAGGCATTTCGAACGGAAAGTCCGGCGCTTGCTGGTTGTAGTAACGGACGGGCTTGCCTTCTTTCGCATCGGCAACCGGCCGGCCTGCCAGCGTGATCAGCGCCACATTGCAATGCCCCGCAGCGATGGCCTGCGCGGCGTGATTGACATGGACGATGTAGGAAGACCCGCCGGTCTCCGTGCTGTCCATATGACGCACATTATTGAGACCCATATATTCGATCATGTTGATCGGGCCCAACCCGGGCGCGTCGCCAGCGCAGAAATATGCGTCAACGTCGTCCTTTGAAAGACCTGCGTCCGCCAGCGCGCCCTTCGCGATCTCGGCGTGAAGTTGCGGCAGCGTCTTGTCCAGCGCCGCGCGGCACGGATGCTCGTAGATGCCGACTATGTAGGATTTTCCGTTGATACCCATCCCTATTCCCTTATCATGATTTTCCTATTGCTTAGCTCATTCGTGGGGGAAACGTCCAGCCCGGCCACGAAAGGCGGAAGCACTGACTACGGCCGATCGGAAAAACAGGTCGGATGGGCGAGGGAGAAACGGTTTGGGGACGGTATAGATTGAAAACGCGGGCGGCGTCAGGACGGTCGCTTCGTTGGCCAGCAGGCCGTGCAGCTTCACGGGGGCATGGGCATGACTGACAAGCTCAATGTCGGTCACTACTTCAAGCGGCTGACGTTGATCGACACCCAGTTCGGCACCTTCGATCACCAGTTGAAGCGTTATTCGCAGGTGGCGTGAGTCCGAAGGATTGGGTGGACTGACAATAAAAAGGGCCGCATCCCGGATGCGGCCCTTCGCAGGTCCGGATGGTCCGTCAAAGTCCCAGAACGGCCTTTGCGATGACATTGCGCTGGATTTCGTTCGAACCGCCATAAATCGAAGCGGCGCGACCGAAATTATAGGCGCTTGTCACGCTCACCGCATAGGCGGGTCCGACGGGTGTTTCATTGGCAATTCCAGTCAAATGTTCCTTCTGGAACGGCATGGCGTAGAAGGCGGCGGCTTCGACGGCAAGCTCCGACAACGCCTGCTGAACTTCGGTTCCTTCGCCCTGAAAGCAACCGA
>PHEO01000294.1 GCA_002841195.1 Alphaproteobacteria bacterium HGW-Alphaproteobacteria-11
ACCTTCCGCACGCTGCTGCAAAGTATCGTCTCGCCGGTCATCTCGACTTCGCTCTATTTCATCGTCTTCGGCGCCGCCATCGGCTCGCGCATCACCGAAATCGACGGCATTCCCTACGGCGCCTTCATCATTCCCGGCCTCTTGATGCTGACCATGTTGACCGAAAGCATTTCCAATGCCTCGTTCGGCATCTACATGCCGAAATATTCGGGCACCATCTACGAGGTACTCTCGGCGCCGATCTCCGGTCTTGAAATCGTCCTCGGTTATGTTGGCGCGGCTGCGTCGAAATCGATCATCCTCGGTGTCATCATCCTGATCACCGCGCGCGCCTTCGTCGACTACGAGATCGCACATCCCTTCTGGATGTTGTCTTTCCTCGTCCTCACCGCGCTCACATTCAGCCTGTTCGGCTTCATTCTCGGTGTTTGGGCCGACAGTTTCGAACGGCTGCAGCTCGTGCCCATGCTGATCGTCCTGCCGCTGACCTTTCTCGGCGGCAGCTTTTACTCGATTTCGATGTTGCCGCCCGTCTGGCAGACCGTGACGCTTTTTAATCCGGTGGTCTATCTGATCAGCGGCTTCCGCTGGGCGTTCTACGGCAGCGGCGATGTCGGCCTCGGCATCAGCCTGGCCATGACCTTCGGTTTCCTCGTGCTCTGCGTCGCGGCGCTGGTCTACATCTTCAGGACCGGCTACCGGCTGAAAGTCTGACGGATCAGAGCGGCCAGACCAGCAGCAGCATCGGAACGCCGACCGCGATAACGATCAGTTCGAGCGGCAGGCCGAGGCGCCAGTAGTCGCCGAAGCCGAATCCGCCGGGCCCAAGGATCAGCGTGTTGTTCTGGTGTCCGATGGGTGTCAGGAAGGCGCAGGAAGCGCCCACGGCGACCGCCATCAGGAAAGGATCGGCACTGGCGCCAAGCTGGTCGGCCGTTCCGATGGCGATCGGGCACATCACGGCGGCCGTCGCCGCATTGTTCATGAAGTCCGACAGGGTCATGGTCACGATCAGGATCAGCGTCAGCGCGATCACCGGATGTCCTTGCGCAAGCGTTTCGAGCATGACGCGCGCAATCAGGTCGGCTGTGCCGGTCGTTGCCATGGCGCCCGCCACGGGTATGAGGGCGCCGAGCAGGACGATCACGGGCCAGTCGACGGCATTGTAGATGGTTCGAGGCGAAATCACGCGCAGGGCCATCGAGGCGAGTACGCCGCCGGCAAATGAAATGGCGGCAGGGACAAGGCCGAAGGCGGCGCCGCCAACGGCGACGGCCATGATGCCGCTTGCGGTCAGGGCCTGTCTTGGTTCGGGAATGCGCAGCGCGCGTTCGGCCAGCGGCACGCAGCCGAACTGTGAGGCGAATTCGTTCAGCGTCTCCGGCCGGCCTTGCATCAACAAAACGTCGCCAGGCTGGATCGTCATGGTGCGCAGCCGGGCCATCGAACGCCGCCCTTGCCGGGAAACGGCGAGAAGGTTGATGTCGTAGCGCGTGCGCAGACGGATGTCGGAGGCGGAGCGCCCACCAAAGTTGGAGTCGGGAAGAACGGCCAATTCCATCAGGACGACATCGTCGGACTGAATCGCCTTGCGGCGCTTTTCCTTGGGATCCTCATTGTCTTCTGGATTCTCGTAGGCTTCAGGGTGTTCTGCTTCATCGCCGCTATCCTCGTCCTCGTTGGACTCGTCGTCGTCGGACTTGCGAACGTCCTCTTCCAGCTTGAGGCCGAGCGTGGAAAGGGCGGACACCAGCCCTTCGGGTTCCGCTTCGATAACCAGAATGTCGCCGCGCGTCACTTCGCGAAAGGGACTTGGCGCCGGAATGCGCAGCTCATTGCGCACAAGGCCGATCACCTGGGCGTCGGCTTCTTCCAGCACCTTGTCGATCTCGCGCAAGGTCATGCCCTTGGCTTTGCTTTTCTCGGTGACGCGCGCTTCGGTCAGGTAGGCACCGGTCTCGAAGCCTTCCGTTCCGGCGCGCTCGCGCACCGGAACGAGCCAGCGGCTGAAAATCACCACAAAGATCACGCCGACCGCCGCGACGGCCAGCCCGACCGGGGCAAAGTCGAACATGCCGAAACTGCCCGCACCGGTTTCCGCACGAAACCCCGAAACGATCAGGTTGGGTGGCGTACCGATCAGCGTGGTCATGCCGCCAAGGATCGAACCGAAGGCCAGCGGCATTAGCACCTTGCCGGGAGGTAGGTTCTGCTTTGCCGCGACCTGCACAGCGACCGGCATCAGAAGCGCAAGGGCGCCCACATTGTTCATGAAAGCCGAAAGAACGGCTGCAAGGCCGGTCAGGGCGGCGATGGTCGTCAGGGTGCCTGCCGATTGCGGGAGGACGACGCGCGTAAGAGCATCGACCGCTCCGGACTGTTGCAATCCGCCGCTGAGAATGAGGACGCAGGCAACGGTGACGACGGCTGGATGCCCGAAGCCTGCGAAAGCCGCCGCGTTCGGCACAAGCCCGGCCAGCACACAGGCCAGCAGCGACGCCAGCGCCACCATATCGTGGCGCCA
>PHEO01000074.1 GCA_002841195.1 Alphaproteobacteria bacterium HGW-Alphaproteobacteria-11
GAAGACCAGGAACCCTTCCAGCGCCGCGCGCGCTTCGTCGCTTCGGCCCTGACGCTGCAGGAAACTCGCATAGGCCTCGACGACACGCACGCTTGAGCCGCCACTGGCGCTCATCGCCTCCGCATAGGCCTCGTTCGCGCCTTCCGCATCGTCCAGCAGGTCCAGCATCAGACCCTGATGGTAGGAACGGAACAGCGCGAAGGCCGTGCGGCCCTCGAAGGCGCCTAATTTTTCGAGCATCAACTCCTTGTTGCGCTCGCCCGCGGCCGCCCAGGCCGATGTCAGCGTACCGACAAGCGCGGTGAAGGGGCCGGGCGCCGACGCCGCGATTTGTTCGCGCGCGGCGGCATAGTCGCCCTTCTTGATGTCCGCCAGGGCCAGCGTCAGCCGCGCCATGCGCTGGCCGGGTTCGCTTTCAACCAGCCGGCCGGCCAGCCGGACCGCCCGATCGATGTCGCCGGCGGCGAGCGACGCCATGAAGGCGCGGTCGAGAACCAGCGGATCGTCGGGTTCGCCGCGCAAAGCGGCGTCATAGAACTCGGCCGCCTTCTGCTGATCGTTGATTGATGCCGCATGGCGGCCGGCGAGATAGGCCCCGTAGGGCGTCTCACCGCGCTTTGCGCCGAGATCGGCGAAAGAGCCGAGCCCCGCGCAGCCGCCGAGCGCCACCAGCGCCGCGGCCAGCGCGGCGCGCTTCAATCCCTGCCGGAAGCACCTGCCGGTCTTCGACGCCCTACCTGTCGTGGTGGCCATATGGGGCCCTGCCTCCGAGATTGCCTCGCGCGGCCACCGATGCGGCGACCGTCGCAAAGCCTACAGGAGCGCGCGCGCCGTAAACAGGCGCGCCGCTTCACATATTCGGGTAATTCGGCCCGCCCGCGCCCTCCGGCACCACCCAGTTGATGTTTTGCGCCGGGTCCTTGATGTCGCAGGTTTTGCAGTGAACGCAGTTTTGCGCGTTGATCTGGAAGCGCGGGTTGGAGCCGTCGTCGTCGCGGATCACTTCATAGACGCCGGCCGGGCAATAGCGCTGCGCCGGTTCGTCGAAATTCGGCAGATTGTAGGCGATCGGGATCGCCGGGTCCTTCAGCGTCAGGTGAACCGGCTGGTCTTCCTCGTGATTGGTTGCCGAGATGAACACCGAGGAAAGTTTGTCGAAGGAAATCTTGCCGTCGGGCTTCGGGTAAACGATCGGCTTGCAGTCGCTCGCCTTCTTCAGCGTCGCGTGGTCGGGCTTCTTGTGTTTCAGCGTGAAAGGCAGGCCGAGACCGAGATTGTTCATCCACATGTCGATGGCGCCGAAGCCGGTGCCGAGGAAGGTGCCGAGGCGCGAAAGCAGCGGCTTCACGTTGCGGACGCGCTTCAGGTCCTTGTAGACCGCACTCTTTTCATAGGCCTGCGTGTAAGCCACCAGCTCGTCGGCCTGCCGCCCGTCCTTCACCGCCTCGAAGGCGGCCTCGGCGGCCATGATGCCGGTCAGCATCGCGTTGTGGCTGCCCTTGATGCGCGGCACGTTGACGAAACCGGCCGAGCAGCCGATCAGCGCGCCGCCGGGGAAGGTAAGTTTCGGCACCGACTGGAAGCCGCCTTCGGTGATGGCGCGCGCGCCATAGGCGATGCGCTTGCCGCCCTCGAACGTCTCGACGATCGACGGGTGGTGCTTGAAGCGCTGGAACTCGTCGAAGGGCGAGAGATAGGGGTTGCTGTAGTTCAGGTGAACGACGAAGCCGACCGAAACGAGGTTCTCGCCGAAGTGATAGAGAAACGTGCCGCCGCCGGTCGAATTGTCAAGCGGCCAACCCAGCGTGTGCTGCACGAGACCCTTGCGGTGCTTCGACGGATCGACTTGCCACAGCTCCTTCAGGCCGATGCCGAATTTCTGCGGCTCGCAGCCTTCATCGAGCTTGAATTTGCGGATCAGTTCCTTCGACAGCGAACCGCGCACGCCTTCGGCAAAGAAGGTGTATTTGCCGCGCAGCTCAATGCCGGGCGTGTAGCTGTCCTTGTGCGAGCCGTCCCTGGCAACGCCCATGTCGCCGGTGACGACGCCGCGCACCGATCCGTCCTCGCCGTAGAGCACACCGGCGCCCGCGAAACCCGGATAGATCTCGACACCGAGACCTTCGGCCTGTTCGGCGAGCCAGCGGCAGACATTGCCGAGGCTGACAATGTAGTTGCCGTGATTGTTCATCAGCGGCGGGAACAGAATGTTCGGGATGCGCAGGCCGCCGGCCGGTCCGAGATAGACGAAATGATCGGCCGTCACTTCCGTGTCGACCGGCGCGCCCATCTCGCGCCAGTCCGGCAGCAGCGTGTCGAGGCCGATCGGGTCGATCACCGCGCCCGACAGGATATGAGCGCCAACTTCCGAGCCCTTTTCGATCACGCAGACCGACAGGTCGAAATCCTCCGCCGCCGCGAGCTGGCGCAGCCTGATCGCCGCCGACAGACCGGCCGGGCCGCCGCCGACGACAACGACGTCGTATTCCATAAATTCGCGTTCGACCTGTTCGCTCATTCAGCCTCTCCTGCCGCGTCTTTCCGCCTCGCCCGAGGAGCCTCGATATCTGCCCCCGAGCCTCGCAAAATCGAGGTCCGTTATGGTGCGAATGGCCCCGCCGGTCAATATATTGGGCCGCGCCGGACACAGCGCGCCAGTTGCGTGTTATTCTCAACAAAACCGGCACCGGTTCTTTCCGGAAAGCGCCGGGAAATGCCAGAATGAATAATTGTAGATGCGCCGCGGCGAGCGTCAAACCGGCGCCCGGCAAACTCTGGAAACCGCAAGGTCAATGAACCGATCCGGCTCACCGTCCGATCCTCTCGCGCCCGACGAAGCGGCGGCGCTGCTTGCCTTTTATGTCGAGGCGGGCGTCGGCGAGGCATTGTGCGACGCGCCGGTCGACCGCTATGCGCTCGACGAAGCGGCCGCGCCCGCCGCCGCGACCCCCGCGGAGAGACAAGCGACACCGGCGCCCCTTGCAGCCGCGCCGAAGCCCGCGCCGCTGCGTCCGCCCTCGCCCGCCGCCTTGCCGCTCGACGACGCCCGCGCCGCCGAAAGCGCGCGCGAAATCGCCTCTGCCTGCAAGACCCTCGACGAATTGCGCGCCGCGCTCGAAACATTCGAAGGCTGCCCGTTGCGCTACACCGCGAAGAACCTCGTCTTCGCCGACGGCAATCCGCAGGCGCGCCTGATGCTGGTCGGCGAAGCGCCGGGACGCGACGAGGATTTGCAAGGCCTGCCTTTCGTCGGACGCGCCGGGCAGTTGCTCGACCGCATGCTCGCCGCGATCGGTCTCGACCGCACATCCGTCTATATCGTCAACACGCTACCCTGGCGGCCGCCAGGCAACCGCACGCCGACGCCCGCCGAACATGCGGTCTGCATGCCCTTTGTCGAGCGCCACATCGAACTCGTCGCGCCGGAGGTGCTGTTGCTGCTCGGCGGCGTCTCGGCCAAGCAGTTGCTGCGCACCGACACCGGCATCACCCGGCTTCGGGGCAAGTGGTCGACATATAATTGCGGCGGACGCGACATTCCGGCGCTGCCGACGCTGCATCCAGCCTATCTGCTGCGCCAGCCGGCACAAAAAAGGCTGGCATGGCGGGATCTTCAATCGCTGAAGGCGCGGCTCGACGCGGGCGCGGCCGGTTAACTTTACAAATCTTTTAATCGCCCGTTCCGGTTCCATTCCGGCATCGACGCTTGCCGGGCCGGGGCCGCGCCGCCAAGATGGCGCCATGAGCGTCTGGGGGACTTTCGGCATATCCGTGGCAACACGGCGGGGATGGTTTGTGCATTCGGCTGTCGCGGCCGGGCTCGCCATGCTGATGCTCGCCGCGCCGCTTGCGACCCCGGCCCAGGCCGAAACACCGGCCGTGCCGCAGGCGCGCATCTGGAGCCCGGAAATCCTGACCGGCGCCGACCGCGAACTCTACCGCCAGATTTTCGCCGCCACCGAGCGCGGCCGCTTCGCGGAAGCCGACAAGCTGACCGCGCAGTTGAAAGACCGCCGCCTGATCGGCCATGTGCTGCATGTCAAATATATGGGCCCGCACTACATCACGCGCTATGCGGAACTGCGCGACTGGATGGCGGCCTATAACGATCATCCCGGCGCCGCCGACATTCACAAGCTCGCGCTGCGCAAGCGTCCGGCCTCGGCCGCGCATCCCGCCCGTCCCGCGGCCCGTCAGTGGCGGCAGACCGCCCATGCGGTCTATGCGGTCGACGACGAGGAAACCGATATCCGCTCGCCGCGCTTCCGCAAAATCGACGGTCAGGTGCGCCGCATGGTGCGCGAGGGCAAGGCGGAGGCCGCGCATGCATGGCTTGCCCGCGGCAATGCGCGCGCTTCGCTCCGGCCTTATGAATACGACCGGATCATGGAGCGCGTCGTCGCCTCCTATTTCCTCGAAGGAGAAAGCGAAAAGGCCTTCGTGCTCGCCAGCGAGATGCTGCGCAACGGCACGCGGCCGCTGCCGCGCGCCGACTGGTATGCGGGGCTTGCCGCATGGCGCATGGAAAACTACGGCGCGGCCGCGCATCACTTCGAACGGCTGTCACGCTCACGCGCGACCAATGAATGGACGCGCGCGGCCGGCGGCTTCTGGGCGGCGCGTTCGTATCTCGCCGACGGCCAGCCGCAGCATGTCGCGCCGATGCTCGAACTCGCGGCCGATACAGGCGCGACCTTTTACGGGCTGCTGGCGACGCGCCAGCTCGGCCGCGATCTCCGCATCGACTGGATCGAACCCGATCTCGATCCCGCATCCTTCCGCGCGCTGATCGAGAACGCGCAGGTGGCGCGCGCGGTTGCGCTTTTCCAGATCGGCAAGCGCGAGCTGGCGCGCGAGGAACTGATCCGCGCCCATGCCCATATCGACCCGTCGCTCGATCAGGCGCTGATCGCACTCGCCAATGACTTCAAGCTTCCGGCCGTCGAATTGCAGGTCGCCAATGCGGCGCATCTGCCGGCGGTGAAGCGCAATGGCGGGCGCATCGCGCTCAATGCCGGGCTGTTTCCGGTGCCCGACTACAAGCCCTCGAACGGCTACAAGGTCGACCGCGCGCTGCTGCTCGCCTTCATGCGTCAGGAAAGCAAGTTCCAGCCCGGCGCGATGTCGCATGCCGGCGCGCGGGGCCTGATGCAGATCATGCCGGCGACCGCCAGCCACATCACGCGCGACCGTTCGCTGGCCCGCGCCAACCGCGACAAGCTTCTCGACCCGACCTTCAACGTGACGCTCGGCCAGGAATATCTCGCCGAGCTGATGGGCGCGGGCGAGCCTTATGGCAATCTCTACATGCTGACGACGGCCTATAATGGCGGGCCCGGCAATCTTTCGCGCTGGCTCGAAAGCATCGACTTCAAGGGCGATCCCTTCCTCTTCATCGAGTCGATCCCGGCCGCCGAAACGCGCGGCTATATCGAACGTGTGCTGACCAATTACTGGATCTACAGCGACCGCCTCGGCACGCCAGCCGGCTCGCTCGATGCGTCCGCTTCCGGCGCATGGCCGGTCTATGGGCAGGCAACGGCGAGCCTCCGCTAGCCCTTCGCGACAATTCCGTCATTTTGGGCTATAGGGTTCGTTCATTCGCCCCGCGAAAGGCCACCCCCATGCCCGGCATCGACGAAACACGCGAGTTCATCGCCCTCAACATCGCCGTCCTCACGGTGTCGGACAGCCGCACGCCCGAGACCGACACGTCGGGCGATGTGCTGGCCGAGCGCATCGAAAAAGCCGGCCACAAGGTGGCGGCGCGGCGCATCGTGCCGGACGACACGGTGCATATTCGCGGCCAGTTGATGTCCTGGATCGCGGATGAAAACATCGACGCGGTCATCTCGACCGGCGGCACTGGGCTGACCGGCCGCGACGTGACGCCGGAAGCCTTCAAATCGGTCTACGACAAGGAGATCGAGGGTTTCTCGGCGCTCTTCCACCGCGTCTCCTACGAAAAGATCGGCACCTCGACCGTGCAGTCGCGGGCGACCGCCGGCGTCGCAAACGGCACCTTCCTCTTCGCGCTGCCGGGCTCGCCCGGCGCCTGCAAGGACGGCTGGGACGAAATCCTCGTCCACCAGCTCGACCATCGCTACCGGCCCTGCAATTTCGTCGAGATCATGCCGCGGCTCGAGGAACACAAGCAGCGGAAGTGAGCGGCGGGTTTTTGCGTGTTGTAAGCGCGCGATCCGCGTATCAGGATTCCCTTGCGGCGCGAATCGCCTGCCGCTTTTGCGAGGGGACCCCCATGTTCAAGGAATTCCGCGACTTCGCCCTCAAGGGCAATGTGCTCGACATGGCCGTCGGCATCATCATCGGCGCGGCCTTCACCACCATCGTCAAGTCGCTGGTCGACGACATCATGATGCCGCCGATCGGCGCGCTGATGGGCGGCGTCGATTTCAGCGACTACTTCATTGCGCTGACGCTGGCCGAAAACGGTCCGGCGACGGTCGATGCGGCGAAGGCAGCCGGCGTGCCGGTCATCGCCTATGGCAAGTTCATCAACGCGCTGCTGCAATTCTCGATCGTCGCCTTCGCGCTCTTCCTCGTCATCAAGCAGATGAATGCGCTGAAAGCCCGCATCGCCAAGGGCGAGGCGCCGCCGCCTTCCGCGCCGCCGCGCCAGGAAGTGCTGCTGGAGGAAATCCGCGACGCGCTCAGGGCAAAGAACTAGTCTTTTCGCCGCAGCACATAGAAGACATAGGAATACTGGCCGGGATTGTTCTCGAAGAGGACGATCTCGGTTTCAACCTCGTCGAGCACGTCCTTCGCCGCTTCGCCATATGTCGCGCGCATCGCCGCGATCCGCGCCCGCATCGGCGTGTAGTAGCCGGCCCACCAGTCCTCCGGCGGCAGCACATAAGTGCCGGCGACTTCATAGCCGGCGCGCTCTGCCGCCGCGACATTCGCCGCCGCCGTTCCCATCCCCGGATAGGCGGCGTTCCAGAAGGCTTTCGCCTCAGCCGAGGGCTCATCCTTCAGCCATGTGCATTCGGTGACGGCCATATAGCCGCCGGGCTTCAGGAAACGCAGCCAGAGTTTCAATCCGCGCGCGAAACCCAGCAGATAGATCGCGCCTTCCGACCAGACGAGATCGAACTCGCCATCATGGAACGGCAGCGCGCTCATATCGCCGCGCTTCACGACGAGACGTTCTTCGCACACGCCTTCGCGTTCGGCGCGGGCCGTCAGCTTTTCGAGAAACGGTTCGTAGAGATCGACCGCGGTGACGTGACCCCCGGTCAGCCGCAACAGATCGAATGTCGAGGCGCCCTGCCCGCAGCCGATGTCGAGAATGCGCGGCGCCTCGGTCACTTCCGGCAGCATCGACAGCGCCTTCGCCGTCGAGGCAGCGCTTCCCGGCCCGTTGCGCGGCAGGGCGAGCTGCACATCGAGAAAGACCTTGAAGGGGTCGAGGTCGCTCATCGCTTTTCCTTCCAGTGCGCGTAGTCGGCGCCGGTGTCGATGTCGGGCAGGCGTTCCAGCAGGGCAAGGCTCATGTTCCGTTCACGGATGTTCTTCGCCGTATCCGCCAGCGTCTGCGCGCTCGACCAGCGCACGCCGTCGAAAATCTCCGGCACGCGCGGTCGCCGCTTCAGCCCCACCAGCCAGTAGCCGCCGTCTTCGGCCGGGCCGAGCACCGCGTCGTGCCGCCCGAGCGCCGCGAAGGCTTGCGCGATGTGGCGCCGTTCGATGCCGGGAATATCGGCACCGACAATCACCACCGGCCCCGGCGGCAGGTCGCGGAAAAGCCGCCCCATGCGGGCGCCGAGATCGCCCGGCCCTTGCGCGATGCGCGGCAGGCCGTCCGGCCAGATGCCCGGCTCATGCACCGCGCGGTCCGGCGCAAGCGCCAGCAAGGTGCGCCAGCGCGGATCGCGCGCGACGCGGCCGATCAGCCCCGCGCTCGCCGTCCGGAAAAACCGTACCGCCTCAACCGCGCCGATATCGCGCGCCAGCCGCGTTTTCACACGGCCGATCTGCGGCGTCTTCGCCATGATCACGAGTTGCGGGTCGAGGGACATGATGTGCGCGCGTTTGAATTTCGGTATCCACCAAAATCGTCATGACCCGCTTTATGCGGGTCATCCACGTCTTGCGTCAGGAAAGGAAGACGGGGATGGCCCGGACAAGCCGGGCCATGACGGCTTAAGGAAAAGTGGACGTTCAACACACCCCTCACCCGTAGAAGCGCGCGATCACGCGTGGCGGCACGCGCAGGTAATAAAGCGCGAGGCAGCCGAGATTGCGCAGCGAGCGGGCGATGAAGCCTTCCTTCAGGTAGCGCGCCGGCGATGTCACCGCCAGCGACCGCAGCATGACGAGGCGGCGCCGGCCGATGCGGCGCACCAGATCGACATCCTCCATCAGCGGCAGGTCGCGATAACCGCCGAGCCGGTCGTAGAGCCTGCGGTTCACCAGCAGCCCCTGGTCGCCATAGGGAAGGCGCAGCAGCGCGCAGCGCAAGGCCACCATCAATTCGAGAAAGCGCGCCCAGCCCGAAAAATCGTCGAGCGCGAACTTGAACGCCGCCGCCATCTCGTGGTCGCGGAAGCGGCCCGCCTCGATCTGCTCGAACAGCTTTTCGACCTCGCCGATCCAGGACGCATCGAGCACCGTGTCGGCATGGAGAAACAGCAGCCAGTTGCCGCGCGCCGCCGCCGCGCCGGCCGCCAGCTGCGTGCCGCGTCCGCGCTTCGCCTGCACGAGCTTCGCGCCGGCCGCCTCGACGATTTCGAGCGTCTCGTCCGACGAGCCGCCATCGACCACGATCACTTCCTGCACCAGCCCGCGCACCGCCGCCATCACCAGCGGCGACAGCGTCCGGGTCAATGTCTTCTCGGCATTCAGGGTCGGGATCACCACGCTCAACATGGCGCGCAACATAGCGGGCGCCGCTTTTTTCGCAAAACGGAGCTCCACCAAGAATGTTCTTGTTATGTTCTTTTCTTCTGCTATCTTTCTCACATGTCTTCGAGTCACGAATCAGTGCGCTCCGGCCGCTCCGCCCCTGCCCCCGCCAATTCCCCGATTGGCCCCGTGGCGGCAAGCGGCCCGGATGCACGGACCCGGTCCCCGTCCCCCGCGGGGCCCCCCTCGTACCCCCCGAGGGTCCGTGCGACCCCTCTGCCCGAGAACGGCCGCCGCGGCCGGGGCGCATTGACGAATACCAGCGGCCGCTTCGAACCTCAGGCCCGCGAGCCGCTCGACGACGGCTGGGGCGGACTCGATGCGCCGGCGCCGCTGAAAACCGAAGTCACCTCTGAAAACGCGCGCGCGGTGCTGACGCGCAATTCCTCGCCCGACTTGCCTTTCGACCGCTCGATCAATCCCTATCGCGGCTGCGAGCATGGCTGCATCTACTGCTTCGCGCGGCCGACCCATGCCTATATGGGCCTCTCGCCAGGTCTCGATTTCGAGAGCCGGCTGTTCGCCAAGCCCAATGCCGCGGCGTTGCTGGAAAAAGAACTGGCGCGGCCGGGCTATGAGCCGCAGCCCATCGCGCTCGGCACCAACACCGATCCCTATCAGCCGATCGAGCAGCGCTACCGCATCACGCGGAGCATCCTCGAAGTGCTGTCCGCCTATAACCACCCGGTCACCATCGTCACCAAGTCGGCCCGCGTCACCCGCGACATCGACATTCTCTCCTCGATGGCCGAACGCAATCTCGCCAAGGTCTATCTGTCGATCACGACGCTCGATGCAAAGCTCGCCCGGACGATGGAGCCGCGCGCCTCGACGCCGTCGCGCCGCATGGAAGCGATTTCGATGCTGGCCCAGGCGGGCATCCCCACCGGCGTCATGGTCGCGCCGGTCGTGCCCGCGCTCACCGACAGCGAAATGGAAAAAATCCTGACGGGTGCGGCCTATGCCGGCGCGAAGGAGGCCGGCTTCATCGTGCTGCGGCTGCCGCTCGAAATCAAAGACCTCTTCCGCGAATGGCTGGAAGAGAACAAGCCCGATGCCGCCGCCCATGTCATCTCCCTCATCCGCCAGATGCGCGGTGGCAAGGATTACGATGCGACATGGGGCAAACGCATGCGCGGCGACGGCCCCTATGCCTGGCAGATCGCCCGCCGCTTCGAACTCGCCACCAAAAAACTCGGCCTCGCCAAGAAAAGCGGAGAACTCGACTGCACCCGCTTCATGGTCCCCGGCCGCGGCAAACAACTGGCCCTGCTTTAAGGAAGGTTTGCACGCAGAGGCGCAGAGACGCAGAGAAAGGGAGATAGAGAGAAAAATGATTGCGCCTTCGGCGCGAAGAATTCTTCGGCGGCGAAGCCGCCATCGATATGCGGCTACAACCACCCACATTTCGGCACTTTTCTGCCCCCTCTTCTCTGCGTCTCTGCGTGCACAAAACTTTGGAACAGTCATGGCTCGGAAGAAATGACCAACGAAGAGCGCGATGTCATCACCGGTGTGATTGTCGATGTGGCCTACAAGCTCCATACCGGACTCGGTCCGGGTTTGCTCGAATCCGTCTACGAGACGGTACTTGCACGCGATCTCGAACGGCGCGGTCTGAAAGTCGAAAGGCAAAAGCCTGTTTCGTTCGAATACGACGGGATGCTGTTCACGGACAGTCTTCGCGTGGATTTGCTCGTCGAGAATCGTGTCGTAGTCGAGATCAAGTCGCTGGACCGGCTTCTGCCGGTTCATCCAAAGCAGGTCCTGACCTATCTACGGCTGCTGGACATGCCTGTCGGCTTGCTGATCAACTTCGGCGCGCCGACGCTCAAGGAAGGACTGCACAGGATCGTGAACGGCCATGTTCCCTCCGCCGCTTCGCGTCTTCGTCTCAACAGGATGTCTGTCTAGCCATTCCCTAGCGCTTGCGGCACACTCCCCTTCATGCCACGCGCGCCGTCACCTTTGCCCGATTTTCGCTTCGAGCTTGAGGCCGGGCATCCGCGTCTTGCCGTTTGCGGCGTCGACGAGGCGGGGCGCGGGCCGTGGGCGGGGCCGGTCGTCGCGGCCGCCGTCATTCTCGATCCCGCCGCGACACCCCCCGGGCTCAACGATTCCAAGAAGCTCGACGCCGCGCGCCGCGAAGCGCTGTTCGCCGCGCTCAAAGTCTCGGCGGTCATCGGTATCGGCGAGGCGAGCGTCGAGGAGATCGATCGCCTCAACATTCTGCAGGCGACCATGCTCGCCATGTCGCGCGCCGTCGCGGCGCTCGCCACCCCGCCCGCCTTCGCCCTGATCGACGGCAACCGCCTACCCGCTCTCCCCTGCCCGGCGCGCGCCATCGTGAAAGGCGACGCGCTGTCGTTGTCGGTCGCCGCCGCCTCGATCGCCGCCAAGACCGTCCGTGACCGGACGATGTGCGCGCTAGCCGAAATTCACCCCGGCTACGGCTTCGAGCGTCACAAGGGATATGGCACGGAGGCACACCGGCAGGCGCTTTCCCGCCTCGGGCCTTGCGCGGCGCATCGCACCTCCTTCGCGCCGATACGCAAGATGTTGAGTCCGGCCGCCTGAGGGGGACTCGATCTTGTGTCCCCGAATCCGTTAACCTCTTGATTCAAAAAGCTTATTGACCGCGATTCCGCGCCGACTCATCATGCCCCCCAATCCGGCGGTGGAACCGGAAGCATGTTCAGTAACAGGGGTGTATCGTGGGGCGCGTCAATCTCCGGGCCGGGCAAAAAAGCGCCGGCAATCCGGCCGAGACCATCATTCAGGGCGATTGCATCGCGGCGATGAACGCATTGCCCGAAAAGTCGGTCGATCTCGTTTTCGCCGACCCGCCCTACAATCTGCAGCTCGGCGGCGAGCTGACGCGGCCCGACCAGTCGAAGGTCGATGCGGTCGACGACGACTGGGACAAGTTCGCGAGCTTCGCCGAATATGACCGCTTCACGCATGACTGGATGAAAGCGGCGCGGCGCGTGCTGAAAGACACCGGCGCGATCTGGGTCATCGGCTCCTATCACAACATCTTCCGCGTCGGCGCGACGATGCAGGATCTCGGCTTCTGGGTGATGAACGACGTCGTCTGGCGCAAGTCGAACCCGATGCCGAACTTCCGCGGCACGCGCTTCACCAATGCGCATGAGACGCTGATCTGGGCGACGCGCGACGCCGAACAGAAAAAATACACCTTCAACTACGACGCGATGAAGGCCCTGAACGACGACCTGCAGATGCGCTCCGACTGGCTCTTGCCGCTCTGCACCGGCGGCGAGCGCCTGAAGGACGGCGACGGCGGCAAGGCGCATCCGACACAGAAGCCCGAAGCCCTTCTCCACCGCGTGCTGCTCGCGACCACCAATGCCGGCGACACCGTGCTCGATCCCTTTTTCGGCACCGGCACCACCGGCGCCGTCGCCAAGAAGCTCGGCCGCAACTTCATCGGCATCGAGCGCGAGGCGCGCTACATCAAGGTGGCGCGCGAACGGATCCGCCTGGTCAAGACCGGCGCCGCCGAGGACCTGAAAGTCACGACCTCGAAAAAAGCCGAACCGCGCATCCCCTTCGGCACGCTTGTCGAGCGCGGGCTGCTCGAGGCCGGCGACACGCTTTACGATCCGGCGCGCCGCCACGCCGCCCGCATCCGCGCCAGGTTCATCGTGGAGGGCGCCAACGGTCCCACCACCCGCGAGGCGGATGAAATCCTTAACGACCGGGGCGTCGTTGTCGTGCCCGACATCCTGGCGAACGCTGGCGGCGTGGCTGTCAGCTATCTCGAATGGGTACAGGATCTGCAGAACTTCTTCTGGAATGAAGACGAGGTCAACCGCCAGCTTCAAGCGATCATGATCCAGAGTTTTCGGGCCGTATGGGATTTCTCCCAGGCGCACGATGTGCCGATGCGGCTGGGCGCATACATGGTCGCTGTGGATAAGGTGGCCGACGCGCTACAAGCCCGGGGCATCTGGCCCTAGCCCCCACCCTTCTTGCAGGTAACCAGATCGTCGGCGTTCTGCACCTCTGTGCGATCGAATTTCCCGTCACCGTGACGCCGCCAGCGTTGCACAGGAAGTCCGAAGCTCCGGCGGTAGTGGACGCATACGAGAGACTCATAAATGATTTTCGGGCTCTGGGGTGCGTCGTTTGATTTTGTCGCCAGTA
>PHEO01000295.1 GCA_002841195.1 Alphaproteobacteria bacterium HGW-Alphaproteobacteria-11
GCGAAAGTGCCTTGACTTCCGCACCCCAGCCGAAATCTTCTCAATCCAACTGTTGCACTTCAAATGTGAATCCACACCCCGGCTTTCGCCGGGGTGACAACAGGGGATTAGGGCAAACGCGCCGCGAACCTCAAAGATTGACGCAAAGCCCCTCATCCGCGCCGATCATCAGGTTGAGGCATTGCACCGCCTGGCCCGACGCGCCCTTGCCGAGATTGTCGAGTAGCGCCACAAGCCGCGCCTGTTGCGTCTTCTCATTGCCGAACACAAACAGCTTCATCTCGTTGGTGCCGTTCAACTGCTCCGGATCGAGCTTCGTCATCGCCGCGCTCTCTTGAAGCGCCGCCACCGACACGAACCGCGCGCCTTCATAGGCCGCCGCCAGCACCTGATGCACGGCGGCAAGCGTCGGCGCGCCCGGCAGCGCCCAGAGCTGCAGCGGCACCTCGACGATCATGCCCTGCGCATAGCGCCCGACATTCGGCGTGAAGAGCGGCGGATGCGTCAGCCCCATATTCGCCTGCATCTCCGGCACATGCTTGTGCGCGAGGCCGAGCGCATAGGCGCGGAAGGCTTCCAGCGTATAATTCGACGACGCCTCGTCCTCGAACTCGGCGATCATCTGCTTGCCGCCGCCCGAATAGCCCGACACCGCGTTGACGGTCAGCGGCCAGTCCTTCGGCAAAAGCCCCGCCTCGACAAGCGGCCGCGTCAGCGCGATGGCGCCGGTCGGATAGCAGCCGGGATTGGTAACGCGGGCCGCGCCCGACACGAGCTGCCGCTGCTCGGCCGTCATCTCCGGAAAGCCGTAAACCCAGCCGTCCGCCACCCGATGCGCCGTCGAGGCGTCGATGACGCGCGTGGTCTTGTTCCCGATCAGCGACACCGCCTCGCGCGCCGCATCGTCCGGCAGGCACAGCACCACGATGTCGGCGGCGTTCAGCGCATCCTTGCGCGCGCCCGCATCCTTGCGCTTCGCCTCGCCGAGCGAAATCAGTTCCAGATCGTCGCGCCCGTCGAGCCTCGCCCGGATCTGCAACCCGGTGGTCCCCACTTCGCCGTCGATGAAAACCTTCGTCGTCATTTCTCTGCTCTTTCTTTCCCACCTCCCCCTCGCGGGGAGGTCGATCCGCATCAGCGGATCGGGTGGGGGGAAGCCTGCAAACAAAAAAGGCGCCTCGTTTCCACGAAGCGCCTTTCCGTGAACCCCTGAGGGGATCAGCGCTTCGAGAACTGGAAGCTGCGGCGGGCCTTCGCCTTGCCGTATTTCTTGCGCTCGACCACGCGGCTGTCGCGCGTCAGGAAACCTTCCTTCTTCAAGGCCGGACGCAGGCCCGGTTCGAAGAAGGTCAGCGCCCGCGAAATGCCGTGACGGATGGCGCCCGCCTGGCCCGACAAGCCGCCGCCCACCACCGTCGCGGTGATGTCGTACTGCTTCTCGCGCGCGGCTGTCACCAGCGGCTGGTTGAGGATCATGCGCAGCACCGGTCGCGCGAAGTAGACTTCGAGCGCGCGGCCATTGATGCTGATGCGCCCCGAGCCCGGCTTGATCCAGACGCGGGCAACGGCGTTCTTGCGCTTGCCGGTCGCATAGGCGCGGCCGAACTTGTCGAGCTTCGGCTCCGCCGGCGCGGCTTCCGCCGCCGGTGCGATCGCTTCTTTCAGGTCTTCAAGCGTGGTTATTTCGGACATGGTCATGCGATCCTGAGGTTCTTGCGGTTGCGCGCCGCGAAGTCGATCTTCTGCGGCTGCTGCGCCTCATGCGGATGTTCGGCGCCGCCATAAATGTGCAGGTTGCCGAGCTGCTTGCGGCCGAGCGGCCCGCGCGGGATCATCCGCTTGACCGCCAGTTCCAGCACACGCTCCGGGAAGCGCCCTTCGAGAATGCGCTTCGGGCTCGTTTCCTTGATGCCGCCGGGATGGCCGGTGTGGCGGTAGTAGCGCTTGTCATCGTATTTGGCGCCGGTGAGAGCCACCTTCGCCGCATTGACGATGATCACGTTGTCGCCGCAGTCGAGATGAGGCGTGTAGGTCACCTTGGTCTTGCCGCGCAGCACATTGGCGACATAGGACGCAAGCCGGCCGAGCACGATGCCTTCGGCATCGATCACGATCCACTTCTTCTCGATCTCCGAGGCTTTCGCGGAATAGGTCTTCATTGCGAAACATCCTGAAAAATCTGGAAGGGCCGCAATCGCGGCCCCTGTTCGGCGCTGCTTCTAGGCGATCCCCGGAGGCCTGTCAACAACATCCGCCGCACCCGAGGCCCGAAAAACGCTGAAATAACAGCCTTTTGCTGATGGGGTATTATAATACCCCATTCTCCTACTTCGGCGGAATGGAATAGGTCGACACCGCATGGGCCACAGGGTCGTCCGCCGCCCCCTCCTGCCACATCCCGATCTCGCCCACCGCCAGCGCCCGCCCGAGCTTCAGGAGCCGCGCCTCGCCGATAATCTCGGCGGGCTTCGGTTTCCGCAGAAAATTGATCGAGAGATTGGTGGTCACCGCCAGCGCCA
>PHEO01000296.1 GCA_002841195.1 Alphaproteobacteria bacterium HGW-Alphaproteobacteria-11
AAACGACATGGACAAGGACCGCATCAAAGGTACCGCAAAACAGGCGACCGGCGCCGTCAAGGAAACGGTCGGCAAGATGACCGGCGACAAGAAACTTGAAGCCGAGGGCAAAGTCGACAAGGCCGAAGGCAAGATTCAGGGCGCCTATGGCGACGCAAAGGACAAGGCGCGCGATGCCGTGAACGACGCCACGGACAAGGTGCGCGACACTGTCGGCGGCAACTGATTTTCGATCGCCGCACGAGCGTGGGGCCGTCTCCTTCGGGGGCGGCCCCGCTCCGTTTCGGCGGTGAGTTCAAAACCGGGGATTACTTTTTTCACGACAGCGAAACGCGGCGTGAAAGTTGCGGGATAAACCCGGGGACAAGTCGCCGCGCACGTCGTTTGTGACAGTTTTTTGACAGTTCGATGACAGCGGCCGCGATTCCGCCCTCGATCGAGGGTCGATCCGCCTCACATTTCGTTGCCGTCCGGCACAAGACGCACCGTCACCGGCTGTCCGGGGCGCAGCGCTTCGGGCGTCGCGTTCGGCGTTGCCTCAACCATATAGGCGTGTTTTTCATTCGGCCGGTCGCTGCTCTCCGTCGAGACGAAGCGGATCGTGCCGTCGAGTGCGGCGGGGCAGCCGCTGCAGGAAAGTGCCACCCGGTTTCCGATGCGTATGCGGCTGAGATCCGCTTCGGGCAAAAAGAACCGTACTCTGATGTTTTCCGGCGGCAGCAGCAAGACGACAGGCTGGCTCGCGGCGGCAATCTCTCCTTCGCGGAGAAGGATGTCTTGCACGAAGGCAGCTGTCGGTGCATGGCCTTCGCGTCGCGCGAGGCGCCATTTCGCCTGGTCGTGGGCGGCGGCGGCGGTGAGCATTCGCGCGCCGGCGCGGTCACGCTGCGCGCGCGCCGTGTCGAGGATCGTCTGCGTCACATCGCCCTTCGCGTGCAAGGCTTCCATGCGTTTCAATTCGCGCTGGGCATCGTCGAGCGCCGTTTTCGATTTGGCGAGCTGCGCGGCGGCCTGTTCGGCGGCGGCGGTTTCGGCGGTCAGGTCGAGACGGAAGAGCAGGGCGCCTTTTTCGACGCGGTCGCTGCGGGTAACGGCAATCTCCTCGACCGTGCCGCCGTCGATCGAGCCGACATGCACGTATTCGCCTTCGGCGTAGCCTTGCCATACGCCGTCTTCGGCGGCGTCGCATCCGGCGAGAAGGAGCGCGGCCAGGCCCGCAAACAGGAAAGAGCGGAGGCGCGCCAGTGCGTTCATTCCGATCGGGAGGGCGATGCTCTGCGCGGCGGGCGTCACGAGAGAGCACTCATGCGCGTGACTTTAACAACGGACGGAAATGCCACTATCTATTATCCTGTATGCCATCGCGCGCCGCGCGGGACGCCTGGGTCAACCTGTTGAGACTATTATGATTTTCGGTCCAGCGCCGCCCGGCGGCACTTAGCCGGATTTGTCCGGTTTGTCAGGCGGCGTTTCCCGGCGCGTACCGTCGAGCCGCCGCTCTATGCGATCCCGTTCGAGCTTGTCACGCTTCTTCTCGGCGCCCGTTCGGCCGAAGCGGACGCGATTGGCCGCAGCCTGTGCCGCCTTCTCCGATTTGGCCGTATCCCGGGCCTTTTTCCGGAAGGTGGCGAATTTGACTATATTTTCGTCGTCCGAATCCATAGTTTGCCCGCAACATGATCGCATCTGGCGGTCTGGCCGCCGCTCGTTCCGCGAGCTTAGGCCAAAGGCGGTCGGCATCAAACCGTCGGGGGCAACGCTGCGTTCGCGCGCCGGGTGCGGCTGGAGACAGTTTTGAATTCGATCCTGACCTATATCGCGGGGTTCATCGTCGCGCTTTTGTTTGCCGCTCTGGTCGGACCGAACCTGATCGACTGGAACAAGTTCCGCGGGGAGATCGAAGCGCAAGCTTCGTATGCGCTCGGCGCGCCGGTTCGCATCGACGGCGACATTCGCCTTCGCATCCTGCCGGCACCGCACATGACGCTCGGCAAGGTCAAGATCGTCAACACGCACAGCGCGGCGCAGTCGGCGCATCTGGCGACCTTCGAGGAAATCGACGCCGAGGTGGCGCTGACGCCCCTCATAACCGGCGATATCAGCGTCACGAGTGTCCGTATCGTTCGTCCGCAGATCAATCTTGAAGTGTTTCCTGACGGTACGACGAACTGGACGGCATTCGAACTTCCCGACGCGACAGTCGAAGGCGGCATGTTTTCGCTCGCCTCGATCAGCCTTGAAGCGGCGCAATTCGAGAACGGCGAAATATCATACGTAAACCGCGAAAACGGCCGGCGCTGGCAAGCCGAACAGGTTGGCGGCGAGGTGATTGCGGCATCTCTGGTCGGCCCGCTGCGCGCCGAGATCGAGGCGGTCGTGGATGGTGTGCCGCTGGCGCTGAAGCTCGGCCTGGGGGAGTTTGCCGGCGGCAAGGCCTTTCAGGTCACGGCGGACATACAGCTTCGGGACCGGCCGGCGCGGTTTCTGTTCTCCGGCGTTGCGACACAGTTTTCGGC
>PHEO01000075.1 GCA_002841195.1 Alphaproteobacteria bacterium HGW-Alphaproteobacteria-11
CAATCAAGGAGCTTCCATGAAAGCGGTCGTGATGGCTGGGGGCGAGGGTTCTCGTCTGCGCCCGCTGACCCTTACCCGCCCTAAGCCGATGCTCCCGGTGGTGAACCGGCCGCTCTTGGGCCACATCTTGCACCTGCTCAAGGAGCACGAGATCCTTGACGTGGTGATCACGTTGCAGTACATGGCGACCCAGGTCCAGGACTATTTCGGCGACGGCCGATCGCTCGGCATGAACATCGATTACGCCATCGAGGAATCGCCTCTCGGTACGGCCGGCAGCGTCAAGAACGCCCATCCCTACGTGGCTGATGGCGAGCCGTTCCTGGTGATCAGCGGCGACGCGCTGACCGACTTCGATCTGACGGCGTTGCTGAAGTATCACCGCGGGCGCGGGGCGTTGCTGACCATGGCCCTCTACCACGTCTCTGATCCCCTGGATTACGGCGTTATCAACGTGCGCGAAGATGGCCGGATCGCTCAGCTCATGGAGAAGCCGAGTTGGGGCGAGGTCACGTCCGACACGGTCAACACCGGCGTTTACGTGGTGCAACCCGAAGTGCTGGACCTGATTCCGACCGGGCGGGCCGTGGACTGGAGCCAGAATGTGTTTCCGGAGATGCTGACGCGCGGCGAAACGGTCGGCGTGTTCCAGCTTGAAAGTTCGGGCATGCGCGATCTGGTGCGTCAGGCCCGCCCCACCAACATCGAGGACATCATCGCCCTTGTCGCGCTCTACCGGCCGGGCCCGATGGAGAACATCCCGAAATATCTCGCCTGCAAGCATGGCCGCGAGAAGCCCGAATTCCTGCACGAAACCATCGTGCCCGTGGTCGAGGATACCTATGGCGTCATCATCTATCAGGAACAGGTGATGCAGATTGCGCAGGTCTTCGCCGGCTACTCGCTCGGCGAAGCCGATCTCTTGCGCCGCGCGATGGGCAAGAAGATCAAGGCCGAAATGGAAGCGCAGCGCGCACGTTTCGTTTCCGGCGCGGTTGAGCGCGGCGTTGCGCCGAAACAGGCCGAGTTCGTTTTCGACCTCGTCGACAAGTTCGCCGGCTACGGCTTCAACAAGTCGCATTCGGCCTGCTACGCGGTCGTCGCCTATCAGACCGCATGGCTGAAAGCCAATCACCCGGTCGAATTCCTCGCCGCCTCGATGAGCCTAGATCTCGGCAACACCGACAAGCTCGGCACCTTCAAGCAGGAGGCCGAGCGCATGGGCATCCGTGTGCGCCCGCCCTGCGTCAACCGTTCGGAAGCGATGTTCGGCGTTGCCGACGGCGAAATCCTCTACGCGCTCGCCGCCATCAAGAATGTCGGCCGTCAGGCGATGGAGCATCTGGTCGAGGTTCGCCGCGAGGGCGGTCCCTTCCGCGACCTCTTCGATTTCGCCCGCCGCATCAATCCGCGCATCGTCAACAAGCGCGCCTTCGAAAATCTGGCCCGCGCCGGCGCCTTCGATTGCCTGAACCCCAACCGCGCGCAGGTGCTGGCCGCCGTCGATCTGGTGCTCGGCACCGCCAACGCTTCCGCGCAGGACCGCGAGAGCCAGCAGGTCAGCCTCTTCGGCGAGGAGAGCGCCGCCGCCTCCGCACCGGCGCTGCCCGCCGTCGAGCCCTGGCAGGCGATGCAGCGCCTCACCGAGGAATTCAACGCCGTCGGCTTCTACCTCTCCGGCCACCCCCTCGACGACTACCGCACCTCATTGAAGCGTTCCGGCGTCTCGACCCTCGCCGACCTCCTCGCCAGGAACATGCAGGCCGGTTTCGTCGCCGGCACCGTCACCGCGAAGCAGGAGCGCAAATCGAAAAAGGGCAACCCCTTCGCCTTCCTCAGTCTGTCGGACGCCACCGGCCAGTTCGAGGTCGTGGTCTTCTCCGAAGTCCTCGCCCGTTCGCGCGACCTGATGGAGCCGGGCAGCTCCGTCGTTATCGGCGTCGAGATCGACCGCGCCGGCGAGGAGGTAAAACTCCGTGCCCAGACGATCCGGTCCGTCGACGAAGTAGTCAAGGACGCCGGCGAGGGCCTGAAGGTCTTCATCGAGGATCCGGCCTCTCTCGAACCCCTGAAGGCCCGTCTCGGCGAGCGCGGCAAGGGCCTCGTCTCGCTGGTCCTGATGGGCGAGGGGGGCAGGGAGGTCGAGCTGCGTCTCAAGGGCCGCTACCGCGTCACCCCCCAGATCCGCGGCGCGGTAAAATCGATCCCCGGCGTGGTCGAGGTGCAGGAGATATGACAGTTACGTGACAGTTTTTTGACAGATCGATGACAGTCGGTGATCCGGCATTCGTGGATAACCGTCTAAGCCTCCGCCATGCTTGCTTTTTGCCCGTTTTACGCCTATCAAGGCGCCATTCCACACGCGGGGTTCGGCTCTCCCACTTCCTTTTTGTGAAGGAAAACATAGGGTTAGTCGGTCCGGTGCGGCCATCCTTGCAAATTCAGGGTGTCCGTTCACTCCCCGCGGAGGTTCAACCGGAAAAGGAGCACAAGTGCCATGGCACTTCCCGATTTCTCTATGCGTCAACTTCTGGAAGCCGGCGTTCACTTCGGCCACCAGACCCATCGCTGGAATCCGAAGATGGAACACTTCCTCTTCGGCGACCGAAACAACATACATATCATAGACTTGGCGCAGACGGTCCCGCTGCTCCACCAGGCCCTTGTCGCGGTCCGCGACGCGGTGGCCGGCGGTGGCCGTGTGCTTTTCGTCGGCACCAAGCGCCAGGCCTCCGACCCCGTCGCCGCGGCGGCCCGCCAGTGCGCCCAGTACTACATCAACCACCGCTGGCTCGGCGGCATGCTAACCAATTGGAAAACCATCTCGAATTCGATCCGGCGCCTGCGTCAGCTCGACGAGATGCTTTCCGGCGAAGCCAAGGGCCTGACGAAAAAGGAAGTTCTGAACCTGACCCGCGAGCGCGACAAGCTCGAACGCGCCATCGGCGGCATCAAGGACATGGGCGGCCTGCCTGATCTGATTTTCGTGATCGACACCAACAAGGAAGAGATCGCGATTCAGGAAGCCCGCAAGCTCGGCATTCCGGTCGTCGCGATCCTCGACTCCAATTCCAATCCCGATGGCATCGCCTATCCGGTTCCGGGCAATGACGACGCGGCCCGCGCGATTTCGCTCTATTGCGACCTCGTCGCCCGCGCGGTCATCGACGGTATCTCGCAGAGCCATGCCGCGTCGGGTGCCGATGTCGGAGCCGAGGCAGAGCCCGTCGTCGAGGTGCCGGCGACCGCCGACTAAGGCGCATCGCCGTCCCGCTTCATACGATTACCGAGGAAATACAATGGCTGAAATCACCGCGAGCATGGTGAAGGAACTGCGCGACAAGACCGGCGCAGGCATGATGGACTGCAAGTCGGCGCTCAACGAAACGGACGGCGACATGGAAGCGGCTGTCGACTGGCTGCGCACCAAGGGTCTCGCCAAGGCAGCGAAGAAGGCAGGACGCGTCGCGGCTGAAGGCCTGATAGGCGTTGTCGCGGAAGGCACAAAGGGCGCAATTGTCGAAGTCAATTCCGAAACCGATTTCGTCGCGCGCAACGAACAGTTCCAGAAAATGGTGAGCGACATCGCGTCCGCGGCGCTTGCAACGGGCGGCGATTTCGACAAGCTCGTCGCCTCGACCTATCCCGGCGCGTCGAAATCCGTGAAGGACTACGTCACGGAAATGGTCGGCACCATCGGCGAGAACATGAACGTGCGCCGCGCCGGTTCGATCTCCGTGTCGGATGGCGTGGTATCGGCCTATGTCCACAGCGCGGTCGTGCCGGGTCTCGGCAAGATCGGCGTGCTGGTGGGCCTCGAGTCGACCGGTGACAAGGCGAAGCTCGCCGAACTCGGCCGGCAGATCGCCATGCATATCGCGGCGACCAATCCGCTTGCGACCCGGACCGACGAACTCGATCCGGCCGTCGTCGAGCGCGAGCGCAATGTGCTGATCGCCGAAGCAAAGGAAAGCGGCCGCCCCGACAACATCATCGAAAAGATGGTCGAAGGCCGCATCCGCAAATTCTACGAAGAAGTCGTCCTGCTTTCGCAAGCTTTCGTGATCGACCCCGACAACACCGTTGAAAAAGCGGTCAAGGCGGCGGAAGCCGGCATCGGTGCGCCGGTCAGCGTCATCGGTTTCGTCCGTTTCGCGCTGGGCGAGGGCATCGAAAAGGAAGAATCGGACTTTGCGGCCGAAGTGGCGGCTGCGGCGCGCGGCTGAGCCGATGTGCCGATAGAATTGACGCCCCCTTCGCCATTGTGCGTTGGGGGCGTTATTGTTGGACATCCCGGCGGATTCGGCACAGGCACCGCGCCGTTCGGGTGCCCTGCCATGTCCTGATGGAAGTGAGCCCATGTCCCCGCAACCGCTCTATTCGCGCGTCCTGCTCAAGGTCTCCGGCGAAGCCCTGATGGGCGAAGGACAATACGGTATCAACGTCGATACCGTTGGCCGCATCGCCGGCGAAATCAAGCAGGCGACGGATGCAGGCATTCAGGTTTGCCTGGTTATCGGCGGCGGCAATATTTTTCGCGGCCTGTCGGGTGCGGCCAAAGGCATGGAACGGGCTAGTGCCGACTACATGGGCATGCTGGCGACGGTGATGAACGCACTCGCCATGCAGCAATCGCTCGAAAGCATCGGCGTACCGACGCGCGTTCAGTCGGCAATTCCGATGATGACCGTATGCGAGCCCTATATCCGCCGCCGCGCCGTGCGCCACATGGAGAAAGGCCGCGTCGTGATCTTTGCGGCGGGCACAGGCAATCCTTTCTTTACGACCGACACAGCAGCGGCCCTTCGTGCGGTGGAAATGGGTTGCGATGCCTTGCTGAAAGGCACGCAGGTCGACGGCGTCTATTCGGCCGACCCCCACAAGGTCGCCAATGCCGAAAGATATGACCGCCTGACCTACATGGACGTGTTGTCGCGCGACCTGAAAGTAATGGACGCCTCGGCGATCTCGCTCGCCCGCGAAAACGGCATCCCGATCATCGTCTATTCGATCGACGACGCGGGCGGCTTCGTCAACGTTCTGACGGGCGCTGGCCGCTGCACTATCATCTCGGACGCGGCCTGATCTCGCCCGACCGAAGACAGGAAAGACCGGAAGGACAGGAAATGGCTGATACCGACTTTGATCTCGATGATGTCGAACGCCGTATGCGCGGCGCGTTGCAGGCGCTCAAGCAGGAGTTTGGCGGCCTGCGCACCGGCCGCGCCTCGGCAAGCCTGCTCGAGCCCATTGTCGTCGAGGCGTATGGCCAGAGCATGCCCATCAATCAGGTTGGCACGATCGGCGTTCCCGAATCCCGCATGCTGACGGTGCAGGTGTGGGACAAGGGCATGGTTTCGGCCGTCGAGAAGGCGATCCGCAATTCCGGCCTCGGCCTCAACCCCAATATCGACGGTACCCTGATCCGCCTGCCGATCCCGGAGCTCAATCAGGAGCGCCGCGCCGAATTGTCCAAGATCGCCGCCAAATACACCGAGCAGGCCCGCGTCGCGGTCCGCAACGTCCGCCGCGATGCGATGGACGAGTTGAAGCGCCTCGAAAAAGACGCACACATGGGACAAGACGACCACAAGGCCTGGTCCGACAAGGTCCAGAAGCTAACCGACAAGATCATCGCCGAGATCGATGGCGCGCTCGCGCACAAGGAAGCGGAAATCATGCAGGTGTAGTCTGTTCGGCTATACTTGCTGAATGAGGTAAAAATCGAGTGTTAACCATATGTCTTTCAAGGAAAAAGTACCGAAAGAATGATGTTGAAGTCCGGCCATACGGTAAGCGAGACGGCGCCCGGCGCGATGCCGCGGCATGTCGCGATTATCATGGATGGCAACGGACGCTGGGCGGCGAAACGGCATATGCCCCGTGTTGCCGGTCACCGGCAGGGCGTTGAAACCGTCCGCGTCATCGTCCGGGCGGCCGGAGAGCTCGGCATCGAATACCTGACGCTCTATGGCTTCAGTTCCGAAAACTGGAACCGCCCGGCCGAGGAAGTAAGCGATCTGATGGGTCTGCTGCGGCTTTTCATTCGCCGCGATCTGGCCGAACTGCATCAGAACGGCGTCCAGGTCCGGGTCATCGGCGACCGCGACCATCTGGATGCCGACATTGTCGCGCTGATCGGCGAGGCCGAGGCGCTGACCCGCAACAATACTCGTCTGAAGCTGATTATCGCCTTCAACTATGGCGGACAATCGGAGATTACCTCGGCGATGCGCCGGATCGCCCGAGATGTGCAGGCGGGTCATCTCGATCCCGATACCATCACACCGGCAACGGTATCCGCGCATCTCGACACGGCGGGCATTCCAGACCCCGATCTCATTATCCGGACGAGCGGCGAAATGAGGCTCTCGAATTTTCTGCTTTGGCAGAGCGCTTATTCGGAGTTGGTGTTCGCCGACGCGCTCTGGCCGGATTTCACGCCGGAAGGACTGCGCGCGGCGGTCGACGAATATCGCCGCCGCAACCGCCGCTTCGGCGCGACCGGACCGGACACCGCGACATGCGGTGAGGGGTAGGCGACAATGACGGATAGCGCCGGTCATCCATCGGAAGCTGCTTCCGATCTGAAAACGAGGGTCATATCGGCTGCTGTGCTGGCGCCCGTCGCGCTGGGCGCCACCTGGGCAGGCGGCTGGTTCTTCGCGGCTCTGCTGGCTGCCGCAGCGCTGGTCATGGCGCAGGAACTGGCAAGGCTCCTCTATGGCGCCGCAGTCGGATCCCGCGACGCAGCCGGGCTGGCGGTTGCAGGTCTTTCCGTAATCGTTCTGGCGACGGCCGGTCTGCCGGGTGCGGCGCTCGCCGCCGCCGGCGCGGTGCTGGCCTTTGCCCTGGCCGCCCGAAGCTGGAGCGGCCGGACGATGATGCCGGCCCTCATTGCCTACTGCTATCTCGTCATACCGCTGGTTGCGCTGGTTTGGCTGCGCAACGACCCCGAACTGGGTCTCGCCGTCACCATCTGGCTGCTCGCGACAGTCTGGGCCATCGACATATGCGCGTATTTCGCCGGCCGCTTCATTGGCGGGCCAAAGCTTGCGCCGAGCATCTCACCAAAAAAAACCTGGGCCGGCCTCATCGGCGGCATGATGGGAGCCGCGGCGGTCGGCGTCGTCACGTCGCTCTGGATTGGCGCCGGATCGCCGCTGCTGCTGGCGTTGATCGGCGTTGGTATGACGGTGCTTGAACAAGCAGGCGATTTCTTTGAATCCGCGCTCAAGAGGCGGTCCGGCGTCAAGGATTCCGGTACCCTGATCCCGGGCCATGGCGGTATTCTTGACCGTGTAGACGGCCTTGTCGCGGTCGCCGCTGGTGCGGCACTTCTCGCCTTGCTGCACAATGCCACCCATCCGGGCGCGGGAGTTTTGATTTGGCCCTGATCGCCGAGGCAGTAAATGACCGTCTTTCCGACGCCGGCGCGGTAAAAAGCGTCACCATCCTGGGGTCGACCGGTTCCGTCGGCTGCTCGACTCTCGATCTGATCGGGCGCGACCGGTCGCGCTTCGACCTTGTGGCGCTGACGGCCCATCGCAATGTTGCAGCGTTGATTGCACAGGCAAAGGAATATCGGCCGCGTCTCGCGGTGGTGGCCGATCCAGCCTGTTTCGCGGAACTGAAAGACGGATTGAAAGGCACGGGGATCGAAGCCGCTGCGGGCCCCGAAGCGGTGGTGGACGCCGCGGCGCGGCCCGCCGACTGGGTGATGGCCGGCATCGTTGGAGCCGCCGGCCTCGCGCCGACCCTCGCCGCAGTCAAGCGCGGCGCCTGTGTGGCGCTTGCCAACAAGGAATGCCTCGTTTCAGCGGGGCCTCTTTTCCTCGATGAAGTGCGCCGGTCGGGCGCGACACTGCTGCCGGTGGACAGCGAACACAATGCAATCTTCCAGGTACTCGACGCTGACCGGCTGGACACCGTCGAACGTATCGTACTGACCGCATCGGGCGGCCCCTTCCGAACGTGGAGCCTGCAGGAGATGGCCAAGGCGACACCGGCCCAGGCTGTCGCCCATCCGCGTTGGGATATGGGCGCCAAGATCTCTGTCGATTCCGCAACCCTGATGAACAAGGGGCTGGAACTGATTGAGGCCCATTACCTGTTCCCGGTAGGCGAAGACCGGCTCGATGTCATCATTCACCCGGAATCAATCGTTCACAGCATGGTGGCCTATATCGATGGATCGGTACTGGCGCAGCTCGGAATGCCGGACATGCGTACGCCGATTGCCTATGCATTGGCTTGGCCCCGGCGGATGGCCGCCCCCTCGGCGCGTCTTGATCTTGCGCAAATTGGTCAATTAACCTTCGAAGCACCTGATTTAAAACGGTTTCCGGCTTTGTCTCTGGCGCGGGAAGCACTTCGGACAGGCGGCAGTGCGCCAACGGTGCTCAACGCCGCCAATGAAGTTGCCGTCGCCGCTTTTCTGGCCGGCCGTATAGCCTTCCCGGATATGGTGGCGCTGACGGACGCTATACTGGCGCAATCAAGCGGGTTGGGCGCACCTCCGGCCGGACTTGCCGAAGTTTACGAACTTGACCGAATGACCCGGATTCGGGCAGAGGAAATGGTGCAAAAAACCGGCCGCTGACGTAGGCTGTGCCCCTTGGATGGGCACAGGGCGCCGGCAATGGCAGGCCGGCGGTCGATGCGTGTCGGGGGAGCGGTCCGGCGGCCGGAAAAACGGCCGGTCGAGATCGGTATGAGTGGGACAATAGCTTGAACGCGATGGACTTTTTGTCAGGTATCGGTGGTTTCGGAGGATCGCTCGGAAGCTACGTCATCCCTTTCTTGTTCGTGTTGACGGTTGTCGTCTTTTTTCACGAGCTGGGACATTTTCTTGTCGCGCGGTGGTGCGGCGTGAAGGTTGACACCTTCTCGATCGGCTTCGGTCGCGAGATCATCGGCTGGAACGACAAGCACGGCACACGCTGGAAGGTGAGCTGGATTCCACTTGGCGGCTACGTGAAGTTCGCCGGCGACGAAAATGCCGCGAGCGTGCCCGATCGCGAACGCCTTGCGCAGGTATCCGCCGCCGATCAGGAACATCTTTTCCACTTCAAGCCGCTGCGGCAGCGCGCGGCGATTGTGGCGGCCGGGCCGATCGCCAACTTCATTCTGGCGACAGTCGTCTTTGCGTGCATTTTCACCTTTGTCGGACGAACGGTGGCAACGCCCATCGTGGACGATATCGTGCCGGACAGCCCGGCGGCCGCGGCGGGGTTTGTCGTCGGCGACCGGATCGTTTCTATCGACGGTACGCCAGTTTCGAGCTTTGAGGCGATGCAACGCATCGTTTCGACGAGCTCGTCGGAACTCGATTTCCGTGTCGATCGTGGCGGCATCGAGATTCCGATCCGCGCGAAGCCGGAAGTTCAGGAAGTCGTCGACAATTTTGGCAATGTCCATCGGATAGCGCGTCTCGGCATCCAGCGTCACGGCGGCGCCGGCAATATCGAAATTGTCCGCAGCGATCCCGTGAGCGCGCTCTGGCTGGGCGCCAAGGAGACATGGTTCGTCGCGGAACGGACACTGAGCTATCTCGGTGGCATCGTGACGGGTCGCGAGCCCGCCGATCAATTGCGCGGCGTTCTGGGGATCGCACAGGTGTCGGGGCAGGTCGCGACCATCGGCTTTATGGCGCTTTTGAGCATGGTCGCCGTGTTGTCGGTCAGTATTGGACTGCTCAATCTCTTTCCTGTGCCACTGCTTGATGGCGGGCATCTTCTGTACTATGCGGTTGAGGCCGTCCGTGGGCGACCCCTCGGCGAACAGGCGCAGGAATACGGCTTTCGCATCGGCCTTGCGCTGGTGATGATGTTGATGGTCTTCGCGACGTGGAACGATCTGGTTCATCTCCAGGTTTTTTCGTTTCTGACAGGACTTTTTAGTTGAACGCTTCGCATTTCGTCGGCTGACGACGAGCGTGGAATTGGTTGTGTCGCCGGCTTACGGCCGGTGCATCAAGACAGGCAGGGGACAGGATGGGGCGACTAGCCGGATTTTTGGCCGGAATTGCGAATGTCGGCATATTCGTCGGCGCGCTTGTCATGGCATGGACGCTTTCAGGCACCGCGTTTGCTCAGGAGGCGCCCGGTGGGCCGGTAATCACCCTGATTTCCGTGCAGGGAAACCAGCGCATCGAATCCGATACGGTGCGGTCCTATATGATCATCCGGGAAGGCATGACCTATGACCCGGCGATTGCCGACGTGTCTCTCAAGAGGCTGTTCGACACCGGTTTGTTTGCCGACATAACGATGCGTCAGGAAGGCAACCGTCTCGTTGTGTCGGTCGTCGAAAACCCGATCGTCAATCGGGTCGCCTTTGAGGGTAACAGCGCACTCAAGGAAGAGGACCTGCAAAAGGAAGTTCAGCTTCAGCCGCGCGTCGTCTATACGCGGGCAAAGGTGCAGGGCGATGTCTCGCGTATGATCGAGCTCTATCGGCGCAGCGGCCGGTTTTCGTCATCCGTCGAGCCAAAAGTAATTCAACTTCCGCAGAACCGCGTCGATCTTGTCTTCGAAATCACCGAGGGTCCGAAGACAAAAATTGCCTCGATCAACTTCATCGGAAACACGCAGTTCAGCGATGGAAAGCTGCGCGAAGTGATCTCAACCGGCGAATCCGCCTGGTGGAAGTTCCTGTCTTCGTCGGACACCTACGATCCCGACCGCCTGACCTACGACCGCGAATTGCTGCGCCGGCACTATTTGCAGCGCGGCTATGCCGACTTCCGCGTGGTTTCGGCGGTTGCCGATCTAAGCCGCGACGATGCGGCCTTCTACATCACCTTTACGGTCGATGAAGGCGAGGTCTATGAGTTCGGCGACATCAAGGTAACCACGACCATCGACACGCTCGATCAGGCGGAACTTGAATCGCTGGTGCTGGCCAAAACCGGCGGTACCTACAATGCCGGATTGATCGACAAGACAATCGATGCCTTGACCTTCGCCGCCGGTACGAGCGGCTACGCTTTCGCCGAAGTCCGGCCGCGCGTCAGCCGCCGCAAGGACGAGCGCGTCATCGATCTGACATTCCAGATTACGGAGGGTCCGCGCGTTTACGTTGAACGCATCAACATCACCGGCAATTCGCGGACGCTCGACAAGGTCGTGCGCCGCCAGATGCGGATGTCGGAGGGTGACGCTTTCAACAAGGTGCTGCTCGACAATTCGGAGAAAAATATCCGCGGCCTGCAGTATTTTTCGAGAGTAACCGTGACGCAGGATCCGGGGACCGCACCCGACAAGACGATCCTGAATGTCGACGTTCAGGAGCAGTCGACCGGCTCGTTGTCGTTGAGCGCAGGCTTTTCGACGCTCGACAACGCCGTTGCGGGTATCCAGTTATCGGAGCGCAACTTCCTCGGCCGCGGCCTCCAGTTGAGCACCGCCTTGTCGATATCGAGGCGCCGTCAGTTGATCGAGTTTCACTACACCGATCCCTATTTCCTGGATCGCGATCTCGTCGGTGGTTTTGACCTCTTCGGTAGCGAGACCAATTTCCAGAATGAATCGTCGTTCGATTCCCGTTCGCAGGGTTTCGGATTGAGGTTCGGTTTCCCGCTGTCCGAAAAGAGCCGTTTTCTGGCCCGCTACCAGTTCCGTTTCGACGAGATTTTCAACGTTCATCCGTTTGCTTCGAACGCGGTCAAGGCATCGGAAGGTAGCAACTACCGGTCGATCGTCGGCTATGACTACTACTACGACAACCGCAACGATCCCGTTGACCCGACCGGCGGCTGGGATTTCCTGTTTACGCAGAATTTCGCCGGATTGGGCGGCACGGTTCGCTATGTCTCGACGGAAGTGCTGGCGCGATACTACTACCAACTCACCGAAGGATTTCTCACGAGCTGGCGCATTGACGGCGGTTATATCCATGGGATCGACCAAGACGTTGAGCTCAACGACCATTTCTTCAAGGGCGGCAACACAATTCGGGGTTTCGCCCGCGCCGGCGTCGGTCCGCGTGACCTTGCCTCGCCGAACGAAGACGCCGTAGGCGCCAAGGCATTCATTTTCGGGACATCGGAATTGTCATTCCCCAACGGCCTACCAGAAGCGCTGGGCATCCGGACATCGGTTTTCGTCGATGCCGGATACATCGGCTATTCGGACTTCAACCGCGCGATCTTTCCCGGTGTCGTCGACGACTTTGCGCCGCGCGCTTCCGTCGGTCTCAGTCTCTATTGGCAGTCGCCGTTTGGGCCAATTCGCCTCGACTTCGCTAATGTGCTTCTGGACGAACCGTATGACGAGAGGGAGTCGTTCCGTTTCAGCGCTGGAACCTCGTTCTGAGGCTTGCCGGACCGGCCGGCACGCCTGAAACCTATGCAACAAGGATGCTTTGAGATGAAGTTGAAGTCGGTAGTTATGCGTACCCTTGGGGCTGTCGCGCTCCTGTCGCTTGCCGCAGCGCCGTTGACGGCGGGTTCGGCCTTGGCGGCTGGCCCGGCGGTTATTCTGATCGTCAACACCGAGTCGGTGTTTGCACAGTCGAAAGTCGGCCAGAGCATCCGCACCCAGTTTCAGGATCAGGCGAAAAAGCTGCAGGCCGAAAGCGCCAAGGCGGAGGAGAAGCTCCAGGCCGATGCAAAGAAGCTGAGCGATGAGCGTGCGCTTCTTTCGCAGGAAGATCTTCAAAAGAAATTCCAGGCGTTGCAGCAACGCGAAATGGAATTTCAGCAGTCAATGCAGGAAAAGGGGCAGGCTCTTCAGCTCGGTGTCCAGCAGGCGAATGCCAAGGTCGAGGCAGCGCTCCGTCCGATCTTCGCCGAGGTGATGAAGGAAAAGGGTGGAACGGTGCTCTTTGACCAGTCGGTGATTGTTGCGGGCGGTTCCGATCTCGATATTTCGGCCGAAGTTCTGAAACGCCTCAACGAGAAGCTGACGACAATCGAAGTGAAGCCGGTTTCAATCGCCGAGCTTCAGGCGCAACAGAAGAGCGGCAATTGATCTGACGGAGAGGCGTGCCGGGATGCGGCCGCCGATATGCGACGGCCATGGCGGATAAACGCTTCTTCGCGAATAGCGGCCCGTG
>PHEO01000297.1 GCA_002841195.1 Alphaproteobacteria bacterium HGW-Alphaproteobacteria-11
AGGAGGCCGCCCTGGTCGCGATACAGGGTGGCCGCATTGTCGCAGCCGGCGAAGCGGCCCGCGAGCTTCTGAACACGCCAGCTGATGCGGACCTCGCGCCATCGGCCCGCGACCGCTTCATCGCCAAAGCCAAGGAGGACCTGCCCAGCCTGCTCGACGGCCCCTTGGCCGAATTCGTCAGATCGCGCGCCGAAGAACTCATGCAGGATCATGCCCGCCTGCGCGCCGCCGCCGGCTCGGCCTCGCGCGTCACGGTGGAGGCTGTCATGCCGCCAGACGTCATCGGTCTCTTCGTCCTGATGCCGAGCGAGGTCTGATCATGGCGCGCAAACCCGTCGTCGACATGTCCGCCTGGCCGTCCATCAGCCTCGAAGGCAATCTGATCGCGCCCGCCATGGTCGCCAGCGTGGACCGCCGCGAGGCACCCGAGCAGACCGAGGCCGATTATCACATCCGGAAGGGCCTGACGATCCGCGAGGAAATCTCGACCGCCTTCCGCGTCGGCCAGTCGCATTTCGACACCTTTTCCCGGATCGCAAACCCCTCGGTCGATGCGACGCGGCGCTTCATCAAAGCCTTCCTTCAGGAAACCTTCGGCTTCGACGACCTCGCTCCCGCCGACGGCGCTCTGTCCTTCATCGCGGGCGGCAGGGTGCCGATCGTGGTCGTGCCCCCATCAGACGAAAAACTCGACCGGCGTAGCGCGACCCTATCGACCGACCGCACACGCTCGCCCGCCTTCGCGCTTCAGGACCACCTGAACGAGCATGACGAAACGCTCTGGGGCCTTGTCACCAACGGCACCCTGATCCGCCTCATGCGCGACAACGCCTCGCTGACCCGCCCGGCCTATATCGAGGCTGACCTTTCCCAGATCTTCACCAACGAGGATGCCGCGTCCTTCGCCGTTCTCTGGCTCCTGATCCACCGCACCCGCTTTGGCGTCGCGGGCAGCCCGGCCACCGATTGCGCGCTGGAGCGCTGGCGCGACGCCGGGTCCAAGGAAGGCGAAGTCGCCCGCGACCGGCTGGCCGTCCAGGTCCAGCTCGCGCTCAAGGTGCTCGGCTCCGGCTTCCTCGAAGCCAACCCGGACCTCGCCACGAAGCTGAAATCGGGTGACGTCAACCTGACCGAGTGGTTCAACGAACTCCTCCGCCTCGTTTACCGCCTGATCTTCCTGATGGTGGCCGAGGATCGCAACCTTCTGCACCCCGACAAGGCCAAGCCCGACGCCCGCAAGCTTTATTCCGAGGGTTACAGCCTCGCAGCCCTGCGCGCCCAATGCTACCGCGCCGCCTCGTGGGACAAGCACCACGACCGCTACGAAGGCATCAAGATCGTCTTCCACGCGCTGGCCAACGGGCAAGAGGCGCTGGCGCTCCCCGCCCTCGGCGGCCTTTTCTCGGGCGACAAGCTGCCTCATCTCGAAACCGCCCGCCTGCGCAACCGCGCCTTCATGGAGGCGCTTTACCGCCTCTCTTGGCTCGACCAGAAGACCGGAATGGTCCCCGTCAACTGGCGCGCGATGGAGACGGAGGAACTGGGCTCCGTCTACGAATCCCTCCTCGAACTGCAGCCGCAGCTGGGCGATGACGGCAAGACCCTGCTCTTCGCCTCCGAAGCGGCCGAGCAGAAGGGCAACCAGCGCAAGACCACCGGCTCCTACTACACGCCCGACAGCCTGGTTCAGGCGCTGCTCGACACCGCGCTCGACCCCGTGCTCGACAAGACCGAGGCCGAGGCGGACGATCCCGCCAAGGCGCTGCAAAAGCTGTCGGTCATAGACCCCGCTTGCGGCTCGGGCCACTTCCTGCTGGCCGCCGCCCGCCGCATCGCCACGCGGCTGGCCCGCATCCGCGCCGATGGCAACCCTTCGCTGGCCGATTTCCGCCATGCCTTGCGCGATGTCGCGCGGTCCTGCCTGCACGGGGTGGACCGCAACCCGATGGCGGTGGAGCTGACCAAGGTCGCGCTGTGGATCGAGACGGTGGACCCCGGCCTTCCCCTCGGCTTCTTCGACGCGCAAATCCGCTGCGGCGATGCGCTGCTGGGCGTGTTCGACCTGAAGGTGCTGCAAGACGGCATCCCCGATGCAGCCTACAAGCCGCTGACGGGCGACGACAAGGATACGGCGCGCTACTACCTGCAGGCCAACCGCGCCGCGAAATCCGGTCAGGGCGGGTTCGATTTCGGCACGGGGCAAGTCGCAATGCCCGAGATGAAACCGCTGGCGCTGGATTTCTCGGGCTTCCGCGACCTGCCCGAGGATACGGTGGAGCAAATCGGGGCCAAGGCCGCGCGGTTCAAGGAACTGCGCAAGGGGCAGGCCTTTGTTCGGGCGACGGCGGCGGCGAACCTTTATGTCGCGGCCTTCCTGCTGCCGAAGGTGGGCGGCGCACCGGCTGGTGCCTCGGCCCGCACTGTGCCGACGACCGAGGAGCTGTGGCTGGCCCTCAATCAGGGCAAGATCCGGCAGGCGATGATGGACGCGCCCAAGGCCGCCCGCCG
>PHEO01000298.1 GCA_002841195.1 Alphaproteobacteria bacterium HGW-Alphaproteobacteria-11
CGGGTGCGGTCACAGACATAGCCGAACACCAGGTTCGACGGGCGCGCGCGCCGGTCGCGCGCCGCCTGATGGCGCGCATGCGCGGCACACCGACCGAGCGTCGCGCCCGCGCGCTGGCGCTGGCCGCGATCCGCGAAACTTTCGAGGAAACCGGCCTCGTCATCGGTCAACCCGTCGCCGCGCCTGCGCGCAGCAAACATCCCGACTGGAACGAATACTTTGCGCAAGGCGTCGCGCCCGCATTGGGCTCGCTCGATTTCGTCGCCCGCGCCATCACCCCGCCCTACCGCACCCGCCGCTTCGACACGCGCTTCTTCATCGCCGATGCCGAAGCGATTCAGGGCGATCCGCTGAAGGTCGCGGGCTCCGGCGAATTGCAGGGCCTGCACTGGCTGACCCTCGCCGATGCCCGCGATCTCGACCTGCCCAACATCACCCGCGTCGTCCTCGACGAAATCGACGAACGCCTGCGCCTCGCCACCGCCGCGCAAAACGCGCGTGCCACCCCCTTCATCTATTTCCGCGGCGGCAACGCCATCCGCGACACCATCGGAGATTGAACCTCGTGAATGTCGAAACGCCGCGCCCTCGCGCGATCCGTCCGCGCGACGCGGCCAGCCTCGTGCTGATCGACGACGCGGGCGGCGAACCGCGCATCTTGATGGGCCGCCGCCATGCGCGGATGAAATTCATTCCCGACGCCTTCGTCTTTCCCGGCGGCAAGCTCGACGCCGGCGATCTTCTGGCGCGCCCCGCCACCGGCTTCTCCGGCGAAACCGCGCGGATGATGCAGAGCGCCGCCGCCGGCGCGAAGGCCGAGGCGCTCGCCATGGCCGCGATCCGCGAAACCTTCGAGGAAACCGGCCTCATCGTCGCCCGCAAGGGCCATGTCGGCGACACGGCGGGCGAAGGCTGGCAGCCCTTCCGCGAGCGCGGCATCGCGCCCCGCCTCGACGTCCTCGATTTCGTCGCTCGCGCCATCACGCCGGCCTCAAGCCCGATCCGTTTCCACGCCCGCTTCTTCGCCGCCCCGGCATCGAGCGCCGAAGGCACGTTGCAAGGCAGCGGCGAGCTCAGCGAACTCGACTGGTATCCGCTCTCCGATGCGCTCAAATTGCCGGTGATCGACGTCACCGAATTCGTCCTCAACGAGATCGGCCGCCGCCACCGCGAAGGCGCCCGCACCCGCATCCCGCTATACTCCTACCGCAACGACAAACCGGTCGTGCGGGCGTGACCGCGCTACGCTCGACCCACAAGTATTCATGAAAAATCCCACCCGCCCCTGGGGGCGGGTCGAAATTTTTCGAGCGGCAGCGAGATAAATTTCGGGGCGGGGGCGCAGAAGCACGGCATATTCGGAACCATGCAAGACCCAACCACCCTCACCATGTTGGCCGACGCGCCGCTCTCGCCCGCCGAGCGCCGCCGCAGCCTGATCGCGGTCATCGCCTGCATCAGCGTCGTCGGCATGGGCCTCGGCGTCTCGATTCCGCTGCTCGCCTTGTTGATGGAGCGTCAGGGCGTACCCGCCTCGATCATCGGCCTCAACACGGCGATGCCGGCGCTGGCCACCTTCATGCTGACGCCCTTCATCCCGGCGCTGCTCCGCCGCGTCCCGGCCATCACCTTCCTGATGGTCTGCATCCTCGTCTCGGCCATAGCCATGCCGGCCTACTATTTCTTCCCGAATGTCTGGCTCTGGTTTCCGATCCGCTTCGCCAACGGCCTCGCGCTCACCGGCCTCTTCGTCGTCAGCGAGTTCTGGGTCAACACGCTGGCGGATGAGAAAAACCGCGGCCGGCTGATCGGCATTTACGGCACGGTGCTGTCCAGCGGCTTCGCTTCCGGTCCGGTGCTGCTCTTCCTGGTCGGCACGCAAGGCTTGCTGCCCTTCGCCACCATCGGCGCGCTGATCCTCGCCGCCGGTGTGCCCCTCATCCTGTTCGGGCGCGGCCTCGCCCCCCGCGTCACCGAGCGCCCGACCCGGAGCTTCGTGAGCTTCCTCGTCGTCGCCCCGGCCGCCACGCTTGCGGGCCTCGTCTACGGCGCCACCGAAACCAACATCTTCAACCTGCTGCCGGTCTATGGCGTGCGCACCGGCATGACCGAACAGACCGCCGCCTTCGTGCTCTCGATCTTCGCCGCCGGCAACATCTTCTGCCAGATCCCGATCGGCATCTGGGCCGACCGCGCCGACCGCCGCATGGTCCTGCTGGTCTGCGCCCTTGTCGGCCTGCTCGGCGCCAGCGCCATCCCGCTGGTTGCCCACAACATCTGGCTCTTCGCGCCGGTGCTCTTCGTCTTCGGCGGCGTCGTTGTCGGCCTCTACACGGTCGGCCTGACGCTGCTCGGCCAGCGCTTCCGCGGCGCCGACCTCGCCTCGGCCAACGCCGCCTTCGTGCTGATGTATTCGACCGGCGCCCTCATCGGCCCGCCCATGGCCGGCATCGGCATGGACCTCTGGG
>PHEO01000299.1 GCA_002841195.1 Alphaproteobacteria bacterium HGW-Alphaproteobacteria-11
CAGTGGCGGCGATCCAGACGGCCCACATGAGTATCGCGCCACCGATATAGAAGCGGAATTTCGCCGCCGTGCTCATTGCGTTGTCGCGCGAAAAGCGCGTGATGCCGAGCGCGTAGGATTGGTCCGTCATCACATAGGCGAGCAGGCTGCGTTTCGCGCTCGAGACTTCGGCGAAGTGAGGCGCCAGCGATGCGCTATACATGGCAAAGCGCAGGTTGATAATGAGGCCTGTCAGCACGACGATCAGGGCCGGTGCGGCGTCGGCGATCAATTGGGTCGAGGCAAGCTGCGCGGCGCCTGCGTAAATGACGATCGATTGACCGATGCCTGCGGCGGCGCCGAATTTCGCCTCGGCCGCGACCGCGCCCGCGATCATGCCGAAGGGAACGGCGCCGGGGAGCAGCGGCAGCATGACGCGGATGCCTTCGACATAGTCGCCGGTTGCCGGTTTCATCTTTCTCATCTCCTGCCCGTTCATTTCAAAATCGAAAAGCCCCTGCGAGGGTTCTCACAGGGGCTTTTCCGTTTTGCGTGGCGCTTGTCGGTCAGCGCGGCAATGTCGTTTCCCCCATCAGGAACAGGTCTACCTCGCGGGCAGCCTGCCGTCCCTCGCGAATGGCCCATACGACAAGCGACTGGCCGCGTCGCATGTCGCCAGCAGCGAAAACCTTGTCGAGCGACGATTTGTAGGTCGCCGTGTCGGCGGCAACGTTGCCACGCTTGTCGAGCTGCAGCCCCAGTTCCGCCAACATGCCTTCATGGACAGGATGCACGAATCCCATCGCGAGCAATACGAGGTCGGCCTTGATTTCGAATTCGGAGCCGGGGATGGCTTGCATTTTCTCATCGACCCGGACGCATTCGATGGCACGGACATGCCCGTCCTTGCCGAGGATGCGCCGCGTCATCACCGCGAAGTCGCGCGTCGCGCCCTCGGCCTGGCTGGAAGATGTGCGCATCTTCAGCGGCCAATCCGGCCAGGTCAGCAGCTTGTTTTCCTTTTCCGGCGGCGCCGGCATGATTTCGAGCTGCGTCACCGAAACCGCGCCCTGACGGAACGACGTGCCGATGCAGTCGGAGCCGGTGTCGCCGCCGCCGATGACGACGACATGCTTGCCGCCGGCAAGGATCGGTTCGACCTGGCCGATGGGTTCGTCGGAGACGCGCCGGTTCTGCTGCGGCAGGAACTCCATCGCAAAGTGAACGCCGGAAAGCTCGCGGCCTTCGACTTCGAGATCGCGCGGCTTTTCGGCGCCGCCCGTCAGCAGCACGGCGTCGAATTCGCGGTCGAGATCCTTCGCGCTCTTGTTGACGCCGACATGGACGCCGTAGTGGAAGATCGTGCCTTCCTTCTCCATCTGGGCGATGCGGCGGTCGATGTGATGCTTTTCCATCTTGAAGTCGGGAATGCCGTAGCGCAGCAGGCCGCCGGCCTTGGCCTGCCGCTCAAACACATGCACCTCGTGGCCGCGCCGCGAAAGCTGTTGCGCGGCGGCAAGGCCAGCGGGGCCTGAGCCGACAATGGCGATCTTCTTGCCGGTCTTTCCTGTCGGGCGCTGCGGTGCGATCCAGCCTTCCTGCCAGCCGCGATCGACGATGGCGCATTCGATCGTCTTGATCGTCACCGGCGCTTCAGTGAGGTTCAGCGTGCAGCTTGCCTCGCAGGGCGCGGGGCAAATGCGGCCGGTGAATTCGGGGAAGTTATTGGTCGAGTGGAGATTACGGCAGGCTTCCTCCCAGTCGTCGCGATAGACGAGGTCGTTCCAGTCCGGGATCTGGTTGTTGACCGGACAGCCATTGTGACAATAGGGAATGCCGCAATCCATGCAGCGTGCTGCCTGGTCGCGCATGGCGTCCTCGGCGAGCGGGATCACGAACTCGTTGTAGTTCCTGACGCGGTCGGCGGCCGGCAGGTACTTGCGGTCCTGCCTGTCGATTTCCAGGAAACCGGTAATCTTTCCCACGGGTCTTATTCTCCTGCTGCGGCGATTGCCTGCGCGGCTTCCTGCGCCTTCTGCATTTCCCTCAAGGCCCGGCGATATTCCACCGGCATCACCTTGCGGAATTTCGGCAGCATGGCCTCCCAATCGTCGAGAATGGCGCGCGCCCGCGACGAATTGGTGTAGTGCGCGTGGTTCTCGATCAACTGGTGCAGACGTTCAGAGTCGAAACGCGTCATGTCTGCCATTACGTCGACGCGGCCATGGCTTTCGAGGTCGCCCGTCTGGTGGCGGTGACGCTCCATGATGTCGTGTTCTTCCTTCACCGGTTCGAGATCGACCATGGCAAGGTTGCAACGACGCTCGAACATGCCGTGTTCGTCCAGCACATAGGCGATGCCGCCCGACATGCCGGCCGCGAAGTTGCGGCCCGTCGGACCCAACACCACGACCCGGCCACCGGTCATGTACTCGCAGCCGTGGTCGCCGATCGCTTCGACGA
>PHEO01000076.1 GCA_002841195.1 Alphaproteobacteria bacterium HGW-Alphaproteobacteria-11
CCCGCCGCGACGGCAGCCGTGTGCATCTCGATATCGTCGACACTGGCCCCGGGCTGCCGGAAAAAGCGCGCGCGCATCTGTTCGAGCCGTTCACCGGCGGCGTGCGCGCTGGCGGTGCGGGCCTCGGCCTCGCCATCGTCGACGAACTTGTCCGCGCCCATGGCGGCCATATCGAACTTGTCGGCAGCGGGCCCTCGGGCACGCATTTTCGTATCTGCATTCCCGATTCGGGTGACGAACTGACGGCATGCGATGCGGCGCCTTCCGGTATTGCCCACGCCGCGCGCGACAATCCCGTCTAGAGATCGCCGCTGACGACATTCCCGTCGCGGCGCGGATCGGCGGCGCCGTCGAGCCCTTGCGGTGTCGCGGCGATTCCGTGCAAGCCGCTGGGCAACGCGCGCAACTCGACCGTATGACCAAGCTCGGCCAGCACCGGGATCAATTCCTCTATTGTTGTGCCCTGCTCGATTTCGAGCGTGCCGTTGCGGTCGAGAAAACGCGGCAATGCCACGGCCATCTCAATGTCCATCTCCCAGTCGATCGACGCGATCAACGCTTGCGCCACATAGCCGATGATGCGCGGGCCGCCCGGCGAGCCGATCGCCATGCGGAAATTGCCGTCCGCATCGAACGCGATGACGGGCGTCATCGAAGATCGTGGCCGTTTGCCGGCCGCCACCGCATTGGCGACCGCGCGGCCATCTTGCTCCGGCGCGAAGGAAAAATCCGTAAGCTGATTGTTGAGGATCATGCCCCCGGCCATCAGATGTGCCCCGAAAGGCCCCTCGACCGACGACGTCATCGAAACCACATTGCCGTTGGCATCGACGATGCTGAAATGCGTCGTCGAGGCGCGTTCCGGCGAGACCGCCGCGCCCCAGCGCGCATCGTCGCTCGAAAACCGGCCGGGTGCGGCCTTGCCCATCGTGCGGCTGGCGTCGATCGTGTTGGCACGGGCCTTGAGATAGGTCCGGTCGAGCATTGCGCCCATCGGCACGTCGACGAAATCCGGATCGCCGATATAGAAGTCGCGGTCGGCATAGGCGAGCTTCTCGGCCTCGGCGATGAAATGCACCGACGTCACCGTCATCGGCCCCATGCCCGCCAGATCGTAGTTTTCGAGAATGCCGAGTATCTGCAAGAGCGTCAGTCCGCCCGATGTCGGCGGCGGCATCGAACAGATGCGGTATTCGCGATAGGGCGCACAAACCGGCTCACGCTTGACGGCCTCATAAGCAGCGAAATCCTCCAGCGACAGCGTGCCCGGCCTGGACGGCGCGTTCTGCACCGCATCGACGATGGCCTCCGCCACCTCGCCTTCGTAGAAGCCGCGCCAGCCCTTCTCGGCAATTATTTTCAGCGTCGCCGCGTAGGCGGGGTTTTTCAAGGTCTCGCCCTCGCCGAGCGGCCGCCGCGTGCCGTCTTCGGCGAGACGATAGAAATAATCCTGCGCCACAGGCATCTGCTTGAGCACCGGGTCGCGTGCAATCGCCTGTGCGAGCTTCGGCGGCACGGCAAAACCATCTTCGGCGAGCCGGATCGCCGGTTCGAACAATTGCGCCCAGTCGAGGACCCCGTGTTCGCGATGTGCGTCCCACATCATCTTGACGACGCCTGGGGTGCCTACAGAACGCCCGCTCACCATCGCCGGCAGAAAATCCATCGGCTTGCCGTCGGGCCCGAGAAAAAGCTCGGGCGTCGCCTTCATCGGCGCCGTCTCGCGCCCGTCCCATGCATCGAGCGTCCGGCTGCGGCGCGCGTAATGCAGCATGAAGGCGCCGCCCGCGAGTCCGGAGGATTCCGGCTCCACCAGCGACAGCACCGCTTGCACCGCAATCGCCGCATCGACGGCGCTGCCGCCGGCGCGCAAGATCTCGGCGCCGGCCTCGCTTGCATAGGGGCTGGCGCTTGCCACCATGAAGACCCGCGGCACCGATCGCCCGGCAAGCGCAACCGCGAGAACGGCAACGAGAAGCAGAACCAGGGCGGCGATGCTCGCGGCGGGCGCGATGCGGGTGAGTTTCATGCCGTCGTCCTCTCGTATCGTTTCGATGTTGGCGAATGATGCTCTAGGATGCGCGCGCCATCCTAGCCCAAGAGGCCACACATATGCACTTCGGCACGATCCGCAAAGGCCCACTCAATCTCATCACCGATGTCGAGGGCATTTCGGTCGGCAATGCGCAGGATGTCGCGGCCCGCACCGGCGTCACCGTCGTCCTGCCCGCGCCGCGCGCCAATATCGGCGGCGACATCCGTGGTGGCGGTCCGGGCACGCGCGAAACCGATCTGCTCGATCCCTCCTGCCTGGTCGATGCCGCCGATGCGGTGGTCCTGTCGGGCGGCTCGTCCTGGGGGCTCGAGGCGGCATCCGGCGCCGCCGCCTGGCTCGGCGCGCGTGGCCGCGGCTACCGCGTCGGCGCAAGCCCGCTGGTCTCGCCCATCGTCCCGGCCGCGATCCTGTTCGATCTGGCAAATGGCGGCGACAAATCCTGGGGCGAGACGCCGCCCTATGCCGCGCTCGGCCGCGCCGCCTGCGAGGCCGCCGGTCCTGAATTCCACCTCGGCAATGCCGGCGCCGGTCTCGGCGCCACGGCCGGGCAATATAAAGGCGGCCTCGGCTCGGCCTCCGCCGTCGCCGCAAACGGCTTCACCATCGGCGCGCTGGTGGCCGCCAACCCCTTCGGTTCGGCGGTCGTGCCCGGCGCGGCGCGCTTCTGGGCGGCGCCTTATGAAATGGACGGCGAGTTCGGCGGCCTCGGCTGGCCGCAAGGGCAGGGCGTCGCGGCGCTCGATCCGCTGGCGGGCTCGAAGGCCGCGCCTCAGCCCGGTGGTAACACCTCCATCGGCGTCGTCGCCACCGATGCCGACCTGACGCCGGCCGAATGCCGCCGCCTCGCCATCATGGCGCAGGACGGGCTCGCCCGCGCCGTGAGGCCGGTCCACAGCCCGGTCGATGGCGACGCGATCTTCGTGCTGGCAACGGCCCGCCGCTCCCTCGGCCCCGCGCCCCGCCACATGGCTGTCGCCAGCCTCGGCGCCATGGCCGCCGATTGCGTCGCCCGCGCCGTCGCCCGCGCTTTGTGGAAGGCCGAAACGCTCGGCGAAACCCGCGCCTTCCGCGATGTCCACGGGCTTTGAGGCAAGCCCGCGAAACCCTTGCCTTCGCGGGCCCGAAGCTTTAAGAGGGAGCCGCCTTCGGGGTGCCGCCTTCGAGCCCGCCCCATCTGAAGTGCAAGCGCGCCCGTAGCTCAGCTGGATAGAGCATCAGACTACGAATCTGAGGGTCGGACGTTCGAATCGTTCCGGGCGCACCATTTCCCGCCACCATCCGGCCGCCGCGCGGGGGCCGTCCGTCTTGACGCTGCGACCGGCCTGGCCTATTCATCGTCAATCGACGATAGACGAACGGAGCCCCGTCATGGCCGCTGCCGCCCGATCCGCCCCTGCCGCCGCGCCCGTCCATCCGGCGCCGGACGGCGAGGATATCGCCGCCATCGCCAAGGCGCTGGCACATCCGGCGCGCATCCACATCGTCCGCCTGTTGCTGGCCAGGAAATCCTGCATCGGCTGCGACATTGTCGACGAGGTGGGGCTTGCCCAGTCGACCGTCTCCGAGCATCTGCGGATCCTGAAGGCGGCCGGCATCATCACCGGCGAAATCGAGCGCCCGCGCATCTGCTACTCGCTCAATCCCGCCAGCCTGCTGCCGCTCGCCGCACTGCTCGATGTGGTCTTCGAGGCCGGCGAACCAGAACCGTCTGTATGCTGAGCGATTTTCACGACGCCGCAACCGCAACCGAAATCGATAGGCCCCGACGTGTCGGTATTTGATCGTTATCTCTCGCTTTGGGTCGCGCTTTGCATCGTCGCCGGCGTCGCACTCGGCAATCTCTTTCCCGGTCTCTTCCAGACCGTTGCGGCCTGGGAATATGCCTCGGTCAATCTGCTGGTCGCCGTCCTGATATGGGCGATGGTCTATCCGATGATGGTCGCGGTCGATTTCGCCAGCCTGCGTCACATCCACAGGCGCCCCAAAGGCCTCGTCATCACGGTGATCGTCAACTGGCTGATCAAGCCCTTCACCATGGCCGCCCTCGGTGTGTTTTTTTTCGAATTCGTCTTTGCCGATCTGATTGATCCGGCCGATGCCGGACAATATATCGCCGGTCTGATCCTGCTCGGCGCCGCGCCCTGCACGGCCATGGTCTTCATCTGGTCGCAGCTGACGCGGGGCGACGCCAACTACACGCTGGTCCAGGTCTCGCTCAACGACATCATCATGATCTTCGCCTTCGCGCCCATCGTCGCGTTGCTGCTCGGCGTCACCGACATTGAGGTGCCCTGGGAAACGCTGCTGCTCTCGGTCGGCCTCTATGTCGTCATCCCGCTGGCGGCGGGTGCCGCGACCCGTGCCCTGCTGGTCGGGCGCGCCGGCTCCGGCGCGCCGGGCGAGGCGCAGGTCGCGCGCTTTACCGCCAGGGTCAAACCTTTCTCCATGCTCGGCCTGCTGGCGACGGTGGTGTTGCTTTTCGGTTTTCAGGGCCATGTCATTCTCGACCGCCCGCTGCTGATCGCGTTGATCGCGGTACCGCTGCTGATCCAGTCCTACGGCATTTTCGCGATTGCCTATGCGGCCGCCTGGGCCTGGCGCGTGCCGCACAATGTGGCGGCGCCCTGCTCGCTGATCGGCACCTCAAATTTCTTCGAACTGGCGGTCGCGGTGGCGATCGGCCTGTTCGGCCTCAATTCGGGTGCGGCGCTGGTCACTGTGGTCGGCGTGCTGGTCGAGGTTCCGGTGATGCTGTCGTTGGTCGCCTTTGCCAATCGCACCCGGCGGCATTTCCCGGCGAGCGAAACCGGCGCGGTCACCCCCACCCCCACCCCCATCCCGATCCGCAGCGGAGGTGCATCATGACAACGATTCTCTTCATGTGCGTCGCCAATTCGGCCCGCAGCCAGATGGCCGAGGGGCTTGCCCGCGACATGTTGGGGGCCGGCGCCACCGTGCTGAGCGCCGGCTCGGCGCCCGCCACGGTCAATCCTTACGCGATCGAGGCGATGGCCGAACTCGGCATCGACATCTCGGGCCACCGCTCGAAATCGGTCGACGAGATCGATCCGGCCGCCATCGACCTCGTCGTCACCCTCTGCGCCGAGGAAGTCTGCCCGGTGCTGCCGGGCCGGGTGCGGCGTCTGCACTGGCCGATCGCCGATCCCGCCTCGAAGGGTGCCACGCTGCCCGCCGAGGAGATGCGCGCCCGCTTCCGCACCGCCCGCGACGAGATCGCGGCGCGCCTGCGCGGCCACGATCTGGCATCGGTATTCGGCCGGTCGGCCGGATCCGTTTGAGCCATATTGCGTGCGGCGCGGGCCGCCGGCCTTCGTCTCTCAAATCGCGTGCCGTGCGGTTCTCAATTGTCCTTGACGAGGCGGACATGGCTGCTGCTGGTGAGGTTCTTCATACCGGTGCCGCCGCTGCCGAAGCCGACCTCCCATGCCGCGCTCATCCGCACATGTTTGGTCGACGACCAGTAGCCCGCCTGCCCCGAATTGGGGAACGCGTCGGCATCGATCGTCGGATAGACGTAATCGCCCTCGCAGGTGCCCGGCAGTTCCGACACGCCGTGAAACTCCATGCTCATTGGCCTCGGTGCGCGCCGCTCGCCTGAGCTGCAATGCACGAGCGACTGCAGCTCGGCAAGCGTCGGCAACCGCCAGGGACCGTTGTCGGCCGCGCGCGCGATGTCTTGCGCCTCTTCGAAATTGTAGGCTGCGGGCAGTGCGTCGCAGCTCGCTCCGTTCCATGTCTGTCCGGCGCTGCAGCGCATCCATGTCACATTGAGTTCCGTGTCGGTCACGGTGCCGTCGGCATTGGCGACGAAACGCCCCTCCGGGTTCTGCAGCGTATTCATGTCGCATTGCTGTCCGGTGCTGCAACGCATCCATGGCACATCGGGGATTTGCGTGTCGATCACGGTGCCGTCGGAACGGACGACATAGCGCCCGTCGGCCAGCGCCGGCGTCGCCGCAAATGTCGATCCGGCGAGCAACAACGCACCGGCAACCCGGCTGAAAGCGATGTGACGGAATGTCGGCTTCGGCAGCATGAGCGGCTTCCCTTCTGGAGTTTACAAATGATGCGCATCGTACCTTGCGGCGGCGGCGTATGGAAGATCGAGCGTGGCGCGGAGTTCGATGGCGCGTGGGGTGCACACAACCCTGCAGGCCAGCCGTCCTACTTCGCCAGATACCCGTTCATCAGCGTGTCGAGCACCGTCTCGGTGTAGCGCCGCCGCGTCTCGTCATCGAGCTTGTCGATGCCATGCGCATATTTGAGCACGGTCGGGTTGGCGAAGATGTGTTCGCAGGCGCCGAGCGCCGCGAGATAAAAGAGTGTCGGGTCGAGCGGGCGGATCGTGCCGTCCTTCGCCCCTTCCTCCATCAGTTCCTTGGCCGTCAGCGTCAGCGGCACGACGAAAAACTCGGCGATCTCGCGCGCCGCGCCGCTTGAGGCGTCGCGCATCAAGGCGCCGAGCAGCCGGTAGAGATAGGGATAGCGGAAAAACGTGCGGATGACGCCGGCGAGGTGCCGGCGAAGCTTCTCGGCCGGCGGAATGTCGAGGCTCATCAGCCGGTCGAGCTCGTCGAGCGCCGTTGCCGCGTCGCGTTTGGCAAGCGCCAGCAGCAGGCCTTCCTTGCCGCCGAAATAATAGCTGACCAGCGCCACGTTCACTTCTGCCCTGGCCGCGATCTCTGCCAGCGGCACGTCGATCGTCTGCCGCTCGCCCATCAGCGCGCCTGCGGCATCGAGCAACTGCCCCCGCGCCGAAGGCCGTTCCGGCGCCGCCCGTGCCTTGTTTCTGGTCTGCGGCTCCACCGGTCCTCCTTGCGCTTCCGTGTTTTTCGATTTAAATACTCGTTTAAGAAATTAAATACGCCATTAAGGTAGGCCGCGCAAGCGAGCCCCGCCGTTCAAGATGGCAGCCACACAGGAAGGAACGAACAAGTGAGCGAAGCCTGGATCATCGACGCAGTGCGCACCCCCCGCGGCATCGGCAAGGTGGGGAAGGGCGCGCTTGCCCATCTGCATCCGCAGCACCTCGCCCGCACGGTGCTGGCCGCGCTGGCAAAGCGCAACGACATCAACACCGCCGAAGTCGACGACATCCTCTGGGGCACCTCCTCCCAGCGCGGCGCGCAGGGCGGCGACATGGGCCGTATGGCCGCCCTCGATGCGGGCTATGACGTCCGCGCCTCCGGCGTCACGCTCGACCGCTTCTGCGGCTCCGGCATCACGACGGTCAATCTCGGCGCCGCGCAGATCATGTCCGGCATGGAAGACCTCGTCATCGCCGGCGGCACCGAGATGATGAGCTACACCTCCGCCACCGCCGACCCCAAGACGCCGCCGATGATGGATGCCGGCAACCTGCATCTCCGCAAGCAGCATCCGCAGTCGCAGCAGGGCGTCTGCGCCGATGCGATCGCCACCATTCAGGGCATCGACCGCAAGGCGGTCGACGAACTGGCGCTGGTCTCGCAGCAGCGCGCCGCGAAAGCCATCGAGGAAGGCCGGTTCAACAAATCGCTGGTGACGGTTTACAATGACGACGGCTCGGTCGCGCTCGACAAGGAAGAGTTTCCGCGTCCGCAGACCACGATGGAAGGTCTCTCCGGCCTCAAGGCCTCCTTCGAAGTCTGGGCCGGCATTCCGGTCGACGCCGAAGGCACCACCTATGGCGATCTGATCCGCCAGAAATATCCGGACCTCAAGACCTTCAACCACATCCACCATGCCGGCAACTCGTCGGGCGTGGTGGATGGCGCCGCCGCGATCCTGCTGGCCTCGCCCGCCTACGCCAAGAAGAACGGCTTGAAGCCGCGCGCCCGCATCGTCGCCACCGCCAACATGGGCGATTGCCCGACGCTGATGCTGAACGCGCCGGTGCCTGCCGCAAGGAAAGTGCTCGAAAAGGCCGGCCTCAAGATCGAGGACATCGACCTCTTCGAAATCAACGAAGCCTTCGCCGTCGTCGCCGAGAAGTTCATCCGCGATCTCCGGCTCGACCGCGACAAGGTCAACGTCAATGGCGGCGCGATGGCGCTCGGTCATCCGATCGGCGCCACGGGTTCCATTCTGATCGGCACCATCGTCGACGAGCTTGAACGTCAGGACAAGCGCTATGGCCTCGTCACCATGTGCGCCGCCGGCGGCATGGCGCCCGCCATCATCGTCGAACGTATGCAATAGCCCGCATGAAACTCCGGGAGGTTCCGGCATGACCTACACGATCACCGATCTTGCGACTGAATTCGGCGTCACCCCGCGCGCGCTTCGCTTCTACGAGGAGAAGGGCATGCTCGCGCCCGAGCGCCGCGGTCAGGCCCGGCTCTATTCGAAGCGCGACCGTGCCCGCCTGAAGCTGATCCTCAACGGCCGCGACGTCGGCTTGACGCTCTACGAAATCCGCACGATCCTCGATCTCTATGACGGCGACGAGGAGGGCACGGCGCGGCAATATCGTCACGCGCTCGGCATTTTCCGCCGCCGCATGGAAGCGGTGAAGAAGCTGCGCGACGAGGCGGAAACGCAGCTCGCGAAACTCGAAACCGCTTGTCGCGATTTCGAGGCCCGCCTGTCGCCGAAGGCAGAAGGCAAGCCGGTTGCTTCAAAACAGAAGACCCGCGCGGCGTAATAAGAAACAACTCCGGGGAGGAGAAACACGATGAGCGCCTACAAGCTTTTGATCGGCGGCAAGCTGGTCGCCGGCGACATGACGATGGATGTCGTCAATCCGGCAACCGAGGAAGTGCTGGCGAAATGCCCGCGCGCCTCCGAAGCGCAGTTGAACCAGGCCGTCGCCGCCGCGAAGGCCGCCTTCCCGGCCTGGGCGAAAACGCCCATCGCCGAGCGCAAGCAGGCGCTGCTGAAAATCGCCGATGTGATCGAGGCGAACGGCGCGGAGCTGGCGCGTCTCTTGACGCAGGAGCAGGGCAAGCCGATCGGCGACGCGACCGGCGAGGTCTACGGCACCGCCGCCTTCTTCCGCTATTTCACGATGCTCGATCTGCCGGTGAAAGTGATCGAGGACAGCGAAGGCAAGAAGGTCGAGGCGCATCGGAAACCGCTCGGCGTCATCGGCGCCATCGTGCCGTGGAACTTCCCGCTGATCCTGATGTCCTTCAAGCTGCCGCCGGCGCTTCTCGCCGGCAACACGGTGGTCCTGAAGCCCGCGCCGACGACGCCGCTGACATCGCTGAAACTCGGCGAGTTGATCAAGGACATCCTCCCCGCCGGTGTCCTCAACATCGTGACGGATGCCAACGATCTCGGCGCCGCGCTGACCGCGCATCCCGATGTGCGGAAAATTTCCTTCACCGGCTCCACCGCCACCGGCGCGAAAGTCATGGCGGGCGCCGCCGGTCTCTTGAAGCGCATCACGCTCGAACTTGGCGGCAACGATGCCGGCATCGTGCTCGACGACGTCAATCCGAAGGAAGCCGCGCCGAAACTCTTCCAGAGCGCCTTCCAGAATTCGGGCCAGGTCTGCATCGCGATGAAGCGGCTCTATGTGCACGAGTCGATCTACGATGAAATGTGTTCGGAGCTCGCGACGCTGGCCGAAAACGCGGTCATCGGCGACGGGCTGGAGCAGGGCACGCAGCTCGGCCCGCTGCAGAACAAGATGCAGTTCGACAAGGTCAAGGAGCTGATCGAGGACGCGAAGAAGACCGGCAAGGTGATCGCCGGCGGCGGCACGGTCGACAAGCCCGGCTATTTCATCCGCCCGACCATCGTCCGCGACATCACCGACGGTTCGCGCCTCGTCGACGAGGAACAGTTCGGCCCGGTCCTGCCGGTGATCAAATATTCCGATCCGCAGGACGCCGTCGCCCGCGCCAACGCCTCGCCCTACGGCCTCGGCGGCTCGATCTGGTCGTCCGATCCGAAACGCGCCTACGACCTCGCGACGCAAATGTCGTCGGGCTCGGTCTGGATCAACAAACACGCCGACCTCGCCCCCAACATCCCCTTCGGCGGCGCCGGCATGTCGGGCCTCGGCACCGAACTCGGCGAGGAAGGCCTGCTGGAATTCACCCAGCTCCAGGTCATCAACATGGCGAAGTGACCGAGTGAGGCGCGAACGCGCCTCGCTCGGTCATCCCCGGACTTGATCCGGGGATCCAGAAGCCGCGCAAGCGGCGTCTCTCTTCGCAAAAATCTTCCGCGCCGCCTGTCCTGAACGGGTCGCGGAAATCGAAAAGCCGAAAAACACCCACAGGAAAACAGAGGGATGACTCAGCCATGCCGAAACTCGAAGGCCGTTGCCTCTGCGGCCAGTTTTCCTATGCGAGCGACGCGCCGCCGCTCGCAACCGTCATCTGTCACTGCAAGAATTGCCAGCGTCAGGGCGGTGCCGCATTTTCGCTCAACGTCGTCGTGCCGGCGGCCTCGCTTTCCACCAAAGGCGAACTAAAGAGTTACATGGATCGCGCCGACAGCGGCAACACCGTCGAGCGCCAGTTCTGCGCGACATGCGGCTCGCCGATCTTCTCGATGCTTTCGTCCAACACCGCCATTGCCGTCATCAAGGCAGGCACGCTCGACGACACGTCGGGTTTGCACCCGGTGTCGGAAGTCTGGTGCGACAGCGCGCAAAGCTGGGTGCCGCCGATGGTCGCCGGGGCGCGCTTCCCGAAGAATCCGGCCTGACAGCGATTTGACCGCTCACCCCGCAGCGGCAAGGCCGCTGGCGAACGGATGGATGAATTCCGAATGACCGATCATGTAAAAGGCAAGACCATTGTCGTCACGGGCGCCGCCGGCGGATTCGGACGCCTGATAAGCCTGAAGGCCGCCGCGCGCGGCGCCAATGTCGTTTGCGGCGATGTCAACGAGGAAGGACTTGCCGAAACGGTGAAGCTTGTCACAGGCGCGGGCGGCACGGCATCCGGCAAGCTGACGGACGTAACCGACCTCGCGGCGATGACGGCGCTTGTCGCGCATGCGGTCGCGGCGCATGGCGCCATCGACGTGATGATCAACAATGCCGGCATCATGCCGCTTGCCTTCTTTGCCGATCACAAGGCGGCAAGCGCGGCGTGGAGCAAATGTATCGACATCAACATCAAGGGCGTGATGAACGGCATCATCGCCGCTTATGACCCGATGATCGCCCAGGGCCGCGGCCATGTGATCAACATCTCCTCGATCTACGGAAATTTTCCGGTCGTGGGTGCGGCCGTCTACGGCGCCACGAAATCCGCGGTGAATTTTCTCTCCGAGTCGCTCCGCGTCGAAGCGGCCGGCAAGATCAAGGTTACGATCATCAAGCCAACAGGCGTGCCGGCCACTGGGCTCGGCGGCGCGGTGGTGAACCCCGAAGCCGTTGTCGGCATTCTCGGCCAGAACACCGCCGCCTATATCGGTTCGATGACGGCGATCCTCGAAGGCCAGGTGCAGGATGGCCGCGTCGATCCCGACAGCACCGCCTATGCCGTTCTCGATCCGGCCTACATCGCCGATGCCGTGATCACGGCAATCGATCAGCCCTGGGGCGTGTCCCTCGGCGACATCACCGTCCGCGCCGCCGGCGACGCCCACATTCTTTGATCCGCCGGCCGGCGCCACATCCGGCCTCCGCAAATCGCCGCCGCTCCCCACGCCCTTAAACGCCTTCAACCGCCAGCCGGATGCCCTCCGCGTCGTAGAGCGCGGCGAGGCGGTCGAAGCCTTCCATCGTGAAGCCCGTCTCGGGCAATGCGGCGCCCGGTCCGAGCGGCGTTGGCCCAAGCCCCGCCACGCGCTCGAGCGCGTAAAGCGCGCCGACGGCGGTGAGATGCGACTGGCCTTGCGCGTCGAATATCGTCGCCCGCCGCGCCGCCTTGCGTCCGCCCGCTTCGCCTTCGGCCTCGATGACGATTTCGTGCGGCGCGCCGGGTCCGGGCTTCGTCGCCGCGACCGCGTTCATGCCCGGCAGTTTCATCAGCGCATCCCACAGCCCGAGCCGGATAAGGCGGCGCATGGCGCCGAGCGAATTGCCCTTGTCGAGCCCGAGCCGCACCCCGGCCTCGCTTGCGCCGTTCGCCAGCGCCAGCGTCACCACATCGCCCATGTTCATCCGGTAGACGGGCCGCGTCGCGCCCGAGGGAAAACGCACCGCGCGATCGTCCGACAGCGGCCCGACTTTCTGCCATGTGCCGTCCACACGCGCGGTGAAGCCCTGCGACATGCCGGCGCCCGCGCTCGCTGAATCGGGGCCCATCTTGTCGCCGGTGTAATAAAGGATCGACATGTCCACGCGGGCGACGCTGTCGAGACCCTGCGCCAGCCGCTTTGCGACGACGGCCGGTCCGCCCGCCATCCAGTGCGAGGTGAAAAGCATCGGCGCGGCAGGCGCGTTGAGCGCCGCCGCCGCAAGCCCGCGCAGCTGCGCGTCGAGCCCGCGCGTGATGTCCATATAGGGGATGCCGCGCCGCGCCGCTTCGTTCAGCAAATGGTCGTCGTTTTCATGGATGAAGACGCCGACGGCGTCG
>PHEO01000077.1 GCA_002841195.1 Alphaproteobacteria bacterium HGW-Alphaproteobacteria-11
GCGGGGACCTGGGTCCCCGCCGCTCGTTTTCCGTGTCCGGTGTCGCCCGAGGGCGGCCCCGTTTAACGCAGCAGCGAGAGGACGCTCTGCTCCGACTGGTTGGCCAGCGACAGCGAGGTCGAGGCCAGCGACTGGCGGGTCTGCAGGGCGAGCAGGTTCGCCGCTTCGACGTTGGTGTCGGCCAGGGTCAGGTTGCCCGCACCGGCTTCCAGAACGTTGATCATGTTCGAGGTGAAGTCCTGGCGGCTCTGCACGACCGAGAGGTTGGCACCGAAGGTCGAGGACTGCTTGCGCAGTTCGGCCGTCGCCGAGTTCAGCTTCACGACTTCCGCGTTGATGTCGGAGAAGGTCGTCTCCGTAAGGCCGATACCGGCGGCGTTGAACGACACACCTTCGATATCGAGCTTCGACGTGCTCGACTCGTTGAACATCACCGAGAGGTTGTCGCCTGCGAGCAGGTTGATGCCGTTGAAGCTCGTGTCGAGCGACAACTGATCGATCTGCGCGAGCAGGTTGTTGTAGTCCGTCGCGAAGGCCCCACGGGCTTCCGCAAGCGTCTCGCCGTTTGTGGTGGCACCGGCGAGGCCGAAGCCGGCCGCACCCGTCGCCGCCGCAGTGCCACCGATCGTGAGGTCTTCACCCGACGCGACCGTGAAGGTCAGGTCGCCGCCGTTGCGCGAAACCGTCAGGCCGGCAAGCGTGCCGCCCGCGGAAACGAGACCGGCGAGTTCGGATTCGATGGCCGCGGCCGAAGAAGCGGCCGACGCATAGGTCGCCGTGCCGAACTCGACGCTGACGGCGGAAGCCGTGCCGATCTGGAAGGTGACCGTGCGGGCACCGGCCGTGCCGGCGATCGCCGCAGCTTCGACCGTGCTGGTGACGGTCGTTTCCGTCGCCTTGGACTGAAGGGCCTGGTTGGCAACCGATTTGGCCTGGTCGACCAGCTTCTGGATCGACTTGATACCTTCGTCGGCGGCACGCAGCGTCTGAACGCCGAGGCTCATCGAGTCGAGCAGGGCGCTCATGTCCGTCGCGCGGCTCGAAAGGCCGGCAGCGGTGAAGAAGGACTGCGGATTGTCGAGAGCGCTCGAAACCTTCAGGCCAGTGGCCAGGCGGTTCTGCGTCTGCGCCATGAGCTGTGCGGTGTTCTGCAGCGTCAGCAGGTTGGTACGCACGGCGCTCGAAATGGTGATATCACCCATAGTTCAGTTCCTTTCCTAGGACCTAGTTCTCAGGGCTCTTTCTGAGCCATGACGCGATCATGCAGCGGCGTCCGTTAAAGGGCGGTAAAACGGATCGTTTTTTTTCTAATCATTTCGAAAATTTTTCGGATCGTTCCAAAATGGAAAAAGGCGGGTCCGGAGACCCGCCTTTGACGCCGTGTACACGTATGTATGGTCTGGACTTAGCCGAAGAGGCGCAGGACGCCCTGTTCGGCCTGGTTGGCCAGGGAGAGCGCCGTGGTGCCCAATTGCTGGCGCGTCTGGAGTGCCAGCATCTTGGCGCCCTCCTCGTTGGTGTCGGCGACGACGAGGCTCGAGGCGCCGGATTCCAGCGTGTTGATCAGCGACTTGGTGAAGTCCTGGCGGATCTGGACGACACCGAGATTGGCACCGAAAGTCGATGCCTGCTGACGCAGCACATTGGTGGCGGCGTTCAGGGTTTCGACGAAGGATTTGATCGCGGCGTCGGTGGCGAAGCCGTGATCGCCGGATTCGCTGGCGACTTCGCCAATGTTCAGTTCGCCATCCGGCGTCAGCGAGACGCCCTGAATGTCGAGCTGGCTCGTCTGTTCGGTGTTGAAGAAGACGCTGAGCAGGTCGTTGCCCTTGAGCAGGTTTACGCCCTTGTAGCTTGCGTCGCCGGCCAACTGGTCGATCTGCTCGCGGAGATTGTTGAAATCGCGCTCAAATTTGTCGCGGTTGACGCCATCGGTCGCTGTGGTGCGGCTGCCGAGAAGCGCATCGAGGCTGAGCGGCGTACCGCCGTCGTTGGCGGAAATCGCAATGTCGCGTCCGTTGGCGGCCGTGAACTGCAACTGGCCTTCGGCGGTCAGCGTGGCGGCGAGCGGTTCGTCACCGTTGAAGGTAGCGCCGACCCAGGCCGTCAGCTCGGTGATGGTCGAGACCTGTGCGGCGCCTGTGCCGATCGTCACGTTCTCGGTTACGTCGCCGACCGTGATCGTGATCGTGTCGCCGGTGCCGAGCGCGGCGAGTGAGGCGAGGGTGACGCCACCTGTGAGCGCCGCGTCCTGGTTGCCCGTGAGGACCGTTGCCTTGATCTTGGTTTCAAGGGCCTGGTTCGCGACGGACTTCATGCTGTCCACGAGCTTCAGGATCGATTTGATGCCCTGGTCGGCCGCTTCCAGCGTCTGCACCGCCTGACCCATCGAGTCGAGCAGGTTGTTCAGATCGGATGCGCGGTTGTTCAGACCCTGCGCCGTGAAGAAAGCCGTGGGGCTGTCGACCGCGCTGCGGACCTTCAGACCTGTTGCAAGGCGCAGCTGCGATTCATCGAGCAGCCTCGCGGTATTCTGCATGCTGAGCAGATTCGACCGGATCGCACCGGAAAGGACCACATCGGCCATTGTCTTTACCCTCCAGGGTTTGGCTCGGCCGTCTCATGGCGGCACGGGCACTACACTCGGCATTAATCATTAATTCGACGTAAACAGTCCGAACTGCATTTCGATTTGACTGACGATCCACCGATGGAATTCGTCCGTCGCTTCGCCGTCGAACCGGGGGCATGAGGCAGTCTGCTTGTCCGTTCTGCACCCGCGATTTCATCTGCGGCTACCTTCGCAAGGGGCGGGCCAGCTTCGATATACAATGAAATCAATGGGTTATGGGCGGAGTGCGTGGGCTGCAATGGCAGGAAATGCCGCGGACAGGCAAGAATTGCCGGTCAAGCCGTTCCGTCAGGACAGCAACAGCGCAGCGACATCGGCCACGATGCGATCCAGGAATTCGGTGCTGGCGGCGACATCCTCGATCAGATAGCAGCGCATTTCCGGGAACCACGGCGAACCATCTGTGCCGAGCATCGTCCAGTTCCGGCGTATGTAGTGAAACGCCGGACGTCCGAGCGCACCGGCCATCATCATCGGGAAACTTGATGGTGCGACCACGGCATCCATGCAGGCCGTCAGGGCGGCGACGCCTTCGAGGTCGTTGCGAAGGTCGAGGCCGGGCATGCGCTGCAGCGTCAACCCATGCTGCTGCCGCAGGGCTTCGGCTTCTTCAGATATGTCGGTGTATTGCAGATTGACGACGGCCGCCCCTTCGATGGCGAAGAGGCCTTTCCAGTCTGCGAGCTTTGTGTAGCTCATCGAACGCACGTCATCGATCTTGTGCGACGTCCAGGAGATGCCGATATTCGGTCCGCGTCCAAGTGAATCGAGCCAGGCGCGGCATTCGGCAACACGGACCGGATCGGGCTTGAGGCCAGGGAGCGGCGCCGGGAAATCCGAAAGCTTGCGGCGCAACTGCGCGGCAACGAGGCCGGCGGGCGCGGTGTAGTCGAAGTCGACGGGGCCGTAGTTTTCAAGTCCCGTCGAGGTCCAAGTCTCGGCGCGCACCGTCGCTTGCGGCCATGTCCGCTGGTAGAGGGACACCAGGCGCTGTTCGGTTTCGATGATGACGTGGCCGGCGCGAGCGATCAGGTCGGTATAGCAGGTTGAGAAGAGCAGATCGTCGCCGAGACCCTGCTCGCGCCAGACCATGATGGTCTTGTCCGTCAGATCCTGACCTTCCCAGATCAGGCCGGGGAAAGGGCGGTAGGGTTTGCGTTCGCGGCAGGAAAATCCGAAGCCGTACATGTCCCAGCCCGCCTCGATTTCGCCGACGGTCAGCAGGGAGCGCGCGAGGTTCCAGCGGGCGGCGTCGCAATCCGGGTCGAGATTCAACGCCTGTTGCAGGGTCTCCAACGCCTCGCGATGACGGCCCATGATCTCATAAAGGGCGGCGAGGTTGGTCCAGGTCTGGGAGATGTTGGGATTGAGTTCGATCGAGCGGCGATAGCAGGCCAGCGCTTCGTCGCGCAGCCGCGTTCCGGTCAGCATCTTGCCGAGATTGCCATAGGCTCTGGCGGAGGTCGGGTGAACCTCGATGGCGTGGGAGAGCAGGTCGATGCCCTTCTGGAGGTCGCCCTGTTCCTCGACGACATTGGCGAGATTGATCAACGATGACGACATGTCGGGCGCGATTTCCAACGCGCGCTCATAAAGCGTCCTGGCCAGCTGAAGGTATTTCACCGTTGTGCAGATGCCGGCGAGTTCGAAGAGCCAGACTTCGTCATCCGCGGGCGCGCCGGCCGCAGCACGGTCGAGCGTGGCGATTGCTTCCTGCGGGCGCATCTGTGCAATCAGCGATTGGGTGAGGCCGGTCAGCGCGCCCAGATGCCGCGGATCTTGCGCCAGGACCTTGCGGTAGCGTTGCTCGGCCTCGGCGAAACGCTCGCGGGCCTGCAACCGCTGGCCTTGCGCGAATTTCTTTTCGATTTCGCCGTCACCTGCCGCGATGCGCTGTTTTTTCAATGCAGACATGCCGGATGTCGCCCCCGTGTCCCGCCCGTTCGGTGTTGAGTGCCTATCTGCGGGCCATCGTGGTTACCACCGGGTTAACGGCGATTGCAGCGCGGTTCAGATTCGGGCGTCGAGCGTGAGCGAGGCGGGAGCGGCGGGGTTTCCGGCGCGGCGGGCAGCCGGGGCAGCGTCGCGGCCATAGCCGAGCGTCGGCGCGGCACGTTCGTTCATCGCGTTGGCAACCATGCGGATCAGACCTTCGGACACCGAGCGGGCGGCGTTGAGCGCCTCGCCGTTTTCGACCAGTGCACGGTCGAGTTCGATCATCGCCGATTTCAGCTTCGAAACGCGCTCGGCTGGCGCGCGGTCGATCAGGTCCTTGCGGCGGCGGATGGCATCGGCATCCATCGCATAGTCGTTGGCGATGCGGATTTTTTGGGGCTGCAGCGCGGCGACGTCGGACCGCGCGCGGTCGCGCAGAAAGCCCGTCTCGAGCCGTACGATGTCGGTCAGACCGGCCGTCAATTTGAGCATGCGCTCGACCAGGTCGGCGGGCGCCAGCGCTTCCGCGGCGGTGCGGCGAGCGGTTGCTGTCATTTCGGTACTTCCTGCATCTTCAGCATCTCGCGATAGACGGCGTCGGCAAGGCCGAAGCCACCGCTTTTGGTCATTTCGCGGCCATATTGCTCGACCAGCAGCGAGCGGAACATGTTTTCGCCAGGCCCGCCGCCAAAGGCGTCGTCTTCGCCGGTTCCCTCGAACATCGGCTGCAAAAGCACCGAAACGAACTGGGCTTCGAAGTCGCGCGCCGTTTCCCAGGCGCGCATGTCGCGCGGCTCGGCGGCCGGCTTCGGCGCCGGTGCGTGCGCAAAGGGTTGGGGCGGGACGGGGAGAGCGGCAATGTCCATCACATCACCTCGATGTCGGCCTGCAGGGCGCCTGCGGATTTGATCGCCTGGAGAATGGTGATCATGTCGCGCGGGCTGACGCCGAGCGCATTGAGCCCGTCGACCAGTTCCTTCAGGCTGATGCTGCCGTCGATGATGCCGAGCTGCTTGCCGCCTTCCTCGTCGACCGTGACCTCGGTGCGCGGCACGACGACCGTGTCGCCCTGCGTCGAGAAGGGCGAAGGCTGGCTGACCTGCGGGGTCTCGTTGACCGAGATGGTGAGGTTGCCCTGCGCAATCGCGACCTGGCTGACGCGAACGTTCTGGCCCATGACGATGACGCCGGACGCTTCGTCGATGACGACGCGGGCGGCGAGATCGGGCTGGACGCGCAATTGTTCGATATCGGTGAGAAGGGCGACCACGCCGCCGCGATAGCCGGCGGGCATATGGAGCTGCACGGTAGTCGGATTGTCGGCGGTTGCCGTGCTGGAGCCGAGATAGGTGTTGATGGCGGCGGCGACACGCTGCGCCGTCGTCAGATCCGGGTTGCGCAGCGAGAGGCGCAGCGAGCGCAGTTCGGACAACTGGAATTCGAGTTCGCGTTCGACAATGGCGCCGTTGGCGATGCGGCCATTGGTCGGCACGCCGCGCACGACCGAAGAGGCTTCGCCCTTGGCCGAGAAACCGCCGGTCGCGACCGATCCCTGCGCGACCGCGTAGACCTGGCCGTCGGCGCCCATCAACGGTGTCACCAGCAAGACGCCGCCCTGCAGGTTGGTCGCGTCGCCGAGCGCCGAAACCGTCACGTCGATGCGGGTGCCCTGGGCGGCAAAGGCCGGCAGATCGGCCGAAACCATGACGGCGGCGACGTTGGCGGTTTTCAGCGTCGTGCCGCGCGTGTTGACGCCGAGGCGCTCCAGCATGCCGATCAAGCTCTGCTGGGTGAAGGGCGCGTTGCGGAGCGTGTCGCCGGTGCCGTTGAGGCCGACCACGAGGCCGTAGCCGACCAGCATGTTGTCGCGGATGCCTTCGACATCGACGATGTCCTTGATGCGCGAGCTGGCTTGCGTTTCGACCGGCATGATGGCGGTCAGAAGCGAAGCGGCGAGCACGAGCGTCAGGAAGGAGCGGAGACGAAGGGCAATAAGCCGGGACATGGACCAACCGATCAATCGCTTGCGATACGGCGTTTCTCTAGCGAAAGACATGCCATCCGGCGGTCCGATCCAACCATTTGATTTATATGGCGTTTCTCATTTTCCGATGGCCGGAAACCGGGCGTTGGCAGGCCCCGCGCAGGCATCTCCTGCCGCGCGGCGGCAAATCCTGCCGCTGGCCGGTGGTGGCGCGGGTTAAGATTAACGCCGCTTTAAGACCTACGGTTCATTTTGGAGAGAATGAAACCGGGCTGGCATCTGCCGGGTCGCGGTGGGGCTACGAAATGAAGATCGGCAATACCAGAGCGACTTCCCAGAGCGGTGCGGCCCGCGGCGCCTCGGTGCGCAGCGCCGGCAGCGGCTTTGCACCCGCGGGCGCCGGCGCCACGCGGGGGGCGGCCGGGCTGTCGGGACCGGCATCGCTCGGCGCCGTCGATGCTTTGCTGGCCCTTCAGGAAACCGGTGGCGCCGACGATGCGCTCCATGCGCCGCGCCGCAAGGCCGTCGCACGGGCCGAGGAGATGCTCGATATTCTCGACGACATCAAGCTGGCGCTGTTAATGGGCCAGGTGCCGAAATCGAAGCTTTCCCGCCTTCTTTCAGTGGTTGAAAGGCAGCTTGGCGGTATCGCCGATCCGGGCCTGCGCGACCTGCTCGACCAGATCGAACTCAGGGCGCGGGTCGAGCTGGCCAAGTTCGGAACCTATACCAAAGGCTAGGTTCTCGAGGCGCCTCCCGGGTGCCGCTCATCCTCCGGATTTCACAGATATTTCACCGGCTTGACGGGTCCATCGCTGTTGAGAATCGTGGGACCGGTCGCTATAGTCCGGCCCGTTTCCGCGAGGGACGCGTGCTGGAGAGATTGCTGCGAATGGCCGTACGTTTACCCAAAGGCTACATGCCGTCCGACGACGAGCCGTTTATGAACAAACGGCAGAAGGAATATTTTCGCCGCAAGCTCGAGAAGTGGAAAGAAGACATCCTCATCGAGAACCGCGAAACGCTGCAGCACCTGCAAGACGACAACGTGCAGCATCCCGATATCACCGACCGTGCTTCGTCCGAGACCGAACGCTCCCTCGAACTGCGTACGCGCGACCGGCAGCGCAAGCTGGTCGCCAAGATCGATGCGGCGCTCAGGCGGATCGGCGAAGGCACTTATGGCTATTGCGAGGAAACCGGGGAGCCGATCAGCCTGAAGCGGCTCGACGCGCGGCCGATCGCGACGCTTTCGATAGAGGCGCAGGAGCGGCACGAGCGCCGCGAGAAAGTTTATCGCGACGACTGATTTGCCGGCGATACGAAGATGCGAAAACGCGGCCCGAAAACGGGGCCGCGTTTTGCTTTTGCGGGGATAGCAGTCAGAACGGCATCAGGATGTCGAAGAGCTGCTGGCCGTAGCGCGCCTGCTGCACGTCCGAAATATGGCCCTGGCCGCCATAGGCGATGCGGGCTTCGGCGATCTGGGTGTGCTGGATCGTGTTGATATTCGAAATGTCTTCGGGCCGGACGATGCCGGTGACATCGAGTTCGCGCACCTCGAAATTGACGCGGACCTGCTGGCGGCCGGAGATGACCAGGTTGCCGTTCGGCAGGACCTGGGTCACGACGGCGGCGACGGTCAGCTCGATCTTTTCGCGGCGGTCGACAGAGCCCGCACCGGTGCTGGAGCTGTTGGAGCCGAGATTTGCAAGGTTGGTGTTGTCGACCGCGTCCGGCAGGACCTTGCCGAGATAGCTCTCATAGCCGAGCAGGTTGTCGACGGAAGCGTTCTCGGCATTGGCGCGGCTGCGCTTGGTCGTGTTGTCGACCTTGGCATTGTCGGAAATGTTGATCAGCACCGTCAGGATGTCGCCGACACGGGCGGCGCGCTGGTCGCGGAAGAAGGCGCGCGAGCCGGAGCGCCAGAGCGAGTTCGGCTGATAGACGATTTCTTCAGGCGCCGGCATGGGCATCGAAACGCGCGGCTCGATCGTGCCAACGGGCGCCATGTCAGGCGCCTTGCCGATGTTGGCGATGCGACCTGCGCTGTTGCAGCCGGCCAGCGTCGCGGCGACGAGGACGGCGGCGATGAGGCGGTAGGCGGAACTGACAAACATCTTTTGAACCTTTTCGGCCGGAACTTTTTTGTATCGCGATCAGGAATTGCCGCCAGCGGCGTTGTGCGCGGCTGCCGAGCGGGCCGCACCCGGCGCATCGATGCGGATCATGTTTGGACCTTCGACGATGCCCTGCACGGTGCGATTGGAGCGACTGTTGAGCACGTTCACGATGTCGCCGATGGCGCCGCTGTCGAGAGCGCGGCCGCGCGCGGTCAAGGTCAGCGCACCGGAAACGAAGGTCATGTCGACCTGCGCGCCCTTCTCGACGACGAGCGGCGGACGCATGTCGGAAAGGCGGAGCGGCTCGCCGGCGCGGGCCGGGTTGCGCGGCGACATGCCGACAAGCTGCGGCAGCGATGTGACGATGTTCTGACTGACGCGCGTGGCGGGCAGACGGATCCAGTCGATATCGGTGCGGCGCACGACGTCGCCCGGCATGACGTCGCGCGTCAGAACCGGCACGTCGATGACCGGATAGGCGCGACCGGCGATGCGGCGCAGCGGGCTCATCATGTCGTTTGCGGGCGCGCGAACGACCGCGGTGAACGCGCCGTTGCGCGGATTGAACGAAAGCTGCTCGACGCGGACGCTGCGTTCGGCGTCTTCGGCGACCTGGATGCCGGCGGCGCCATTGGCGAAATCGACCTGCAGGATCGCGGCGGAGGGGAGAGAGGAGGACTGCGCCTCGATGGCGCCCGCGATGGCTGACGCGACTTCCTCTTCGGGTACGCCCGCGCCGCTACGGCCGACGACGATATGCGTCAGGCCTGCATTGTTGCGCCATTCGATGCCGTTGCGCCGCGCGGCGAGCGAGATGCGGGAGACCGAAATCTCGCCCTTGAGACCGGGCGCCGGTGCGTTTGCGACAACGACTTGAGCGGCAGCGCCCGCATCGTCGAAGATGTCGCCAAGCGTTACCGTTTCGCCGGAGACGGTGACCGTGGGGCGCAATTCGGCGGAGGCGGCGGCGCCTGCGAAGAGCGCGGCGGCGGCAATTGTTCCGATCGTGAGAGCGATACGTGCATACATTTCAATCACCATTTATTTGACGTTCGCTGCGACGGACATCATCTCGTCGGAGGTGGTGATGACCTTGGAATTCATTTCGTAGGCGCGCTGCGCGGTGATGAGCGACGTGATTTCGCTCACCGCGTTGACGTTCGAGGTTTCGAGGAAGCCCTGAAGAACGCCGCCGAAGCCTGCATTGTTGGGTGTGCCGATGAGCGGCGCGCCGCTGGCGGCCGTTTCGAGGAAAAGATTGTCGCCCTGCGGATCGAGGCCGGCTTCGTTGGCGAAGTTCGCCAGTTCGATCTGGCCGACGACCTGCGATGCCGTCTGACCCGGGATCATCACCTGCACCTGGCCATCGCGGCTGATGGTGAGGTCGGTCGCTTCGGCGGGGATCGAGATGCCGGGCGCCAGCGTGTAGCCGTCGGCGGTCACGAGCTGTCCGTCGGCGCTGATCTGGAATGAGCCGGCGCGGGTGTAGGCGTCCTCGCCGCTCGGCAGTTCGACACGGAAATATCCGCGACCCTGAATGGCGAGGTCGAGTTTGTTTTCGGTGTTGTCCATGTTGCCTTGCGTCATCACCCGGTAGACGGAGCTCGTCTTGACGCCGAGACCGACCTGTACGCCGGCGGGCACGATGGTGCCGGCGTCCGACGAATTGGTGCCGACGCGGCGCAGGTTCTGGTAGAGCAGGTCCTGAAACTCCGCGCGCTGACGCTTGAATCCGGTTGTGCTCATGTTGGCGATGTTGTTGGAGATCACCTCGACATTGAGCTGCTGGGCCATCATGCCGGTGGCGGCGATGCTGAGCGACTGCATGGGACTTGTTCCTTACCCTTGTGTCATATCGAAAGTGGCCTCAGGCCGGGCTTCCGAGGTCCTGAATCGCCTTGCGGCGCATCTGGTCGGATTGGTCGATAAGCTTCTGTGCGCTCGCATATGAACGCGATACGTCAATCATGCTCGTCATCTCGACGATCGGCTGCACGTTCGAACTCTCGAGCGCGCCCTGCACCAGACGCGGCGTCTCGACCGGCTGCTCATCCTGCAAGGTGCCGAGCAGCGTTCCGCCGGCGTTCTGCATGGCCTGGGGATTTTCGAAGGTCACGACCGAAAGCTTGCCGCGGAGGCCGAGGCTCGATGAAACCGTACCGTCGCGCGCAATTGTGATGTCGGTTTCGTCCTGGGCGAAGAGAATCGGTGCGTCGGCGTCGGACAGCACAGGATCGCCGTTCGCCGTCACGAGCTGGCCCGCTTCGTCGAGACGAAAGTGACCGTTGCGGGTGTACATGACGTTGTTCTCCGTCTGTACCCTGAAGAAGCCGTCGCCACTAATTGCCACGTCGAAGGGATTGCCGGTCGTTTGCAGCGTACCGTCGCGCAGATTGCGATGCTGGCCGAAATCCTGCACGAATGTGATCTTCGCTGCCTTGCTGCCCTCCGAAGCGGCCTTCATCACGTACTGGTCGAACAGCATTGCCTCCGACTTGAAGCCGGCCGTGTTCATGTTCGCGAGGTTGTTCGCGATGGTCGCCATTTCGCGCGTCATCGCCATCTGGCGCGATAGGGCTATGAGAATGGCGTTTTCCATGGCGGCGTCGGTCGTCCGGTTCAAGTTGCGGGCGCTGGTACTGGCGGCCCGCCGAGGGATGTGCAGGGCCTGTGCCAGATAAAAATGTCAATAAAATCAATGAGATAACGTCCCTCTCCCGCGCTGGGCGGCCGTTTGGCGGCAGGGAATACCGGGCAGTTTCTGCCGGTTCGACGGCAGGCCGGCGGATTCCGCTTGAGACGGCCCGGGAAAGCGGCGGACACAACGCTTCATTAACCAAAGTGCGAGAGCATCGCCCTTGTGTCGCGAAGAAGCCGCGATGCGACGAATACAGGGCAAAGGGCAGCGCGGGCTAAGGCACCGCGACGTCCGCGAGGTGGGACATTTCAAGATGGCTGCAGTCGACGCCGAAGTCGCCGAAGAAGAAGATGGGGACGCTTCCGAAGCGCCCGCACGACGCCGCATCGCCGGCAAGGTGCTCGTTCTTTATGTCGCGTTGCCGATGCTGGTTCTGATCGGCGCCGGCGCCGGTCTCTACATGTCGGGCATTTTCGGCGGATCCGGGGAAGAAAAGCCCGTCGAGGAAGTGGTCGCGGATCCGGTGTTTTACGATCTGCCGGACTTTCTGGTGAACCTCAGCGGCCCGCCGCCCGCGCACTACCTCAAGATGCGCGTGTCGTTGCAGGTCGTGGATGCCGAAGCCGTCAAGCGTCTCGAACTCGAGATGCCGCGTGTGCTCGACGGTTTCCAGACGTTCCTGCGCGATCTCCGGCCGGAAGACCTCGAAGGTTCGCAAGGCATGCTCAACCTGAAGGAAGAGCTGATGCGCCGCCTGAGGCTTGCGACCCAGAAGCCGCTCGTCACGGACATTCTGTTCCGCGAAATCATCGTTCAGTAAGGGTTCGGGGACCGTTTTATGGCCACCACAGACGTCAAGGACAACGACACGGACGTGCTCGCCAACGCCGCGCAAGCGAACTCGAAAGCGCCGGAGCGCGTGCTCAACCAGGACGAAATCGACAGCCTGCTCGGCTTCGAAGTCGAAGACGGGCAGTCGGCCGAGCGGCACGGCATCGATGCCATCGTCAATTCGGCGCTTGTGTCCTACGAGCGGCTGCCGATGCTCGAGATCGTGTTCGACCGGCTCGTCCGTTTGATGACCGTGTCGCTCCGGAATTTCACCTCCGACAATGTCGAAGTGTCGC
>PHEO01000300.1 GCA_002841195.1 Alphaproteobacteria bacterium HGW-Alphaproteobacteria-11
TCGTTTGTGAACTCAGGGGGCCCATTGGTTCCCTCAGCAAGAGAGGCGATGCGCGGCGCGAGCTCCATTCGCTGCCTTTTTCTCTGCGGCAAGAGGCGCTGCGAGTGGGCCCCGGCTTTCGCCGGGGTGACACCGAGTTTTGGGTGACTTATGACGGTCTATCCCGCTACTCAATATCCTCCACCTCTGCCGTCGTGCCCTTGACGCGGGCGGCCAGCGCCGCGGCCATGAAGGGGTCGAGGTCGCCGCCGAGGACGCGGTCGGGGTCCGACGTTTCGACGCCGGTGCGCAGGTCCTTCACCATCTGATAGGGCTGCAGCACATAGGAGCGTATCTGGTGGCCCCAGCCGATGTCGGTCTTGCCGGCGGCTTGCGCGGCGGCGGCCTCCTCGCGTTTCTGCAATTCGGCTTCGTAGAGGCGCGCGCGCAGCATGTCCCAGGCGGTGGCGCGGTTCTTGTGCTGCGAGCGTTCGTTCTGGCAGGAGACCACGATGCCGGTGGGCACGTGCGTGATGCGGACCGCGCTGTCGGTGGTGTTGATGTGCTGGCCGCCGGCGCCGGACGCGCGATAGGTGTCGATGCGGACATCGGCCTCGCTGACCTCGATGTCGATCTTGTCGTCGACGACCGGATAGACCCAGACCGACGAGAAGCTGGTGTGGCGGCGCGCCGCGCTGTCATAGGGCGAGATGCGGACAAGGCGATGGACGCCCGATTCCGTTTTCAGCCAGCCGAAGGCGTTGTGGCCCTTGACGAGGATGGTGGCCGATTTGATGCCGGCTTCTTCGCCCTCGTGGCGCTCGATCAACTCGACCTTGTAGCCCTTGCGCTCGGCCCAGCGTGTGTACATGCGCAAAAGCATCTGCGCCCAGTCCTGGCTTTCGGTGCCGCCGGCGCCGGCATGGACTTCGAGATAGGTGTCGTTCTGGTCGGCCTCGCCGGCGAGCAGGGTTTCGAGTTCGGCTTCGTCGGTTTGCACCTTCAGCGCCTTCAGCGCCTGCTCGGCTTCCGTCACGATGCCGGTATCGCCTTCGGCCTCACCCATTTCGATCAGTTCGAGATTGTCGTTGAGGCCCGCCTCGAAGCCACGCAGGCGGGCGATCGCCTCTTCCAGACGGGTGCGTTCGCGCATCAGGTTTTGCGCGTTTTCCGGATCGTTCCAGAGATCGGGATCTTCGGCTTTCGCCGTCAGTTCGTCATAGCGGCGAAGGGCAGCATCCCAGTCAAAGATGCCTCCTCAGCAGCGCGAGCGACTGCTTGATTTCATCGGCGAGATTTTGCGTTTCGGCGCGCATGGATTTCTTTCGGGGGGTTTTTCCGGTGCCTCGATTGGAGGCGGAAAATAGGGGGGATGGGGGCCGGTGTCAAAGGCGGCGGCGATGGGATTGCCCGGGGCCTAGTAGAGCCCGCCAGTTCCCGAGCCGATGTCGTCCCCCTTCGCCAAGGCTTCGGGGGACATGGTCAGTACAAGCCGCCCGTACCTGACCCTATGTCGCGGCCGCCGGCGGCATAGCCGCCGGGGGGCGGCGGACGATTGTCCGTGGGCGGATCGTCTCTTTCGCTGTCCAGCGGGACACCGCCGGGGCGGTCGAGCTCGACGGCTTCGTCGGCGGGCATGCCGGCGAAGGGAACATCGCTGCGCTGGGGGGCGGGCAACGCGAAGGGATCGACGGGGCCGCGCGTCGCGGGACCATAGGCGCCCGGACCGGCTTCGGTCGAGAAACCATTCGTATCGCCGCCCGCATCACCTTCCATGCCGCGCAGAAAGTCGCTTGAAATGTCGCTGTCCATGCCGCCGGCATCGCCGCGGCCGAAGATGCCCCCGGCGATGCCGAGCATCGGCGTCGAGGAGGTGAGGCGCGGCTCGGTGCCTTCGCGGAAGGCTTCGAGGATCGTGCCGCCGCCGTCGCCCGTCGCCAGCGCGCCGGTCTTGAGATCGACCTTGACGAGATTGATACCCGAGGGAATGCGGAACGGGATCGCCGGTTGGTTGCCGATGGCCTTGGCCATGAAGTCGCGGAAGATCGGCGCCGCGGTGCGGCCGCCGGTTTCGGCGCGGCCAAGCGGCGCCGGTTCGTCGAAGCCGACAAAAACGCCGACGACGAGGTTGGGCGAATAGCCCATGAACCAGGTGTCGCGCGCTTCGTTGGAGGTGCCGGTCTTGCCGGCGAGCGGCACGCCGACCGACCTGACGGCGGTGCCGGTGCCGCGCTGGATCGCGCCTTCGAGCATCGAGGTGATCTGGTAGGCGGTGCGCGGATCCTCGACGCGCTCGCGATTGTCGGGGAGCGCGGGCGGTTCGGGCGCGTCCTCGAAGTCGAGCGAGCAGGCCTGGCAGGCGCGGTTGTCGTGCTTGTAGATGGTGCGGCCGTAGCGGTCCTGCACGCGGTCGACCAGCGTCGGCTCGACCTTCATG
>PHEO01000078.1 GCA_002841195.1 Alphaproteobacteria bacterium HGW-Alphaproteobacteria-11
CATGAAGGCGAATTCGCGCGTCTCTTCCCGGCGCTGGCGGCTTCCGGCGAAAGCAAACTCGTCCGTGCCCGCCGCGCCGCCGCCGAAGCCGGAGCCGTGATGCTGCTCAAGGGTCCGGACACCGTCATCGCCGCCCCGGATGGCCGCGCCGCTATTGTCATTAATGCCGGGCCTGAACTTGCGACCGCAGGTTCGGGCGATGTGCTCGGCGGCATCGTCCTCGCACTTCTGGCGCAAGGCATGCCGCCCTTCGAAGCGGCGGCGGCGGCGGCCTGGCTTCACGGCGAGGCCGGCGCCGCCTTCGGTCCGGGCCTGATCGCCGAGGACCTTCCCGAAATGCTCCCCGCCGTCCTGCGTGACCTGCCGTCGCAATTCGGCTAAGGCCGAAAGGGCCCATGCTCTTTTGCTGGCAATCCCCCAAACCCCTTGATATAGAGAGCGCCAAATTGGGGAGCGGCTGGCTCTTGTCGGGCCTCGTCGTCGGCCCATGGCGGGCGTGGCGGAATTGGTAGACGCGCTGGATTTAGGTTCCAGTGCCGCAAGGCGTGGGGGTTCGAGTCCCTCCGCCCGCACCAGACCGAAACCCCTTTAAATACAATGGATTGGAAGATGCAGGTCACGGTCACCAACACGGACGGTCTGAAGCGCGAATTGAAGATTCAGGTTCCCGCGCAGGATCTCGAAGCCCGCCTCGGCGCCAAGCTCGAGGAAATGAAAAACCAGGTTCGCCTCAAGGGCTTCCGCCCCGGCAAGGTGCCGGTCAGCCATCTGCGCAAGACCTTCGGCAAACAGGTCATGGGCGAGATCATCCAGGAGACCGTCGGCGAGTCGAGCCAGAAGGCGCTGGCCGATGAAGCGCTCCGGCCTGCTTTCCAGCCGTCGATCGACCTCGAGGGCGAAATCGAGCAGGTGATGGACGGCAAGGCCGACCTCACCTTCAAGATGAGCTTCGAAGTCGTGCCGGCCTTCGAACTGGCAGACTTTTCAAAGGTTTCCATCGAACGCCTCGTTGCCGAGGTGAAGGACGCCGACATCGACGAAGCGCTGAAGCGCCTCGCCGAAAACCAGAAGAATTTCGAAGCGCGCGAAGAAGGCGCCAAGGCGGAGAACGGCGATCTGCTGACCGTCGATTTCGTCGGCAAGATCGACGATGTCGCTTTCGACGGCGGCTCGGCGGAAGACGCCAGTCTGGAACTCGGCTCCGGCCGCTTCATCCCCGGCTTCGAGGAACAGCTTGTCGGCGCCAAGGCCGGTGAGGACAAGACCGTCAAGGTTGCGTTCCCGGCCGATTACGGCGCCGAACATCTGGCCGGCAAGGACGCCGTCTTCGAGGTGAAGGTCAAGGAAGTGAAGGCGCCCGCCAAGGTGACGATCGACGACGAGCTTGCCAAGCGCTTCGGTTTCGACGAACTCGCCAAGCTGCGTGAGGCGCTCGCCGACCAGATCAGGAACGACTACACGCGCATGTCGCGCATGCACCTGAAGCGCGCCATGCTCGACAAGCTCGACGAGCTGCATGATTTCGAGCTGCCGCCCTCGATGGTCGAGCAGGAATTCGAGCAGATCTGGAAGCAGTTCGAGCACGAGCTGCAGCAGCAGAACAAGACGGCCACCGATCTCGACGAACCCGAGGAAGAGGTGAAGGCCGAATACCGCAAGATCGCCGAGCGCCGCGTCCGCCTCGGCCTGTTGCTGGCCGAAGTCGGCGAGAAGAACAACATCTCCGTCACCGAGCAGGAGCTGAACCAGGCGCTTGCCGAGCGCGCCCGCCAGTTCCCCGGCCAGGAGCGCCAGCTTTATCAGTTCTACCAGCAGAACCCGCAAGCCGTGCAGGAACTGCGCGCCCCGATCTTCGAGGACAAGGTCGTCGACTTCATCGCCGAACTGGCCGATGTGACGGACAAGGCCGTCGACCGCGAGACGCTCTTCGCCGATCCCGAAGCGGAAGAGCATGTCCACGACGAGAACTGCGACCATGATCACGACCACGATCATGGCGAGGCGAAGCCGGCAAAGAAGGCTGCCGCCAAAAAGCCCGCCGCGAAGAAGCCGGCGGCGAAGAAAAAGAAGGAAGACTGACGCGCTCGAAGCGCTGACGGCAAAGGCCCGGAGCAACCCTCCGGGCCTTTCGCATTTCGCTCTCACAATTCGGCCACAATTGGCCGCCGGCGCATTAAGAAATTGTTAGCAAAAAACTTTGCCGGCGGCCCAATTACCTGTTGCGCGGACTCGGCGATACCTATATCTCCGCGCATCACAAGACGCACACGCACGTGCCGCTGGCCCCTGGCAGGTTTATGCAACGACGGAAGCGTCCTTTTTGGATCACGCCGGTCTGAGTACCGGGTCTGAAAAAGGGTGTTGACGATGTTCGCTTCCGAGCAGGGCCCCCGTGCCCGTTCGCGCAATTCTTCCAAAGCAATCGCGAAATCCGTTCCGTCCACGAAGACGGTGAAGGGCCGCAAGCCGCGCCTGCGCCTCGTGCCGCAGGCGGCCGAGCTGCCGTCGGATCGCGGCGGCCTGCCGCCCAAGATCGCGCGCTACATCGCGACGGCCGATCTGCCGTCGCCCTGCCTGATCGTCGATGTCGATATTGTCGCCCACAACTTCGAAGAGCTGGCGCGCTCGCTTCCCGAGGCGCGCGTCTTCTATGCGGTGAAGGCGAACCCGGCCGACGAAATCGTCGCGCGGCTGGCCCGTCTCGGCTCGGCATTCGATACCGCCAGCATGGGCGAGATCGACCTCTGCCTGTCGCACGGCGTCTCGCCGGATCGTCTCTCCTTCGGCAATACGATCAAGAAGGAGCGCGACATCGCCGAGGCCTATGGAAAAGGCGTGCGTATGTTCGCCTTCGACAGCGAGCCCGAGCTCGAAAAGATCGCCCGCGTCGCACCGGGATCGAAAGTCTATTGCCGCGTGCTGATGGAATGCGAAGGCGCAGAGTGGCCGCTGTCGCGCAAGTTCGGCTGCGAGCCGGCGATGGCGGTCGATCTGCTGGCACGCGCCAAGGCGCTCGGCCTCGACGCCTATGGCATCTCCTTTCATGTCGGTTCGCAGCAGACTGATCTCACGCAATATGACAAGGCGCTCGAACTCTCGGTCTCGCTGTTCCGCGCGCTCGAGGCGCGTGGCGTGATGCTGCGCATGGTCAACATGGGCGGCGGATTCCCCTCGCGCTACCGTACCGACGTGCCCTCGATCCCGGCCTATGGCGCGGCGATCCGCGAGGCGTTGACCCGCCACTTCGGCGACAACCAGCCCGAAGTGATCGTGGAGCCGGGCCGCGGCGTCGTCGGCGATGCCGGCGTTATCCAGGCCGAAGTCGTCCTCGTTTCGGAAAAGGGCGGCGACGACGCCCGACGATGGGTCTATCTCGATGCCGGCAAGTTCCACGGCCTTGCCGAAACCATGGACGAGGCGATCAAGTATCGCCTGCTGACCTCGCGCGACGCGACGGTCGAAAATGGCGGTGAAACCTCGCCCGTCGTCCTCGCCGGCCCGACCTGCGACAGCGCCGATATTCTCTACGAAAAGACCGATTACCGGCTGCCGACGGCGCTGGCCGCCGGCGACAAGGTCTGGATTCTGGCCACCGGCGCCTACACAACGACCTATTCGGCCGTCGGTTTCAACGGCTTCCCGCCGCTTGCCAGCGTCTGCATTTGAGGAATTGACGGCTAAAGTCGCCTGACGTAGCGGCAAAAGCCCCCTATGTCGCAGGGGGCGAAATAGGCCGTAACTGATCTTATATTCCTCTTGCGGTAGAGTTCTGAACCGTCCATTTACCGAATCGGGTTATCCCGGCTTGAGGCGGAAGGCGCGCCGCATTGCGCCTCAAACCATCTCAGTGCTGGAAACGGGCCGACGCTCAGGAGAGAGAATGAAAGACCCCATCGAAACTTACATGAACCTCGTGCCGATGGTGGTCGAACAGACCAATCGCGGCGAGCGCGCCTACGACATTTTCTCGCGCCTGCTGAAGGAGCACATCATCTTCGTCGCCGGCCCGGTCGAAGACGGCATGGCGATGCTGGTGACCGCGCAGCTTCTCTTCCTCGAAGCCGAGAATCCGAAAAAAGAAATCTCGATGTACATCAATTCGCCGGGTGGCATCGTCACGTCGGGTCTGGCGATCTACGACACGATGCAGCATGTGCGTCCGCCGATCGCGACGGTGTGCATGGGGCAGGCGGCGTCGATGGGGTCGCTTCTGCTGGCTGCGGGCGAGAAGGGTTCGCGCTTCGCGCTGCCCAATGCGCGCATCATGGTTCACCAGCCGTCTGGCGGATTCCAGGGCCAAGCGACCGACATCGAAATTCATGCGCGCGAGACGATCGCGATTCGCGAACGTCTGAACAACATCTATGTGAAGCACACCGGCCAGAGCCTGAAGGCGGTCGAGGACGCGCTGGAACGTGACAATTTCATGAGCCCGGAACGTGCCCTCGAATTCGGCATTATCGACCATGTCGGTGTGGTGCGCGGGCCGCAGGACGACGCCAAAAAGGCTTGAATCAAACGCTTTTCGAGCGGGCAACCGCTCACGCCGCCAATGCGGCCCTGCCGATTTCGGCGGCAAATGCACGAGAATCGGGCCCTTCGAAAGCCGTGCTGCCGCGACGGAAACGCGGCATCCGGCCGTAATGGAGGGTAATGAAATGTTGATCCCTCAAGGAATAACATGCTCGTATGTCCGCAAGATGACCGGCAAGGCATCCGAATTTCGCGCCTCGGCGTACAAGGATTACGGGCAACTTGATCGGGTATCGGAAGGCAGGCACGGTTGGTGCGGGGGTGGTGAGCGAGACCCGAACCGGCTTGCGGGTTACTAAGGAGTTTTTATGAGCAAGGTGAGCGGCGGCGACTCCAAGAACACGCTCTACTGTTCCTTCTGCGGCAAGAGCCAGCATGAGGTCAGGAAGCTGATTGCGGGACCGACCGTCTTTATCTGCGACGAATGTGTCGAACTCTGCATGGACATCATCCGCGAGGAAAACAAGAGCTCGCTGGTGAAGTCGCGTGACGGTGTTCCCTCGCCGCAGGAAATCTGCGGTGTGCTGGACGACTATGTGATCGGCCAGCAGCACGCCAAGCGCGTTCTGTCGGTGGCCGTCCACAACCACTACAAGCGTCTCAATCACGCCGCCAAGAACAACGACGTCGAGCTGGCGAAGTCGAACATCCTGCTGATCGGTCCGACCGGTTGCGGCAAGACGCTGCTTGCGCAGACGCTCGCCCGCATCCTCGATGTGCCCTTCACGATGGCCGACGCGACGACGCTGACCGAAGCCGGCTATGTCGGCGAGGACGTCGAAAACATCATTCTGAAGCTGCTGCAGTCGGCCGACTACAATGTCGAGCGGGCCCAGCGCGGCATCGTCTATATCGACGAGGTCGACAAGATCAGCCGCAAGTCCGACAACCCGTCGATCACGCGCGACGTGTCGGGCGAAGGCGTGCAGCAGGCATTGCTGAAGATCATGGAAGGCACGGTTGCCTCCGTGCCGCCGCAGGGCGGCCGCAAGCATCCGCAGCAGGAATTCCTGCAGGTCGACACGACCAATATCCTCTTCATCTGCGGCGGCGCGTTCGCGGGGCTCGAAAAGATCATCGGCCAGCGCGGCAAGGGCGCCGGCATCGGCTTCAGCGCCAAGGTGCAGTCTGTCGAGGATCGCAAGACCGGCGAAATGCTCAAGGAGCTTGAGCCCGAAGACCTCTTGAAATTCGGCCTGATCCCCGAATTCGTCGGCCGTATGCCGGTCCTGGCGACGCTGGAGGATCTCGACGAGGAAGCGCTCGTCACCATTCTGACCCAGCCGAAAAACGCTCTGGTCAAGCAGTATGAGCGCCTGTTCGAGATGGAGAATGTGCGTCTGACTTTCTCCGAGGAGGCGCTTCGCTCCATCGCCCGCAAGGCGATCGACCGCAAGACCGGTGCGCGTGGATTGCGCTCCATCCTCGAAGCGATCCTGCTCGACACGATGTTCGAACTGCCGACGCTCGAGGGCGTCGAGGAGGTCGTCATCAGTGGCGAGGTGGTCGAAGGCAAGGCGCGCCCGCTCTACATCTATGCGGAACGGCAGGGCGACGTCGGCACCAGCGCCTGACGGGCTGAAAACCTGCATTTTTCATGCATCGGCAAGTGGCCTTGAAAGCGCGGTCTTTCAGGGCCATTTTCCTTTTAACCGATGGCCCCCGGCGCTGACGCAGGCCGGGGACCGGAAACGCCCGAATTCCGGGCGGCGCCCGCGAATCCCGCTATTCTGGCCATCGCACGGCCATCAGCATTCATTCAGAATCGGATGCTAGGCTGGAGTTTCGCTGCGGGCGGCAGTCGAGTCAGGTAAAGGCAGGAAGTAACATGACCGAGAAAGAAAAGCGCAATCAGGATACGAAGGCAGGCGCCGGCGGCGATGCCCTTGTGTTGCCGGTGCTGCCGTTGCGCGACATTGTCGTTTTCCCCCACATGATCGTGCCGCTCTTTGTCGGTCGCGAAAAGTCGGTGCGGGCGCTCGAAAATGTCATGCAGGACGACAAGCAGATTTTGCTGGTCGCCCAGAAAAATGCCGCGGACGATAATCCGAACACGGACGACATCTACGAAATCGGCGCCATCGGCACCGTGCTGCAGCTCCTCAAGCTGCCCGACAACACCGTCAAGGTGCTGGTCGAGGGCGTGCGCCGCGCGCGCGTCAAGCGCTACGTCGACAACCCCGAATTCTTCGAAGCCGAAGTCGAATCGATCGACGAAACCGAAACCGACGGCGACCAGATCGAAGGTCTGGCGCGCTCCGTCGTCTCGCAGTTCGAAGGCTATGTGAAGCTCAACAAGAAAGTGCCGCCGGAGGTGCTGGGCTCGATCGGACAGATCGAGGACCCGGCCAAGCTGGCCGACACGGTCGCGAGCCACATCAACATCAAGATTCCCGAGAAGCAGGAACTTCTCGAAATGCCGTCGGTCGCCGGCCGGCTGGAGCGCGTCTATTCGCTGATGGAAGGTGAGATCGGCGTGCTGCAGGTCGAAAAGCGCATCCGCAGCCGCGTCAAGCGCCAGATGGAGAAGACGCAGCGCGAGTACTATCTGAACGAGCAGATGAAGGCCATTCAGAAGGAACTCGGCGATGGCGACGATGGCCGCGAGGAGATCCGCGAACTCGAAGAACGCATCCAGAAAGTCAAGCTCTCCAAGGAGGCGCGCGAGAAGGCGGTCGCCGAGCTGAAGAAGCTGAAGCAGATGAGCCCGATGTCGGCCGAGGCCACCGTCGTGCGCAACTATCTCGACTGGCTGCTCTCGGTGCCGTGGAAGCAGAAGAGCCGCGTCAAGAAGGACCTGGCGAACGCGCAGGAAATTCTCGACGCCGATCACTACGGTCTCGACAAGGTCAAGGAGCGCATCGTCGAATACCTGGCGGTGCAGAACCGCGCCAACAAGCTGAAGGGGCCGATCCTCTGCCTCGTCGGTCCGCCCGGCGTCGGCAAGACCTCGCTCGGCAAGTCGATTGCCCGTTCGACGGGTCGCGACTTCGTGCGCATGTCGCTCGGCGGCGTGCGCGACGAGGCGGAGATCCGTGGACACCGCCGCACCTACATCGGTTCGATGCCCGGCAAGGTCATCCAGTCGATGAAGAAGGTGAAGCACACCAATCCGCTCTTCCTGCTCGACGAGATCGACAAGATGGGTTCGGATTTCCGTGGCGATCCGTCATCGGCGCTGCTCGAGGTTCTCGATCCCGAACAGAACAACGCCTTTGCCGACCACTATCTGGAGGTCGACTACGATCTTTCCGACGTCATGTTCGTGACGACGGCGAACACGCTCAACATCCCCGAACCGCTGATGGACCGGATGGAGATCATCCGCATCGCCGGCTACACCGAGGATGAGAAGGTCGAAATCGCCCGCCGCCACCTGATCCAGAAGGCGATTGACGGCCATGGCCTGCGCAAGGGCGAATGGTCGATCGACGACGAGGCGCTGCGTCAGCTGATCCGCGTCTATACGCGCGAGGCCGGCGTCCGCAATCTTGAGCGCGAGCTGAACAACCTGGCGCGCAAGGCCGTCAAGCGCATCCTGACCGATCCGGAAACGAAGTCGGTCAAGCTGACGATGGAAAACATCGCCGACGATGCCGGTGTGCCGAAATACCGTTTCGGCGAAGCCGAAGGCGAGGACCAGGTCGGCATCGTCACCGGTCTGGCATGGACGGAAGTCGGCGGCGAGCTGCTGACGATCGAAGGCGTGATGATGCCCGGCAAGGGCCGCATGACGGTGACCGGCAACCTGCGCGACGTCATGAAGGAGTCGATCTCCGCGTCGAGTTCCTTCGTCCGCTCCCGTGCGACCCGTTTCGGCATCGAGCCGCCATTGTTCGATCGCCGCGACATCCATGTCCACGTGCCGGAAGGCGCGACGCCCAAGGACGGTCCGTCGGCCGGCGTCGCAATGACCACGGCCATCGTCTCGGTGATGACCGGCATTCCGGTCCACAAGGACGTGGCGATGACCGGCGAGATGACGCTCCGCGGGCGGGTGCTGCCCATCGGCGGCCTCAAGGAGAAGCTCCTTGCGGCGCTTCGCGGCGGCATCAAGAAGGTGCTGATCCCGCAGGACAACGCCAAGGATCTCGCCGAGATTCCGGACAATGTGAAGAACGCCCTCGAGATCGTGCCGGTCAACACCATCGACGAAGCGCTGAAGCATGCGCTGACCCGCGTGCCGGAGCCGATCGAATGGGATGAGGATGCTTGGGCAGCCGAACAGGCCGCCGCTGGCCGCGGCCAGCCTGACACCAATGAGCCGGTTATGGCACATTAAAGGCGCCGAACGCCCGTCGGGCGGTCGTGCAAGGCAAAACGGGAGCCTCAGGGCTCCCGTTTCTGCATTTGGCACCTCGAATTTTCCGCAGAATTCCTTTGTTTTTACTTTGACCCCCTTCTTGGCAGACGAGTAGACTCTTAACGCTTGAGGGAATCCCGATTCCCCGCCATCGCATCAGAAGGGGCCCGACGTGAACAAGAACGATCTCATTGCAGAAGTGGCGGACCGGACCGGTCTATCCAAGGCCGATGCGACCAAGTCCGTCGACTATGTGTTCGACATCATCACGGACTCGCTGAAAAAGGGCGAAGAGGTCCGGCTGGTCGGCTTTGGCACGTTCAATGTGTCGAACCGCGCAGCCACCGAGGGCCGCAACCCGCGTACCGGCGAGACGATTCAGATTCCGGCCTCGAAGCAGCCGAAGTTCAAGGCCGGCAAGGGTCTCAAGGACGCTGTGAACAGCTGACCCGAGAAAAATCGCGAGTTTGAGGGCCGGCCGCGTAGGGAAGCGTGCCGGCCTTTTTCATGGCGCGGCGCGCTCGACGGTTGCCTCGTCCTCCGGCGCTTCATCGGCGGCCCGCGGATCGAGTTCCGTCGGCAGCGGCGTGACCTGCGGGAACGGCACGGCCACGAAGTCGGACCGCTGCGCCTCGGTCAGGGCGGGCGCCGAGACGATCCGGTAGGCCGTATAGCCGGCAAAGAGCAGATGCACGACCGCCGGGAACACGAATATCGACGAGATGCCGAAAGCCCCGACGCCCAGCGACGCGGCGGTCGGGCCGACAATCGCACCCACCGAATAAACGACCAGCAGGCCGCCTGAGATTGATACGAAACTCTCGCTTTGGCCGTGATCGTTCAAATGCGCCACGCACACCGAATAGAGCGTCAGCGCGAAAACGCCGAATAGCACGCCCGCAAGCATGATCGCCGTGACGCTGCCGCTGATGCCGGCGGCGACCAGCGCCACTTCGCCGGCCGCCGAACCGAGGCAGACCACGACAATGACGCGCCGCCGGTCCATACGGTCCGAAATGCGCCCGATCGGCCATTGCGCGGCTGCCCCGCCGATGATCGCCGCCAGCATGAACGCCGCGACGCCGCCTTCGCCGAGCCCGCGTTCGATCGCAAAAAGCGGCGCCAGCGTCCAGAACGGCGCATTGGTGAGGCCGACCACAAACGAGCCGATCAGGCCGACAGGCGAGAGCGCATAGAGCTTGCGAATGTTGATCGTCGTGCTTTGGATCGGCATCGGCTGGACCGAGGTGGTCATTGCTACAGGCACCAGCGCCAGCGATGTCAGGATCGAACAGATCGCAAAGAGCACGAAACCGCTCGAGTCCGCCACGTTCAGCATCAACTGGCCGCCGGCCAGGGCTGTCAGGTTGACCACCAGATAGACCGCGAAGATGCGGCCGCGCGTGTCGTTGGTCGATTGCTCGTTGAGCCAGCTTTCGATCACCATATAAAGACCGGCGAAGCAAAAGCCGGTCAGCACCCGCATCAGCGCCCACATGGCCGGGTCGGAAGACATAGCGTGAATAAGCGGTGCCGCCGCCGCCAATCCGCAGAAGGTTGCGAAGCTGCGGATATGTCCGGCGCGGCGCACGATATGTGGGGTCGCGAAACAGCCGGCCAGAAAACCGGCAAAATAAAAGCTGCCGATAATGCCGACAGATATGGTTGCGAAGCCCTCATAGCCGGCGCGAATCGGAATCAGCGTGCCGAGAAGTCCGTTGCCGACCAGCAGGATGGCGGTCGCCATCAGCAGCGAAAAGACGGGGGCGAGGGTACGAGTCAACAGGACACCCGGTCTGTCGGTGATCCGAAGGGCGAACGTCCAAGATCGGGCGTTTGGGCGCGCATTGCAATGGCTCCGATTGCATTGCCGGCGGCCATTCGCTAGGAGTTGCGGGGAACGTCCGAGCGGGCGTTTCGGCGCACGGGCGCGGGCGGTTAGCTCAGTTGGTAGAGCATCTCGTTTACACCGAGAGGGTCGGCGGTTCGAGCCCGTCACCGCCCACCACGCGCTGCGTGCTGCGCGCTTGAGGGGCCGCCTTGACAGGGCGGGGGGCTTGGCTTACGAGACGCCCACCTTTCAGGCGGTTTCTTCGCCCTGTTGGGGGTGTAGCTCAGTTGGTTAGAGCGCCGGCCTGTCACGCCGGAGGTCGCGGGTTCGAGCCCCGTCACTCCCGCCATCGTTTTCGTTACATCGCGCTTTCGCGATAGCCGCGAGCGCCTGTCGGCGGGCACGGCGGCGCGCGCGCGATCTGACGCAAGGGCAGGAAAATCAAAGACTTTTGCCCCGGCAAAACGTCAGCCAGCCTTTGATTTCGCTTATGCGGGAGCTATACTGCGCGCCGAATTGGGCAGTTGATTGTGGACGATTCGCTCGTCCTGCCGCGCGCCCGCGCGGCGCAGATTGAGACGCCCGGCCGGACACCGCAAGGTGCCGGTTTCTTGTTGGGGACAATTCGATGGAAGACCTGCTTCTCGAGTACCTGCCCATATTGATCTTTATGGGGCTGTCGCTCGTGATCGGTCTTGCGCTGCTCGTCGCGCCGTTCCTCATCGCGCCGAGCAAACCGGATCCCGAAAAGCTTGCCGCCTATGAATGCGGCTTCGAAGCATTCGACGACGCGCGCATGAAGTTCGACGTGAAATACTATCTCGTCGCCATCCTCTTCATCATCTTCGACCTCGAAGTGGCCTTCCTGTTTCCCTGGGCGGTGGCGCTCGGCGATATCGGGCTGTTCGGCTTCTGGTCGATGATCGTGTTCCTGGGCGTCCTGACGATCGGCTTCACCTATGAGTGGAAGAAGGGCGCGCTGGAATGGGAGTGATGCAAACCGGCAATGCGGCCGCGCCGGCTCAAACGGCGATCCCGGGCGACGGGCAGGACGACGCCTTCTTCCGGCAGGCCACCGACGCGCTCGCCGACAAGGGTTTCGTGCTGACGACGGTCGACGATCTCGTCAACTGGTCGCGCACCGGCTCGCTGATGTGGATGACCTTCGGCCTTGCCTGCTGCGCCGTCGAAATGATGCATACCTCGATGCCGCGCTACGACGTGGAACGTTTCGGTGTCGCGCCGCGCGCAAGCCCCCGCCAGTCCGACGTGATGATCGTCGCCGGCACGCTGACCAACAAGATGGCGCCCGCGCTGCGCAAGGTTTACGACCAGATGCCGGAGCCCCGCTATGTGATCTCGATGGGATCCTGTGCGAATGGCGGCGGCTACTATCACTATTCCTACTCCGTGGTGCGTGGATGCGACCGGATCGTTCCGGTCGACATCTATGTGCCCGGATGCCCGCCCACCGCCGAGGCGCTGCTTTACGGCATCCTCGCCCTTCAAAAGAAAATTCGCCGGACGGGTACGCTCGACCGCTGATTTTCACCGACTGGCAGCCAGTACCTTCCGCGCGGGAAGCGAAAACCTGCCCATGAGTTTCGAGACCGCATCGATGGACGAAAGTCTCACAGAACTGGGCGAGCATATTCTCGGCGGCGTCGAGGATTCGATGCTCGGATTCAACGTCGCCTATAGCGAGTTGACGGTCCGCGCACAGGCGGGTTCGATTG
>PHEO01000079.1 GCA_002841195.1 Alphaproteobacteria bacterium HGW-Alphaproteobacteria-11
GCAACCTCACGAGCCTAGGTACCGAAGAGGTGGCTGCGGGTTCGTCGCTCATGGATGCAGCGCGAGAGGCACAGGCTAGGATTGAGGCGCTTGGGCTGCCTAGTGCCGGCACAGTGTGCGTGCGGCACTTCGGCGGGCAATACTTCAGCTACGCGCAGGCCGTTGAGTTGGACGCCATCGCAGATCTAGCGCGTGACAGTGGGAGTTCGGTTCTGCTGGCCGCCACACTGAGCACCGCGAGCCATCTTGTAAACTCGATCGGCAAACAGTTCGCCCAACCGATACGGCCACGAGACAAGTTCGGCACACCGAAGCGCCACGTCGTCAGGAAGATCATCGCTGAGCGCGGGCTCTCGGCCCGGTCGGTATTCATGGCTTACCTGCGACAGTACGAGAGCCTTTCGATCGCTAGGCGCGACCACGTGGCAGTTCGAGCAGATTTCCGAGAGGCGTTGGCCAAGCCTGCACTCAAGCCGTCTGTGGTCTATGCGGACCCGCCATACACGCGCGACCACTATAGCCGCTTCTATCACAGCCTTGAGACCATAGCTCTGGGGGACGACCCCAGCATCACGAAGAGCAATCTCGGCGGCGGCAATATCAAGAGCCGTGGCGGCTACAGAGCGGGCCGACACCAGTCGCCCTTTTGCATCAAATCGGAGGCTCCAGCGGCATTCTCGGCGCTGTTTGCCGGTGTAGCCACGCTCCAAGTGCCGCTCGTCCTCTCCTACTCCGGATACGATCCAAACATGGAGGCTCGACCGCGGGTCATGGCGCTGGACACCGTCATTGGCCTCGCGAAGCAGCACTTCAAGGACGTCCGGGTAGAGCAGTTGGCGAGCTTGGAGCATATGAAGCTCAACACAACGTCGCTGAACAAGGCCGCCAAGGGTACTACCGAGGTGTTGCTGCTCTGCCGCTAGTGCAGAAGCAGGGGATTGGCGGCCCAAGCAGCGTGGACGTCGCTTTCCGTTACAATCACTCTGCGCTTCGAATTGCCGGAGATGAAGTAGTTGTCGTTCAGGAACTTCTGGACGCTCGCATGTCCTGCCTCGCCGGGCTTCAGAAGCACGTACCTGTACTCGGATTTGCCGATGCGCTCGAAGACAAGGATGAAATGCTCGTCGGCCGGATGCTGTAGTCCCCTGAGCGCTTCGACCTCGAAGCGGTAGTTGCTGCTCTTCACTGCCACCGCTTGCCGGTGCTCCGGCGGCGCAAGCGATCCGTCCGGTCTGACCTGATAGAAGGTGACCTCGCGCTGCTTGCCGATTGTGACACCGAAGAACCCCTGATATGTCTCGATCCCGAAGTCAGCTTGGCCGGGACGGTTCTTCGGCACCTCGGCGATCAAGAACGGGTTCAGCGAGTATGCTTCGGCTGCTCCCTCCTCAAGCGCAGCAAGCGCCTCGGCATCGGTCTCCTTCACGGCCTTTTGAATTTTCGCCCTTGTTTTTGCATTGAGCGCAGCCTGCGCGGTGACCCGAGGGTCGTCCGGCGGAAGGAGGTTGTCCTTGTGGTCAGCCACCCAATTGGCCCACTGAGCCTCAAGCACCGTCGCATCGGCGTTGGAGACATCCGCCTTCCAGAACGCCTCCCAGTTGTTACGAAGGCCGCCGAGGGTCAAATTTCCTGAGCCCGTGAGGCACCTACCGCCAGCCGGCCGTTTGAAAAACATTGTCTTGGGATGAAAAAGGACGCCGCCCTTCGGGTTGTAGAACAGCGATACGGACGCGTTCGGAAGCGCGGCCTTCGCAGTCTTGATTGCGGCAACCGCTGCCGTGTCAGTGATCGCGTCGAGCCCGACCACAAGCTGGAACCTTCCGGTATCGAGGAGGTTGCGAACCGCGGGCTCAGCGAGGGCCGTGTCGACGCCGGTGGAGGTTGCGAACGCGAACGCAGCGAAGCCGCCTGTGGCTCCCGTTGCGGCAGCGACGAGCGCGGCATGAAGCGTGCTTCCGTCCCCGGGGACTTGAAGGGTTAGGGTCATGCGACGACTCCAACGCTGGCACTTGCCAGTAGCGCTCTCTCAAGGCGGCGCGCGCCTATCGTGTGACCGTCCATTATCGTGCCCAAGCCCCAACCGTGACCTGATCGAAGGTTAGAGGCACAGGCTGACCCTAGCAAGGAAAGAGGAACCCTGACGCTGCCGTGTTCCGACGCTTCGTAACGGTCGTACAACCGCCGAGGGCGAGGGGTTGGTTTCGATTGTCCGCTTCGTCTGGCTTCAAGTCTGTCTCGTCCAATGCAGCCGCCCGAAGCTGATGGTCAGTTTGCTGCCTAGACGAGACGTTCAAATCCCACGATCCGTTGTCTGAGAATGGGGCAGACTCGCTGTGGTAGGTCGTTCGGCGAGGTCTCTCCCCCGCATAAACTGCAGCTTGCGCCGACCGCCCCACTTATCCCCGCCGCTGCCCACCCGCCACATGCATCCCTGCCACATGTCTTTCCGGCCACACGGAGATAAGTGCGACTTATCCCGCAAGCGGGAGGGCGGTATTCGGGCGCGCGGGGTGCGCGTCGAGGCTGCCGAAACCATTTGTGACAGTTTTTTGACAGTTTGGTGACAGAGGGTCAAAACCGCTGTCATCGAACTGTCACAAACGGGGATAAGTGGCCGGTCGATCCGTAGGCGGACGGTATTTTCGGGCGGCCACGCAGCCCCCAAAACGACCCCCAAAACGAAACGGCGCCGGATTGCGCCGGCGCCGTTCGCTGTCTCACGGAAGGTTCAGGTTTTTCAGTTCTCGCGCACCTCAAGGCCCATATCGCGCACCTTGCGATAGAGCGTCGAGCGGCCGATGCCGAGCCGGCGGGCGACTTCGGTCATGTGGCCCTTGTACTTCTCGATGGCGAGGCGGATCATTTCCGCCTCGATTTCCTCCAGCGTCCGCACATTGCCGGCCTCGTCGGTCACGGCGATGCCGTCGGAGAAGTTCGAGCGCGCGAAGTCGGCCAGCGTGTTGGTCTGCGCGGCATGGCCTGCATGGGTGCGGGAGACGAATTCGATCGGCCGGTCGTCCGTGTACGAAATGGAATCGGGGGCGGAATCGCGGGCCGGTTCGGCGGCCGCGCGCGGCATCGCCGCTTCCTCGAAGCCCTTCACCATGCTGGCGATCTGCGGGAAATCGGAGACCTGCAGCGTTTCGCCGTCGCAGAGCACGACGGCGCGGAAGACCGTGTTTTCGATCTGGCGCACATTGCCCGGCCAGTCATAGGCACACAGCATGTCGAGCGCGGTCTGCGAAATGCCGACCACGTCCTTTCCCTCTTCCGCCGCGAGGCGGCGGACGAAATGCGCGACGAGGTCGGGCACGTCTTCCTTGCGCTGCCGGAGCGGCGGCACATGGATCGGGAAAACATTGAGGCGGTAATAGAGGTCTTCGCGGAAGCTGCCTTCCTTGACCATCTGCAGCAGGTCGCGGTTGGTCGCCGAAATCAAACGGATATCGACCTTGACGGGCTTTTTCGAGCCGACGGGATCGACTTCGCCCTGTTGCAGGGCGCGCAGCAGTTTCACCTGGATGTCGAGCGGCAGTTCGCCGATCTCGTCGAGGAAGAGCGTGCCGCCCGAGGCTTCCTGGAATTTGCCGGCGTGTTTGTCCGACGCGCCGGTGAAGGCGCCCTTTTCGTGGCCGAAGAGGATGCTCTCGACCAGGTTCTCGGGGATGGCGCCGCAATTGACCGTGATGAAGGGTTTGCCGGCGCGTTCGCCTTCGCCCTGGATGGCGGCGGCGATCAGTTCCTTGCCGACGCCGCTTTCGCCCTCGATCAGGATCGGGATGTTGGATTGCGCGGCGCGTTTGCCCAGCCGGATCACCTGGTCCATCGCGCCGCTGCGGGCGATCAGGTCGTCGAAGGTCAGGCGGCCGGTCTGGCGCTTTTGCAGGCGGCCGATTTCGCTGGTCAGCGCGTTGACCTTCAGCGCGTTGCGCATCGACACATGGAGGCGCTCCGGGCTCACCGGCTTCACCACGAAGTCGGCGGCGCCTTCGCGCATCACGTTGACCACCGTCTCGATGCCGCCATGGGCGGTCAGCACGATGACGGGCAGGTTGGGCTTTTGCGGGTGGGTGCGTTTCAGCACCTCCAGCCCGTCGACGCCGGGCATCACCAGGTCGAGAATCACCAGCGAAATGTCGCCGCCGGCCGGTCCGTCCAGATATTCCAGCGCCGCCGCCCCGCCATCGACCGGGATCGCGCGGTAACCGTCACGGTTAACCACTTCCTCCAGAATGCGGCGCTGCGCGGGGTCGTCGTCGACGATCAGAATCGCCTGGGTCATGTCGGCCTCAATTGTGTGCGGTCGCAAGGCGTCAATAAAATCGCCCATTTGCCTCATATTGGGGCGGATTGGTAAAGGGGCCCTTAATCCTTCGGCTGATAATCGCTGGACCATTACCTTTCGGGGCAGATGGATGGCGGTTGGACGATTCCGGCCGATTCCCTGTAGCAACAGTGTTGCTCTCATGTGACGCATCCGCCAGAAGTTTCCGGATTCCGCCAATTCGGGTTGATGGTTCAAGGTCTTCCGTGCGATGAAATTAAACTTATGAGGGCTTACCGGTGGGGTCCGGGCCACCCGTCGTATTGTCGGGGGGCAGAGCGAAATAACGACGGAGATTGGGATGAAAATGATATCCCGGCTTATAGCGTTGGGTTCCTTCCTGGTGCTGGCTGGTTGCGGCACGTGGACGGCTGAATCGTACCTGCATCAAGACATTCAGGGCGACTCCTTCAACGCGTGCCTGGCTCGCGAATATCAGGACAGAGCGACTTCTGAAGCTTATGTCGACTGCAACTGGGTCGATACGGCTGTGATCGTCGCCAAGGGCCGCGCTGCGGCTGCTGGCGAAACCGTTCTTCCTTTCGATCCCTCGACGATGGGGGTTCTTCCGAGCGATCTGCCTGAGTTGCAGGACGCCCGGGCAAAGCTGATGGCGGCCCTGGACAATGGCGGCCGGACCGAGCGCGGTTGCGCCTGCGCCAAGGCCCAGCGTTACTACGATGGCTGGGTTGAGCAGGCGAGCGACAACAAGCTCGGTGAAGGCGGATCGTATTTCGGTGGCCCTGGCGGCCCGGTGCAGCCGGACCGCGTGGAAGCCGAAAAGGCCGCGTTCTACGAAGCCCTGACCGCTTGCTCGCTGCAAGCCGCAGGTCCGTGGACCATCTATTTCGGTTTCGACAAGTACAACCTGACGCCGGAAGCGCAGTCGGTGATCGACCAGATCGTCGCCGAGACGTCCGGTTCGCTCTCGGTTGTCGGTCACACCGATACGTCGGGCAGCAATGCCTACAACCAGGCTCTCGGCCAGCGCCGTGCCAACACGGTGTCCAATGCGCTGACGGCGCAGGGCAAGTCGCTCTGCAGCGCCTCCTCGGCTGGTGAAACCCAGCTCGCGGTGCAGACAGGCGACGGCGTGCGTGAGCCGCTCAACCGCCGCGCGGTTGTTGCGGGTTGCTAAAGCCTGACGATCGACAAGATCAGGGCCCCGGTCGCAAGACCGGGGCCCTTTTCATTTGGCGCCGGACAAATCGGCGCTCCGCGCGTTGAACACCGGGCCTTCCCGCGCAATATAGATGGCAACGCCCCTCATTCCCCCGAAGGAAAGCCGCCCGATGCCCGTTGCCTTGCCGACCTGGAATCTCGACGATCTCTATCCGGGCCCCGATGCGCCGGAGGTGAAAGCCGATCTGGCGGCGGCGGCGCGCGAGACCGAGGCGTTCAATGCGCGCTATCGGGGACGGATCGCGGCAATTGTCGCGGCGCAGGATGGCGGATCGCAGCTTGCCGAGGCTGTCCGCGCCTATGAAGTGATCGAGGACCGCCTTGGCCGCCTGATGTCCTTTGCCGGGCTTCTCTACGCGCAGGACAACACCAATCCGGGTCACGCAAAGTTTTACGGCGACATGCAGGAACGCGTGACGGCGATTTCGACCGGGCTGCTCTTCTTCGCGCTCGAACTCAACAGGCTGGAAGAATCAGCGCTGGACAAGGCGCTCGAAACTCCTGCGCTCGCGTACTACGGGCCATGGTTGCGCGACCTCAGGGCGATGCGGCCGTATCAACTATCCGATGAGCTGGAAACGCTGCTTCATGAAAAGAGCGTCACGGGTCATGCGGCGTGGAACAGGCTGTTCGACGAGACGATGGCGCGGCTTGCGTTCGATGTCGACGGCGAGGCGCTGACGCTTGAGGGGGCGCTGCATCTCCTTTCCGACAAGGATGGTGCGAAGCGCGCGGCGGCGGCGCAGGCGCTCGCCAGGACCTTCAAGGCGAATATCCCGCTCTTTGCGCTCGTCATCAACACGCTTGCCAAGGACAAGGAGATCGAGGACCGGCTGCGCGGCTTCACCGACATCGCGCAGTCGCGGCATATCGCCAATTGCGTCGAGCCCGAAGTCGTCGCAGCGCTGGCCGGCGCCGTGCAACGTTCCTACCCGGCACTTTCGCATCGCTATTATGCGATGAAGGCGAAGTGGCTCGGTCTCGAAAAACTCGAATACTGGGACCGCAATGCGCCGCTGCCGCAGGCCGACGACGCGACAATTCCGTGGACGCAGGCGCGCGACACGGTGCTTGAGGCCTATCGCGGCTTCACGCCGCAAATGGCGTCGATCGCGGAGCGGTTTTTCGAGCAGGGCTGGATCGATGCGCCGATGCGCCCCGGCAAGGCGAGCGGCGCCTTCTCGCATCCGACGGTGCCGAGCGCGCATCCCTATGTGCTGCTCAACTATCAGGGCAAGACGCGCGATGTGATGACGCTGGCGCATGAGCTCGGTCACGGCGTTCATCAGGTGCTGGCGGCGAAGCAGGGCGCGCTGATGGCCGACACGCCGCTGACGCTTGCCGAGACCGCGAGCGTCTTCGGCGAGATGCTGACTTTCCGCAAGTTGCTTGCGTCGGCGCCCGATGCGGCGCGGCGCAAGGCGATGCTCGCCTCGAAGGTCGAGGACATGCTCAACACCGTCGTGCGGCAGACGGCGTTTTACACATTCGAGCGGCGGGTCCACACGGCGCGGCGAGAGGGCGAATTGACGGCCGACGATATCGGCCGCATCTGGCTCGATGTGCAGGGCGAGAGCCTCGGGCCGGCGATCCGGCTCGGCGAGGGCTACGAGACCTACTGGTGCTACGTTTCGCATTTCATCCATGCGCCCTTCTATGTCTACGCCTATGCCTTCGGCGACTGCCTGGTGAATTCGCTTTACGCGGTTTACGAGGAGGCGCAGGAGGGCTTTGCCGAGCGTTATCTCCGGATGCTGGAAGCCGGCGGCACACTTCGCCACAAGGAATTGCTGGCGCCGTTCGGGCTCGACGCGTCGGAACCTGCGTTCTGGGACAAGGGACTGTCGGTGATCCGGGGCTTCATCGACGAGCTTGAGGCGATGGAATGAACGAAAAGCCGCCACGCGGCAGACCGCCGAAAGACGACGAAGCCAACCGTCTCGGGCGCCGCGTCCGTCGCTATGCGCAGGTCGGAGCGGGTGTCGGCGGCATCGCGGCGCGTGTCGCCGGGGGGCGTCTCTTCGGCATCAACACTCTCGACGACCGGACCGCGCGCGAGCTGAAATCGGCCTTGGGCGGCCTCAAAGGCCCGATCATGAAGGTCGCGCAGATGATCGCGACCATTCCGGATGCCGTGCCGGCCGACTTTGCCGCCGAGCTTGCGGAGTTGCAGTCGGCGGCGCCGCCGATGGGCTGGCCGTTCGTCAAGCGGCGAATGCGCGCCGAGCTCGGGCCCGGCTGGGAGGCGCGGTTCAAGAGTTTCGAGCGCGAAGCGGCGGCCGCCGCCTCGCTCGGCCAGGTGCACCGCGCGACGGCGCTCGACGGCACGTTGCTGGCCGTGAAGCTGCAATATCCCGACATGCAATCGGCGGTCGATGCCGATCTCCGGCAACTCGGCCTCATTTTCTCGATCCATCGCCGCATGGACAGCGCGATCGACACGCGCGAGATGTATGCCGAGATCGGCGAGCGATTGCGCGAGGAGCTCGACTACGAACGCGAGGCCGCGCATATGCGTCTCTATTCGCATATCTTCGCCGGCGATGCGCGTGTCGCCGTGCCGGACGTTCATGCGGATCTCTCCACCAAACGTCTTCTCACCATGGGCTGGCTCGACGGCCGGCCGCTGCTCGATTTCCGCGAACACGAGATGGAGGTGCGCAATGCCATTGCCGAGACGATGTTCGCGGCGTGGTGGACGCCGTTCTCGCGCTTCGGCGTCATTCACGGCGACCCGCATCTCGGCAACTACACGGTGCGGCCGGATTTCGGAATCAACCTGCTCGACTATGGTTGCATCCGCGTCTTTCCGCCGGGTTTCGTTGCCGGCGTTGTCGAGCTTTACCGGGCGCTCGAGACGAACGACCGCGACCGCGCGGCGGCGGCCTATGAAAACTGGGGCTTCCGCAATCTCTCCGCCGAGCTGATCGACACGCTGAATGTCTGGGCGCGGTTCATCTATGCACCGATGCTCGACGACCGGGTGCGTTCGGTCGCCGACGGCATCCGGCCCGGCGAATATGGCCGCAAGGAAGCCTTTGCGGTTCACAAGCGATTGCGCGAGCTGGGGCCGGTGACGCCGCCGCGCGAATTCGTGTTCATGGACCGTGCGGCCATCGGTCTCGGTTCGGTGTTCCTGCATCTCGGCGCGGAACTCAATTTCCATCGGCTGTTCAATGCGGCCATCGAGGCGTTCGATACCGCGGCGCTCGACAAGCGCCAGAGCGCCGCGCTAAAGAAGGCGGGCGTGCCGCTCGCCGCCTGAGCACCCGCGCAATTCCGCTATCTGTTTGCATCAGAGTTCCCGGCCATGACAGACGACCTGCTGGAAGAAAATTCCATCGCGCTGCCCGAGGGCTACCAGAACCTCAACTGGTTCCACGGCTTCGGGCGGCAGATCGGTCCGCTCTACGAGAAGATCGAGGCGGACGGCCGCTACACGCGCGCCTTTCTGGTGCAGGAGCACCACACCAACGGCATGGGCAATTGTCATGGCGGCATGTTGATGGCGTTCGCCGACATGGCGTTCGGCCATGCGATCACGATGGAGGTGCATCGCTACTGGGTGACGGTCCGGCTGCTGACCGATTTTCTGTCGGGTGCGAAGATCGGCGAATGGGTCGAAGGAACGGCGGAAGTGGTCGGCCGCGAGGACGATTTCTTCACCGTGCAGGGCCGCATCTGGAGCGGCGACCGCACGATCATGACCGGCACCGCCGTCTTCAAGGCGCTCAGCGAAAGGCCGCCCAAGTGAACGATTTTCCGCTGGCGCCCGGCGACGAGGAAGGCCCGGCGGTTACGGTTGCGCCGGGCTGGTTTGCGCGCGCCGTCGACATGCAGCCCGAGAGCCGCTTTGTCGACGTCGCCGGCACACCGATCCATTATCTGCGCTGGGGCGACCCGGCGAAGCCCGGCCTGCTGCTGGTCCACGGCAATGGCGCGCATGCGCGCTGGTGGTCGTTCGTCGCACCGTTCCTGGCGCGCGAGTATTCCGTCGCCGCCATCGATGTCAGCGGCATGGGCGACAGCGGCTGGCGCGAGCGCTACACGATCGAGACCTTCGCCGAGGAACAGATCGCGGTCTGCGAAGACGCCGGCTTTTTCGCCTGCGAGGAGCCGCCGATCATCGTCGGTCACTCCTTCGGCGGCTTCATCACCATTCTCACCGGCGCGCTCTACGGCGAGCGGCTGGCCGGTACGGTCATTGTCGACAGCCCGGTCAATCCGCCGGACAGGCCGGGCGGCCCGCCAGACCGCGCCTTCCGGCCACATCGTATCTATCCGACGCTTGAGGAGGCGATGGGGCGCTTCCGTCTCGCGCCGCCACAGCCTTGCGAAAATCGTTATGTCGTCGATTACATCGCGCGCCATTCGCTGAAGCCGGTTGCGAACCCGGAAGGCGGCGAGGGCTGGACCTGGAAATTCGATCCGGCGATCTGGCAGCGGTTCAACATCGGCGACATGGGCGCGCGGCTCGCCGCCACGCGCTGCCGCATCGCCATCATGCGCGGCGAGTTCTCGGTGCTGCTGCCGGCCGAGATCGGCGAATACATGTTCAATCTGCTCGGGCGGGCCGCGCCCGTCATCGAGATCCCGCAGGCGCGCCATCATGTGATGCTCGACCAGCCGCTGGCCTTCGTTGCGGCGCTGCGCGCGCTTCTGGCCGACTGGGACCATTCGGCGCCCTCGCGCAAGGCGGCCGCCGGGCGGCTGCCCTCGCCCTTCGGCGAGTAGCTCGTCCGCCTGTTCGGATATGCACATCCGGCACGCCCATCCGGGGCAGGGGGCCGGGGCTTGAGCGCTTGCCGCAGGCGGTTCGTTTGCTATAGTCCGGCTCGCTCAAAACAGGCTTGGGCGAAGCAGAAACCGGGCGAGGTAGCATGGCTGAGAACAAGGCGCAGGACGGCTGGAGCGAAGAGATGGACGTCAAATCCCACCTCTCGACCTACGACGCCTTCATCGAGATGAGCAAATGGGGCACCGTCGCGATTGTCGTGCTTCTCATCCTGATGGCGTTTTTCCTTCTCTGACGACGCGTTCACGCGCGACGGGGGTTTGTCGGGCCATTCCATCTTGAAACCATCCGCTAGCGCGTTGTATTGGAATAATTCTTATTCTCACTTGAGCGGTGACGGCATCGGCCGGGCCGTTCGGGAAACAGGCGATAATCCATGAAACTTGCGATCCCGAAGGAACGGCTCGACGACGAACCCCGCGTGGCGGCGTCGGTCGAGACGGTGAAGAAGCTGACGGCGCTTGGCCTTCAGGTGACGGTCGAAGCGGGCGCCGGCGCCGGCGCCTCGATTTCGGATGCGCTTTACCGCGAGGCGGGCGCGGAGATCGCTTCGAGCACCACCGATGCGCTGAAGGATGCTGACATCGTCTTCAAGGTGCGTGCGCCCACCGACGAGGAACTCGGAATGATGAAGCGCGGGGCGATGCTCGCCGCGATTCTCAACCCTTACGACGACAAGGCGCGGTTCCAGAAATATGCGGCGGCCGGCGTCAATGCCTTTGCGATGGAGCTGATGCCGCGCATCAGCCGCGCGCAGTCGATGGACGTCCTGTCCTCGCAGTCGAACCTTGCCGGCTACAAGGCAGTGATCAACGCGGCGGAGGCTTTCACCCGCGCCATGCCGATGATGATGACGGCGGCCGGCACCATCGCGCCCGCGCGCGTCTTTGTCATGGGTGTCGGCGTCGCGGGCCTGCAGGCGATCGCGACGGCCAAGCGCCTCGGCGCCATCGTTTCGGCGACCGATGTGCGCTCGGCCACCAAGGAGCAGGTCGAAAGCCTCGGCGGCACCTTCGTGATGGTCGAATCCGAAGAGAGCGGCGACGCGGCCGGCGGCTATGCCAAGGAAATGTCGGACGACTACAAGCGCGCCCAGGCCGCGCTTGTTGCCGAACACATCAAGAAGCAGGACATCGTCATCACCACCGCGCTCATTCCGGGCCGTCCGGCGCCGGAGCTTGTCAGCGAAGAGATGGTCAAGACGATGAAGCCGGGTTCGATCCTGGTCGATCTCGCGGTCGAGCGCGGCGGCAATTGTCCGTTGTCGGAGCCCGGCCAGCGCGTCGTCAAGCATGGTGTCACGCTGATCGGCGATCTCAATGTCGCCGCGCAGCTCGCGGTCGACGCCTCGTCGCTTTATGCGAAGAACCTCCTCAACTTCATCACGCCCATGATCGACAAGGAAACCAAGGCGCTTGCGATCGACTGGGACGACGAAACCATTACGGGCACCTGCCTGACCCGCGACGGTCAGGTTGTGCATCCGTCACTTCGCGAGGGAGACAACTGATGGAAGCGGCCGCTGTCGATCCTTTTGTTTTCAGGCTCGCGATCTTCGTGCTCGCGATTTTCGTCGGCTATTACGTCGTCTGGAGCGTCACGCCGGCGCTGCACACGCCGCTGATGTCGGTCACCAACGCCATTTCGTCGGTCATCATTGTCGGCGCGCTGATCGCCGTCGGCCTCGATGTCGCGCAGGCGGGCGAAGGCGGCTGGCTTTCCAAGGGCTTCGGCTTCGTTGCGGTGGTGCTGGCGTCGGTCAATATCTTCGGCGGCTTCCTGGTCACCCAGCGAATGCTTTCCATGTACAAGAAAAAGCAGCGCTGAGGGGGGCCGGGACATGTCAGCCAACATAGCGGCCGTTCTCTACGTCGTATCGGCGGTGCTTTTCATCCTGGCGCTCA
>PHEO01000080.1 GCA_002841195.1 Alphaproteobacteria bacterium HGW-Alphaproteobacteria-11
CGCGCCATCGGGCCGCTCGCGGGCTTCCTGACCACGGCGCCCGACTTCGTCCTGATCCGCGCCGTCCGCGCCCTCCGCGCGCTCACCGGCACCGCGCTCGGCGAAGACCCCGCCGCGTGGGGCGCCTGGGTCGCCGCCCACCCGCCGTCGCCGCCGCCGCCCTACACCGTGCGCGCCTACCGCACCGAGCGCGACATCGGGCTGCCCCCGCCCTGACGGCCGACGCATTCGAATCGGTGGGGGGGTGGGCGTGCGTGCGCGCCATGACCGTGGCATGCTCTCCTTCCCAACTCGCGACAGGAGGCTGGATGGCCCCGCCGTTGCCGGAGTACGAACGCCACGACGCGCTCGGGCTCGCCGCGCTCGTCGCGAGCGGTGACGTGACGCCCACGGAGCTCGTCGACGCCGCGATCGCGCGCATCGAGCGCGACAACCCCCGGCTGAACGCGGTCGTGCACACCCAGTTCGATCGGGCCCGCGCCGAGGCCAGCGGAGCGCTCCCGGATGGGCCCTTCCGGGGCGTCCCGATGTTGCTCAAGGACCTGATGGCCGAGGACGCAGGCGAGCCCTGCACCCAGTCGACCCAGCTCCTCGCCGACTATCGACCGCAGCGCGACGCGGAGCTCGTGCGGCGCTTCCGCCGCGCGGGGCTGGTCGTCGTCGGCCGCACCAACACGCCCGAGTTTGGCATCTACGGCGTGACCGAGCCGGTGCTGCGCGGCCCGACACGCAACCCGTGGAACCCCGCCCACACCCCCGGCGGCTCGAGCGGCGGCTCCGGCGCCGCCGTCGCCGCCGGGATGGTGCCGCTGGCCCATGGTGGCGATGGCGGCGGGTCGATCCGGATCCCGGCCTCGCACTGTGGGCTCGTCGGGCTCAAGCCGACGCGCGCCCGCAACCCGGCGGGCCCGTTCGCCGGCGAGCGCTGGGCCGGGCTCGTCTGCGAGCACGTCTTGACCCGCTCGGTCCGCGACACTGCGGCCACGCTCGACGCGGTCAGCGGGCCGGACGTCGGCGCTCCCTACCACGCCCCGCCGCGGGTGGGCTCGTTCCTCGGCGAGGTCGGCGCGCCTCCCGGGCGCCTGCGGGTCGCCTTCACGACCCGCGCCCTCTTCGGCACCGCGACCCACCCCGACTGCGTCGCCGCGGTCGAGGCGGCGGCCGCGCTGGCCGCGGACCTCGGGCACGAGGTCGAGCAGGCATGCCCCGAGTACGACCAGCGGGCCATGGTCCGCGCCTACTTCGCCATCGTCGCGGCGAGCGGCAACATCTATTCGGGGCTCTGGTATCCGGTCATCATCGCAGCGATCACATTTGTCGTCGGCATGATCTTCGTGCCGGAAACGAAAGACCGCAGCATTCACCCGTGAGCAGGATTATTCGGCGGGCTGTGCATCCGGGTCGGGTCCGCGCGCATATTTGGTCAGTACCGGTATTTGCGCCATGCCGAAGACCAGCGTCATCGGCATCACGCCGAAGAGCTTGAAGCTGACCCAGAAGTCGGTCGAGAAGTTGCGCCAGACCACTTCATTGACCAGCCCAAGAAAAATGAAGAACAGACCCCAGCGTACCGTCAGCACCATCCAGCCCTTGTCGGTGAGGTCGAAGGCGCCGTCGAAAAGCTGTTTCATCACCGGCCTGCCCATCGCGGCGGCACCGAGCAGGGCGGCTGCGAACAGCGCATTGACGATGGTCGGCTTCAACTTGATGAATTCGTCGTCCTGCAGCCACAGCGTCAAGGCGCCGAACACCATGATGAAGATGCCCGAGACCAGCGGCATGGTCGGTATCTTGCGGAATTTCGCGTAGGAATAGGAAAGCGAGATCACGGTCGCGACCATGAAGGCGCCGGTCGCGTAGAAAATATTCTGCGCTTCGGGATTGCCGAAGACCCGGTCGGCCTGCGCGTTCATCAGGAAGAACACCACCAGCGGCCCGAGCTCGATCGCCATGCGGGTCCATTGCGAGGCCGACATGCCCGCATGTGTTTTTTCGGTGCTGGTATCGCTCATCTTCCGTCCGTTCGCGGCTGCATTTCGACGATCGTCCTATTTACGCATGAGAAGCGCCGCCGGATCAACTTGCGCCGGTGATGGCCTTTGCAAAGGCTTCCGCGTCGAAATCCTGCAGATCGTCGATCCCCTCGCCGATACCGACCAGATGCACGGGCAGGCCGAAGCGCTTCGCGATGGCGACCAAAATGCCGCCCCGCGCCGTGCCGTCGAGTTTGGTCATCACGAGGCCTGTAACGCCGGCCGTCTGCCCGAAGATTTCGACCTGGTTGAGCGCGTTCTGGCCGGTCGTCGCGTCGAGCACCAGCAGCGTCGCATGCGGCGTCTCGGGATCGAGCTTCCGGATCACGCGGATCACCTTTTGGAGCTCGGCCATCAGGTCGGCCTTGTTCTGCAGGCGTCCGGCCGTGTCGATCATCAACACGTCGGTGCCTTCTTCTCTCGCGCGGGCCAACGCTTCATAGGCAAGGCCCGCCGCGTCGCCCCCGATCTTCGTCGAACAGACCGGCGCGTCGATGCGCGTTCCCCAGACTTTCAACTGCTCGACGGCGGCGGCGCGGAATGTGTCGCCCGCTGCGAGCATCACGCTTTTGCCTTCGGCCTTCAGCTTTGCGCCGATCTTGCCGATGGTCGTCGTCTTGCCGGCGCCATTGACGCCGGTCATCAGGATCACGAAGGGCTTCTTCGACGTGTCGATCGCGAGCGGCTTTTCGACCGGTTTCAGCACTTGCGCAATTTCCTCGGCGACGACGCGGCGGATTTCTTCCGGCGTGATTTCCTTGTCGTGGCGATCCTTGCCGACGGCCTCGGCAATCGCTGCGGCGGCGTCGAGACCAAGATCGGCGGCGATCAGCAGTTCCTCGAGTTCGTCCAGCGTTGCCGCGTCGAGCTTTCTTTTCGTAAAGATGCCCGTGATGCCGTCGGAGAGCGTCCGCGTCGAGCGTGCGAGCCCCTCCTTCATGCGCCGGAAGAGGGACTTCTTCTGCTCGCCTGTCTCCGTGCCGGTGTCGCTTTCGCTCATGCGGGTTTGCTCATGCGGTCTGGAAGCAGGACGCGAGGTTGCGCCTGATGCGCGCCAGCGGCGCTTTGCCTTGCGGCGGGAATTCGAATTTTCGTCCGGTGATCGTCTCGTAGGCGCGAATATAGACCGCCGCCGTTTCGAGGACGAGCTCTTCGGGAATTTCCGGAATCGGATCCTTGTAGGGATCGCAGCGCGCGGCGACCCAGTTGCGGACGAAATCCTTGTCGAAACTCTCAGGCGCCTCGCCGGCTGCAAGTCGCGTTTCGTAGCTCTTGGCGAGCCAGTATCGGCTGCTGTCGGGCGTGTGGATCTCATCGGCCAGCACGATGCGGCCGTCCGCGTCGGTGCCGAACTCATATTTGGTGTCGACCAGGATCAGCCCGCGCGTCGCCGCGATTTCGCGTCCGCGTGCGAACAGCGCCAGCGCGTAGTCCGACAATGTCTGCCATTGCGCGGCCGTCAGAAGCCCCTTGCCGACAATCTCCTCCGGCGTCAGCGGCTCGTCATGCGCGCCGTCGAAAGCCTTGCTGGTCGGCGTGATGATCGTCCGCGGCAATTTGCCATTGGGTTTCAGCCCGTCCGGCAAGGTCACGCCGTACATTTCCCGCTTGCCCGCCTTGTAGAGCGTCAGGATCGAGGTGCCGGTGCTGCCGGCCAGATAGTCGCGCACGACAATTTCGACCGGCAGGATGTCGAGACGTTTTCCGATCACGACATTCGGATCGGGGTAGTCGAGGACATGATTGGGGCAAATGTCGGCGGTCGCCTCGAACCAGAAGCGCGCCGTCTGCGTCAGCACCTGACCCTTCCAGGGGATCGCCGCCAGAATCCGGTCGAAGGCGCTCAGGCGATCGCTGGCGACAATGATCCGCCGCCCGTCGGGCAGATCGTAATTGTCGCGCACCTTGCCGCGATAATGGTTCGGCAGTTCCGGGATCGTCGCATCGGCCAATATCTGGTCCGCCGCGCCCCGCGATTTCAATGTCTCGATGTCCATCAACCCACTTTCGCCGCCGCGCTTCACGCCGCGCGCAATCCCTCGAAGCTTTGTCCGTCATGGGCGGCAAGGCGCAACGGTAATATTTCGCCGGCGCGTGCGGCACTGTCCGCAAGACGCACCGGCGTGAACTGGTGGGTGCGGCCGGTCGTCGGCGTCTCCATCAGCACCGGCTTCGTCGCGCCGAGGCCCGTATCGAGATGCGCGCGGACCCGAGCCGCGCCTTTGATGCGCAATTGCTCGGCACGCGCCTTCGCCACTTCGCGCGCCACCTGCGGCATCTTCGCGGCAGGCGTGCCGGGGCGCGGACTGAAGGGGAATACATGCAGCCAGGTCAGGCCGCATTCGTCGACGAGGCGCATCGTGTTTGCAAACATCCCGTCCGTTTCGGTCGGGAAGCCGGCGATGAAATCGGCGCCGAATACGATGTCCGGGCGCAGCCGCCGCGCCTCCGCACAGAAGCGGATCGAATCGTCGCGCAGATGACGGCGCTTCATCCTCTTCAGGATCATGTCGTCGCCCGATTGCAGCGAAAGATGCAGATGCGGCATCAGCCGCTCTTCGTCGGCGATCAGCCGCATCAGGTCGTCGTCGGCCTCGATGCTGTCGATTGAAGACAGCCGCAGGCGTTCGAGTTCCGGCACCAGCTTCAGGATGCGCCGCGCCAGATTGCCGAGGCTCGGATGTCCCGGAAGGTCGCCGCCATAAGAGGTAATATCGACGCCGGTCAGCACCACTTCGCGGTAGCCGTTCTCGACCAGCTTTCTGACTTCGGCAACAACTTCGCCGGCCGCGACGCTGCGCGAAGGACCGCGGCCATAGGGGATGATGCAGAAGGTGCAGCGATGGTCGCAGCCGTTCTGCACCTGCACGAAAGCGCGGGCGCGGCCTTCGAGACCGCCGATCAGGTGCCCGGCCGTTTCGGTCACCGACATGATGTCGTTGACGCGGACCCGTTCATTGGCATGCAGCGCCAGTGCCGGCTGCCAGCTTGCCGCGTTCATCTTTTCCGCGTTGCCGATGACGAGATCGACTTCGGGCATTTCGGCAAACTGATCCGGGTTCACCTGCGCCGCGCAACCGGTAACGATGATGCGCGCATCGGGGTTTTCGCGGCGCGCCTTGCGGATCGTCTGCCGCGCCTGCCGTTCGGCTTCGGCCGTCACCGCGCAGGTATTGAAAACGATGGCGCCTTCCAGGCCTGCCGCATCGGCATGTCCGCGCATCACTTCCGACTCGTAGGCGTTGAGGCGGCAGCCGAAGGTGACGATGTCGGTGCGCGCGCTCATGCCGCGACACCCGAAAGCAGACGCGGGTCGAGCGTGCCTTCATGGTCGAGCATCGCATCGCCCGTCATCAGGATATGGCCATAGCCCTTGTCGGTGTCGGGCAGCCACTCGATGGTCAAGTCGCCGCCCGGCAACGACACCGTGATCTTGCGTTCGGTCTTGCGGCGGCGCACGGCCGCCACCGTCGCCGCGCAGGCCGCCGTTCCGCAGGCGCGCGTCAGGCCGGCGCCGCGTTCCCAGGTGCGCAAGCGGATATGGGTCGGCGACAGAACCTGTGCGACCGAGATGTTGGCGCGTTCGGGAAAGAGCGGATGATTTTCGAGCATCGGCCCCGACCGCGCGAGGTCGATCGCCTCGACATCCTCGACGAAGAAGATCGCGTGCGGATTGCCGACATTGACAACACCCGGCGAATGCATGATCGGCGTGCCAAGTGGTCCGATCTCGAGCTCGATAGCGCGCGTGTCCCGGAATTCTTCCGACAGCGGGATCTCGTCCCACTTCAGGCGCGGCGCGCCCATGTCGACGGTGATCCGGTCTTCATCGGCGCGTGTCGCGACCGTGTCGCCGGCCGGCGTTTCGATGGTGACGGCGTCCTTGCCAGTCTCGTCGAGGACCAACCGGCCGATGCAGCGCGCCGCGTTGCCGCAGGCTTCCACGGCGCCGCCATCGCTGTTGCGGATGCCCATGAAGGCGTCGCCGCCATGGCGGGGATGTTCGATGGTGATGAGCTGGTCGCAACCGATACCGGTCTCGCGGTCGGCAATGGCGCGCGCGATCTGATCCGTCAGCACCAATGGCTCACGGCGCAGATCCAGGACGACGAAGTCGTTGCCGAGCCCGTTCATCTTCAGGAAATGATGCGTCATGCCGGTCATAATGTCCGGATATATGGCGCTTTTTGTCCTCTTATGCCAGTAGATTGGGGAAAGAAGCGGCGAGGGAGGGGCGGATGCTTTGGGTTATGGGGATCGCGGCGGCACTGGCCGTGCTGGCGGCCACCGCCGTTTTTCTCCGCTACCGCTTTTTGTTCGACGATCCCGCCGCCCGGCGCGTCCGTTCGGTTGCAGGCGATGTCGGCGCGAAGCGGATTCTCGCCGTTTTCGCCCATCCCGACGACGAGCAACTCATCAACGGGCTCCTCACCTCGGCCAAGGCGGAGGGCGCCTATCTCGCCATGGTAACGGCGACGCCCGGCGATGCCGGCACCCAGTCGCCGGTTGTCTGCCGCCAGTCCGAGCTCGGCATCATCCGCAAGGCGGAGGCGCTGAAAAACGGCTTTGCGCTCGGCATCGACGATCAGGAAGTCTGGGACTACCGCGATGGCGGTTTGCCAGATGTTCCGGTCGATGAACTCGTCGCCCGTGTCGCCGATGCCATCAAGCGCTACCGGCCCGATCTCGTCGTCGCCTTCTGGCCCGCCAGCGGGGCGACCGGCCACAAGGATCACATGCGCATGGGGCTTGTTGCCGAGCAGGCGATCGAGCGGCTGCGGGTGGAGGGCGGCGCGGCGCCGCGCTTCGTTGCCTATCCGCTGATCTCCCGGCGCTCGCTGCTGAAGCTCGGCCGCCGGACGGGCAAGTTCGTCGCCGAAAACCAGCCGCTTCCCACCCATTCGACGCCCGGCAACACGGCCTCGAAGGTGCGCGGCTGGCAAATTCATGCCGCCCAGGCCAACTACGTGGCGAAGGCCTACAAGATGCCGACGCGGCTTCTCTACATGATCTGGGACAAGGAGTTCTACGCGGTGCGCGATCTGGAGACCGGCCAATGGAAAAACTGATCCCGCTCGCGGCGAAAGTCGCGGAACGGCTCAAAAAGCGCGGCGAAACGCTGGCCCTGTCGGAGAGTTCGATGGGCGGCCTTGTCTCGGCGGCGCTGGTCGCGCAGCCCGGCGCCTCGGCCTTTTATCTCGGGAGCACCGTCATCTACACGCGCGGCGCGGCCAGGGCGCTTTACGACCTCAAGGGTCCGCCGGCGCCCGACGTCAAGCCGCTGACGGAGCCCTACGTTGCGGCGATGGCCGAAATCGCGCGCCAGAAGCTCGGATCGACCTGGGCGCTGGCCGAAATGGGGGCCTCGGGTCCCTCCGGTTCGCCCTACGGTCCGCCGCCCGGAACCGCCGTGATCGGCCTTGCCGGTCCGCAGCCCGCCGCGATCACGGTCAGCACCGGCTCGGCCGACCGCGCCGCCAACATGCGGGCTTTTGGCGCTGCGGCGCTCCAGTTGCTGCTGAAATCGTTGACTTGAAGACCTTCGCCCCCTAGGTTCCGGCCAGATTTTCGGGACATTGTTCAAGCCCCGACCCGCCCGAGGCATGGAGCCCGGGTCAACTTCCGCCGGCGATGTTCGCTCGCGGAAGCGATTTTGCTTTGTTTTACAAGGACTTGCCGAACAAGTGTTCGAGAACCTGACAGGCCGCTTCGGCGATGTTCTTTCCAAGCTCAAGGGCCGCGGCGCCCTGAGCGAGAAGGATGTCGACGAAGCCATGCGCGAGGTGCGGCGCGCGCTTCTCGAGGCCGATGTCGCGCTCCCGGTCGCCAAGTCTTTCGTCGACAAGGTGCGCGCCCGCGCCGTCGGCCAGGAAGTGCTGAAGTCGGTCACGCCCGGCCAGCAGGTCATCAAGATCGTTCACGACGAGCTGGTCGAGATGCTGGGCGGCACCGAGGCCGACACCGCGATCTCGCTGCGCGCCGCCGCCCCTGTCGTCATCATGATGGTGGGCTTGCAGGGCTCGGGCAAAACCACCTCGACCGCCAAGATCGCCAAACGCATGAGCGAGCGCGACAAGCGCCGCGTGCTGATGGCCTCGCTCGACACGCGCCGTCCGGCGGCGCAGGAGCAGTTGAAAATTCTCGGCGAGCAGACCGGCGTTTCGACGCTGCCCATCGTCGCCGGCCAGCAGCCGGTGCAGATCGCCAAACGCGCACTCGAAGCGGCGCGTCTCGGCGGTTACGACGTGCTGATGCTCGACACGGCCGGCCGCATTCATGTCGACGAAGACCTGATGGCCGAGGTCGCGCAGGTGCGCGACGCGGCCGACCCTCACGAAACGCTGCTCGTCGCCGACAGCCTGACCGGTCAGGACGCGGTCAATGTCGCCGAATCCTTCAAGGCCCGCGTCGGCGTCACCGGCATCGTTCTGACGCGCGTCGATGGCGACGGACGCGGCGGCGCGGCGCTTTCGATGCGCGCCGTCACCGGCGTTCCGATCAAGGTGCTGGGCACCGGCGAAAAAATGGATGCGCTGGAAGATTTCCGCGCCGATCGTGTCGCCGGCCGCATTCTCGGCATGGGCGATGTCGTCAGCCTCGTTGAAAAAGCCGCAGAGACCATCGACGCCGACAAGGCGAACAAGATGGCCGAGAAGATGCGGAAGGGTCAGTTCGACCTCGACGACATGGCCGAACAGCTCGCGCAGATGAAACGCATGGGCGGCATGAAGGGCGTACTCGGCATGTTGCCCGGCGTCGGCAAGGCGCAGATGCAGGCCGCCAATGCGCATATGGACGACGGCGTCGTCAAGCGTCAGGCGGCGATCATTTCGTCGATGACGAAAGACGAACGCCGCAATCCGAAAGTATTGAACGGCAGCCGCAAGAAGCGCATCGCGCGTGGCTCCGGCACCGAGGTGCAGGAAATCAACCGCCTTTTGAAGCTGCATCGCCAGATGGCCGACATGATGAAGGCGATGGGCCGGCAGAAGGGCGGCATGCTGTCGAAACTCTTTGGCGGCGGCGCGCCGGAAATGCCGCCCGAAATGGCGTCGGATCCGAAGGCGCTCGAAAAACTTTTGCCGCCGGGCGGCGGATTGCCGCGCGGCCTTGGCGGCATGGGCGGATTGCCGGGCTTGCCCGGCTCGGGCTTCGGGGGCGGCCTTCCGGGTCTGCCGCCGGGAAAGAAAAGGAAATAGGCCGCCGCGCATCGCGCATCGGTTTGTATACGGACGAAATATCAATCCCGGCGCATTGCGCGCCGGTTACCTGAAAGGCAAGACAAGATGGCTCTGAAAATCAGGCTCGCCCGCGGCGGTGCCAAGAAGCGTCCCTTCTACCGCGTCGTCGTCGCCGACACGCGCTCGCCCCGCGATGGCCGCTTCATCGAGAAGATCGGCACGTTCAATCCGCTGCTGCCGAAGGACAACAAGGATCGCCTGGTGCTCGACATCGAGCGCGCCAAGCATTGGCTGGGTCACGGCGCGCTGCCGACCGACCGCGTCGCGCGCTTCCTCGACGAGGCAGGCGCCTATACGCGCAAGGCGCGCAACAACCCGGAAAAGTCGAAGCCCAAGGCGAAGGCGCAGGAGCGTCTCGAAGCGGCGCGTATCGCGGCGGAAGAGGCTGCCGAGGCCGCCAAGGCGCCGGTCGAAGAGCCTGCCGCCGAAGCACCGGCCGAAGGCGAGGCGCCTGCCGAAGAGGCGCAGGCCTAACCGGCTTTGCAGCGCGCGCCGATGGCCGAGGCTTCGCAACGGAAAGTCTGTCTCGGCGTCGTTGTCGGCGCGCATGGCGTGCGCGGTCTTGTCCGCGTCAAGCCATTCACCGAGGCGCCGGACGGCGTCGCGGCCTACGGTCCGGTCGAGACGGCTGACGGCGCGCGGCGCTTTGCCATTGAGGCAAAGGGCATGGTCAAGGAACTGGTGCTCTGCCGGCTCGGCGGCATCGACGACCGCGACGCGGCCGAGGCACTGCGCGGCACCGAGCTTTATGTGCCGCGCGACAGGCTGCCGCCGGCGGGCGATGACGAGGGCTGGTATCACGCCGATCTCGTCGGGCTTCGTGCCGTCGGCGCCGATGACCACGACTACGGCACGGTCGCCGGCGTGCATAATTTCGGCGCCGGCGATCTTCTCGAGATAGCGCCTGCGGATGGCGGGCCGACGGTGTTGATGGGCTTCACCGAAACCAATGTGCTCGAAGTCGATATTGCCGGCGGGCGCATCGTCATCGATCCGCCGCTCGGCACGTTCGATGGCGGCGGCGAGGAGCCCGATGGTGCGTGACGCCTGGACCGCAACCGTACTGACGCTGTTCCCGGAAATGTTTCCGGGGCCGCTCGGCCTGTCGCTTGCGGGGCGGGCGCTCGACACCGGGCGCTGGCGGCTTGAGGCGGTCGACATTCGCGACTTCGCGACCGACCGGCACCGCTCGGTCGACGACACGCCGTCGGGCGGTGGGCCCGGCATGGTGATGCGGGCCGATGTGATGGCCGCGGCGATCGATGCGGTTCACCCGGCGGGCGACCCGCGGCCGCTGATCTATCTCAGCCCGCGCGGGCGGCCGCTCCGTCAGGCGCGGGTCCGGGAACTGGCGGCGGGGCCCGGCGTGGCGCTGATTTGCGGGCGCTTCGAGGGGCTCGACCAGCGGGTCATCGAGGCCCGGGCCATCGAGGAGGTCAGCCTCGGCGATTTCGTCCTTTCCGGGGGCGAACCGGCGGCCATCGCGCTCATCGACGCGGTTGTCCGGCTGCTGCCGGGGGTTATGGGCAAGGACGCCTCGGGGACCGAGGAAAGCTTCGAAAGCGGGCTTCTGGAGTACCCGCATTATACAAGGCCGCAGACCTTCGAGGGCCGCGAGATTCCGCCGGTTTTGACCTCCGGCGACCATAAAAAGGTCGAGGCCTGGCGCCGCGCCGAGGCCGAAAGGACGACGCGGGAAAGACGGCCCGATCTTTGGGACGATTTTCTGCGGAAGAAACCCTGATGGCAGTCGCCACGGGGCATAATTTGTGTTACGGAAGCGCGCTTCCGGGCCGGGATTGTCCCTTTTGCAGCCCGAACGCCTTCATATCCGAGGTTTGAGACCATGAATATCATCGAGCAGCTCGATCAGGAGCAGATGGCCACGCTTTCGAGCGGCAAGACCATCCCCGACTTTGCCCCCGGCGATACGCTGCAGGTCAATGTGAAGGTGGTCGAAGGCACGCGCGAGCGCCTGCAGGCCTATGAAGGCGTCTGCATCGGCCGCGCCGGCGGCGGCATCAACCAGAACTTCACCGTCCGCAAGATTTCCTATGGCGAGGGCGTCGAGCGCGTGTTCCCGCTTTACGGGCCGCTGGTCGACTCGATCAAGGTTGTGCGCAAGGGCCGGGTGCGCCGGGCGAAGCTTTATTACCTGCGCGGTCTTCGCGGCAAGGCTGCCCGAATTACCGAGAAACAGGACCACAAGACCCGCAGCCAGGAAAACGGCGCCGCCTGATTTATTCCGCTAAGCCGCGGAAACCGTATCGAAAAGCGGGCAGGGCGCCTGAAGGCCCCGGCCCGTTTTTGTTATGGGCTACACTGAACGAAAGTTCCGAACGACGAGGAAAGCGAAATGTCGCCCCGCACCATGCCCAAGACGATGTACGACAAGATCTGGGATGCGCATCTGGTCGAGATGGCCGAAGACGGCACGGGCCTTCTCTATATCGACCGGCATCTTGTGCATGAAGTGACGAGCCCGCAGGCCTTCGAGGGTCTGCGCATGGCGAAGCGCGCCGTTCATGCGCCGCAAAAGACGCTGGCCGTCGCCGACCACAACGTGCCGACGACAGACCGTTCCAAGGGCATTTCGGATGAGGAAAGCCGCATCCAGGTCGAGACGCTCGAACACAATGCGAAGGATTTCGGCGTCGAATATCTCGAAATGTCCGACATCCGTCAGGGCATCGTGCATATCGTCGGGCCGGAACAGGGCTTCACGCTGCCCGGCACCACCATCGTTTGCGGCGACAGCCACACCTCGACGCATGGCGCCTTCGGCGCGCTGGCGCATGGCATCGGCACATCGGAAGTCGAGCATGTGCTGGCCACGCAGACGCTGATCCAGTCCAAAGCCAAGAACATGCGCATCAATGTGGTGGGCAAGGCGCCGGAAGGTTTCACCG
>PHEO01000301.1 GCA_002841195.1 Alphaproteobacteria bacterium HGW-Alphaproteobacteria-11
GCGGGCAGTCGCCGGATCGGGCGATCGTCCAGAGCGTGACGGAAGTCGGTACATACGCAACTCAGGAGGAGGCGAACGAGGCTATGGCGCAGGCTGCTGCAGCGGCTGAAGAAAGCACCGCCGACTACAAGGTCGAGCAGCACATTGCGGACGGAAAGCTGGAGTTCGTCGTTTCGCGCAAGAACTTCGTGTTCGACGTCACCGATCTCTCGCGCATCCTCACCATCTATTACTTCCTGCACTTCCTCGTTCTCTTCCCGCTGTTGGGGCTGATCGAGAAACCGAAACCGCTGCCCGAAAGCATCGCCGCTTCGGTGCTCGGGTCGGAACCGGCCAAGAGCTGAGGGAGACGAAAGTGAAAAGCAAGATGATCGACATCTCCCGCAAGACCGGCCTTCTGGCGCTGGCGGTCGCCGCCGCCATCGGCCTGCCGCTGCTTGCCACTCCGGCCGAAGCCGCCGGCGACGCCGTCAAGCCGATCCAGCTCGACTGGTCGTTCCAGGGCGTCTTCGGCGTCTATGACCGCGATGCGCTGCGGCGTGGCTACAAGGTCTACAAGGAAGTCTGCGCCGTCTGCCACTCGGCCGAACTTGTCCGTTTCCGCAACCTGATGGAACCGGGCGGACCGGAATTCTCCGAGGGCCAGGTCAAGGCGCTGGCCGCCGACATCGTCGTTGTCGACGGGCCGGATGATCGCGGCGACATGTTCGAACGTCCGGGCGAGCCGAAGGACCGCTTCCCCTCGCCTTATCCCAATCCGCAGGCCGCCGCTGCCGCGATGGGCGCCGCGGCGCCCGACCTCTCGGTCATCGCCAAGGCGCGGCCGGACGGCGTCAACTATCTCTATTCGCTGCTGGTCGGCTACGCCGACGCGCCGGAAGGCTTCGAGCTGCTGCCGGGCCTCTCCTACAACACCTACTTCCCCGGCCATGTGCTGGCGATGCCGCGGCCGCTCTCCGACGGGCAGGTCGAATACGAAGACGGCACCCCCAACACCGTCGAGCAGATGTCGAAGGACGTGACCCATTTCCTGATGTGGACAGCCGAGCCCAAGCTCGAACAGCGCCACCGTCTCGGCTTTCAGGTGATGATCTATCTGGTGCTGCTGAGCGGCTTCCTCTGGTTTGCCATGCGCAAGGTCTGGTCCGACCAGCACTGAAAAGGCGTCACACGAAATTGACGGAAAAGGGCTCCCTCGGGGGCCCTTTTTCATGGCGCCGCCGCGCTGGTTTGTTATATGGGGACGATCTGAATTGATGCCTTCCCTCCCGGGCGTCATTGCGAGCGCAGCGAAGCAACCCAGAAGCGGCAAGCACTGAGTATGCCGCTTCTGGGTTGCTTCGGCCCGTGCCGGGCCTCGCAATGACGGCTATGGGCAAGGCCGCCATGCGATAGGTCTCGGAGGAACGAATGTCGCCATCCACCAAAACCGTGCTCGGTGTCATCGGCGGCAGCGGCGTCTATGAGTTTCCGGGGCTTCGCAACGAGCGCTGGGAACGCATCGCCTCGCCATGGGGCGAGGCTTCCGACGAATTGCATTTCGGCGAGCTGCCGGTGGGCGAGGGCAAGACCGTCGAAATGGTCTTCCTGCCGCGCCACGGCCGCGGCCATCCGCATTCGCCGTCGAGCATCAACTACCGCGCCAATATCGACGTCATGAAGCGCGCCGGCGTCACCGACATCATCTCGGTCTCGGCGGTCGGCTCGCTGAAAGAGGAATTGCCGCCCGGCCATTTCGTCATTGTCGATCAGTTCATCGACCGCAGCTTCGCGCGCGAGAAAAGTTTCTTCGGCGAGGGCTTCGTCGCCCATGTCTCGATGGCGCAGCCGGTCTGCCCGCGCCTCGGCGATCACATCGAGGCGGCCTGCAAGCGCCACGACATCGCCCACACGCGCGGCGGCACCTACATGGTCATGGAAGGTCCGCAATTCTCGACGCTTGCCGAGAGCAATCTCTATCGCTCCTGGGGCTGCTCGGTCATCGGCATGACCAACATGCCGGAGGCGAAGCTCGCCCGCGAGGCCGAGATCTGCTACGCGACGGTCGCCATGGTGACGGATTACGATTGCTGGCATCCGGATCATGCCCATGTCGAGGTTGCCGACGTCATCCGCGTGCTGGAGGAAAACGCCGGTCATGCCCGTGCCGTCATCCGCGCCGTTGCGGAAAGCTTCGGGCCCGAGCGCCAGCCCTCGCCGCAGGGCCTCGACCGCGTGCTCGACACCGCGCTGATCACCGCGCCCGACAAACGCGATCCGGCGCTCGTCAAGAAACTCGACGCGGTCGCCGGCCGCGTGCTCAAGGGGTGAGGGCCGACACATGAACATCAAGCAATTGATCCGCACGATCCCGGATTATCCGAAGCCGGGCAT
>PHEO01000081.1 GCA_002841195.1 Alphaproteobacteria bacterium HGW-Alphaproteobacteria-11
CGGCAAGCGCGTCGGTGCGCCAGGCGGCATCCGGCGCGGCGACGTCTTCCATGCCGTAGAGGCCGAGCGAGGTTTGCGAGAAGATGCGGCTCTTCACCTCGCCATCGCCCGCGCCGAGAGCCGCGAAACCGTGGGCCTTGCGCATGTCTTCGGGTATTTCGATTCGGCGCATCGCCTCGATCTGCCATTGCGGCGAGCCGTACCAGACGCTGTCGGTGCCCCAGACGACATGATCGTCGCCCATGCCCTTGATCAGCACACCGAGCAGCGCGGCGGCGAGACGCGGATGCGTGACCGCGCAACTGCCGAAGGTGGTGCCGAGTTCGGCATAGACGTTGGAGACGCCATATTCGGCCGGGATGTCGGCGAGATCGCTCACCCAATCGATGCGGCCGGTCTTGTCGAACTGCGCCAGCAGCGGGTCGGGCGAGGTCATCAGCGGGCGGAAGCCCGAATGGTAGATGATGAAATTGAGGTCCGGCCAGTCCTTCGCCGCCTTGCCGGCATCGTCGACCATCGCGTGACGCCAATGGGTGATGACGTTTTCGTAGTCTTCGGGCAGCAGGCCCTTGTGGATGCAGACATTGCGGATGCCGGCCTTCACCATCCGCTCATAGGCCGGGTACATCAGCTTCTCGTCGTCGAGACGCCAGGGATATTGCGAATTGTCAAAGGGATCGCCCAGCGTGTAGCCCTTCCAGCTGTCGGGCTTCAATTCCTCGATGGCGCGGTCGATCTCGTCGAGCCAGCCGGGCTGGCCGGGCGCGATGACGGCATGGGAAAGCAGGCGGCGCGAGCCCGACGCCTTGTTGACGAAGCTGCGGGCGGAAGCGAGGCCGTCATTGTTCATGATGACGTTCGGCCCGTGATCGGCCGGCGCGGCACTGATGAGGCCGATCTTGGTGTCGCTGTCGAACCAGACTTCCTTGACGAAATTGTCGAACTTGAAGGTGTCGAAGGTGATGTCGCCCATGTCGGCGTTCCACTGTTTGGCGTATTCGCCGAGGTGGAGGATGCCGTCCCATGCGTAGTCGTCGCGGATGAAGTGGAGCTGCACGTCGAAGATCATCTGGTTTGCGAAATGCGCCGACCTTTCGGCGGCGGCGGCGAGATCGACCGTTTCGGCATGGGCGACCGAGAAGACATCGCCGCCGAAGACGCGGTTCATGGCCATGAAGGAAGCGGCGAGGCCCGCACCTGAGCGCAGGAAAGAGCGGCGCGACAGCCCGAGCGTCGCACCCTGTTCGTCGGCGGCGGCGAGGATCGCGCCTTCGACGCGGGCCTGATCCGGCGTTTGCGGCATCGGCATGTATTCGCCATTGGAGACAATGCGGGTCGGCAGCGGGATGCCCGTGGTGTTCCTGTCCGCCGGCGCGACGCTTTCTCTTTGCTTATCGGTGAGCCACATGGGCCTGTCTCCCTCTATCCTTTTTTCGATTTCGGACAGAGTCGGCCCCGGCGCGGGCGCGCGGTACTACACGGATGAGGGGGCGGCCTTGCGCGATCGGGTGAAGACGGCGGGCGCGGGGGCTATTCGATCAATTGCTGGCGCAGGGAAATCGCCACCGCATGGGCGCGATCGGAGGCGCCGAGCTTGTCGTAGAGGCTTTTCAGGTGGGCTTTCACCGTGTCCTCGGTGATCGAGAGATTGGCCGCGATCACCTTGTTGCTCTGGCCTTCGGCCAGGCACTCCAGCACCTGCAATTCGCGCGAGGTGAGCGAGGCTTTCTGTCCGGCCGAGCGCGCCTCCTGGGCGAGACGACGCAGGAGCGGCTTCGTGACCTCTGCCTGCAGGTAGCCGGCGCCTGCGTGCACGGCGCGGACGGCGCGCAGAAGGTCGTCCTTCGAGGCGCTTTTCAGCACATAGCCGCTGGCGCCCGCATTGGTGGTTTCCCAGACATAGGCGGGACTGTCGTACATGGTGAAGACGATGATGCCGGTCTTGGGCGCGGCGCGCAGGATTTCGCCGATGGCGGCGAGGCCGCTCATGCCGGGCATCTTGAGGTCGAGAATGACGATGTCGGGCCGGGCGGCGGCGACGGCTTCGATGCCGCTGCGCGCATCGCCCGCCTGGCCTGCGACCGCGATGTCGCCTTCCGCCTCGAGCATTTCGACCACCGCCTGACGCAGCACATGATGGTCGTCGATCAGATAGACCGAAATCTTCCTCACGTCTTTTCCCCTCCCGGTACACAAACGACAAGGCGCGCACCCTGCCCCGGCCGGCTCAGGACTTCAAGTGAGCCGCCAAGCGCGCCGGCGCGCTCGCGCATCGTCAGCACACCGAAATGACCGGGAGCCGGACTTTGCGGATCGAAGCCCGCGCCGTCATCGGCGATTTCGAGGCGCGCGGCGCCGGGTCCGTCGCTACGGAAGGAGATCGAAACGTTTTTCGCGCCGGCATGTTTGCGGACGTTCAGCAATGCTTCCTGCAGGATGCGGAACAGCATGGCGTCGGAACGGCAATGCCAGTTGCGCAAGGTGCGGTCGAGGTCGAGCGAAATCGCGAAGGGCGCGTGTTCACGCTGGGCGGCCACATATTCCTCGACCGCGACCGAGAAGCCGAGATCGTCGAGCACGGTCGGGTGCATTTCGTTCATCAGGGTACGGACGTCGGAGGACAGTGCGGCGACGGCGGCGCTTAGGCCGCCATCGCGGACGCGGTCGGCGCCCTGGCGCAGCGCAAACAGATGCCCGCTCATGCGGTCGTGAATATCGGCGGCGGCGCGGCGGCGTTCTTCCTCCTCGGCCTGGATCAGACGGCGGGCGAGCCCCTTGGCGCGGTCTCGGGCAATGCCGAGCGCACGCGCTCTCGACTCCGCGAGGTCGATGTTTTCCTGCGCCCAGCGCGCCAGCATGATGCCCAATGCCGCCGAGAAACCCAGATAGAAGAGGACAATCAACAAATCGGCGGGGGTGGGCGACGGACCGGGCGCCGCGACGTAAAGCAGGACCGTCAATGCCGAAGTCAGCACGAGCAGGCCCAGCGTTTCACGCACGCCGAAGCGGAAGACCGCCGCAAGCAGCGTGAAATAATAGAAGGGAAAGAAGACCGAAGAGAGACCTCCGGTGAAAATGCACATCACCGTGACCAGCAACGGATCGCCGACCGTGGTGATGCGGGCGCTCGAGAGGATCGGACGGTCGCCGGCGACGCGCCAATGGGCAAAGCCCGTATAGGCAAGGCCGCCGGCATAGACGGCCCAAGCCCAGCCGGCATCGGCCATCGCATCGCCGCGCCAGAGAATCAGCGCCCATCCGACAATGCCGATCCAGCGCAGCCAGACGATCTGGTGCTCGGCCTTGCGCAAATGATCGAGCGCGGTGCGATCCGTTTTCGCATCGGGCAATGCGGGCGGCATGTCTGTAGCGGCGCGGTCTGTCATGTGCCTAGTGAGCAGCGATCAGGACGAACGGTCAAGCGGATGCACTCCGCGCTCCGCATTTTGCGCCCGGTTCCGATTGCCGGGAACCGGGGCGGCCAGCAGGATTTGACCTAACTGACCAATTGTCATTGAAGGCAATCGGCACAAACCCCGCCGCAGGAACCGCGACGGCGGGACAAAGGGAGGAAGAAGAATGAAAAGAAACGCGGCTTCACGTCTCGTCCTTACACTGACATTTTCGGCGATGCTGGCAGGTGCCGCGACGGCCGATCCGGCGCGGCTCGGCGCCGACCTGACGCCGATGGGCGCCGAGCGCGCGGGCAACGCGGCCGGCACCATTCCCGAATGGACGGGCGGCATCTCGACGCCGCCGGCGGGCTATGTGGCCGGTCAGAAGCATGTCGATCCGTTTGCGGGCGATGCCGCGATCTACACGGTCGATGCATCCAACATGGACGCGCACGCCGCCAATCTGACCGAGGGCCAGAAGGCGATGATGCGGACACATGCAACCTACAAGCTCAACGTCTATCCGACGCGGCGCTCTTGCGCCTATCCGCAGACGGTTTACGACGCGATGAAGCACAATGCCGCCAATGCGCGGCCTGTCGACGACGGAAACGGCGTCGAGGGCGCGCGCGTCGCCTCGCCCTTCCCTGTTCCGACGGACGCCAAGCAGGTTATCTGGAATCACATTCTCGGCTATCGCGGCTACAAGAGCACCATGCAGGTGGCGGCGGCGACGCCCACCGCAGGCGGCAGCTACACGCTGGTGCAGAGTTCCGACCGGCGCATCAACGGCTATGCCGATCCGGCGCTTGGCGACATCGTCGACCTCAACAATGTCGAGTCGAAATGGATCCGCATCAACACCGCACCGGCGCAGCAGGCCGGCAGCGCGTTTCTGTTTCACAATACGATCAACCAGAAGCAACAAGAACGCTTCGGCTGGCTTTACAGCCCGCAGAACCGGCGCGTCGTGGCGGCCAGCCGCAGCGCCTGTGACAGCCCCATTCCGGGGACCGACAACCTGCGCTTCAGCGACATGCAGTTCATGTATAACGGCGCGCTCGACCTCTATGACTGGACGCTCGAAGGCAAGCGCGAAATCCTGACGCCTTACAACACCTACAAGCTCAGCTCCGGCGATTTCAACTATTCGGAGCTCCTGCAAGGCGGGCACCTGAACCCCGAAGCCGTGCGCTACGAACTGCATCGGGTCTGGGTGGTCGACGGGCGGTTGAAGGCCGGCGCGCGGCACGCCTTTCACCGGCGGACGCTTTATGTCGACGAAGACAGCTGGATGATCGTGCAGACCGATCTCTACGGCGCGGACGGCGCCGTGGCGCGGGCACAGGAGGCCTATGTGCAGAATTATTACGAAGTGCCGTTTTGCGCGATGGACTCGGAGATCGCCTATGACTTCGCCACCGGGCGCTATCATGTGCAGCAATTGAAAGCACAGGAGCCGGCGCCGGACTATCACGCCGATGCGCTGAAGGACGACGAGTTCACGCCGGCCGCGCTCCGGCGGCTCGTGGTGCGGTAGGCTGCGTCATTCCGCGCGCGCCATCAGGTTCGCCATGATGGAGCGCAGACGGCCGAGCTGTACCGGCTTGTGCAGCACATGGACGCCGGAAGCTGCGAGTTCGCGCAGCCTTTCCGGCGCCGTGTCGCCGGTGACGATGACCGCCGGCAGGCTGGCGTCGCCGAAATGGGCACGAATTGCGCCGATGGCCTCGACGCCGGTGGTTTGCTCGCGAAGCCGATAGTCGGCAATAACGAAATCCGGCGCAGTGAGGCCGACGCTCAGAAGCTCGGCCGCCGAGGCGGCCGCCGACGTCTCGCAGCCCCATTGCGCCACCACATCGGCGAGGGCCAGACGGCCGCTCTCGTCGTCGTCGACGATCCAGACCGCGCTGCCCGCGATGCCGGCAAGGCTGCGCGATGCCTGAAGAGGCGCGGACGGCTGCGTCACCGGCCGCGGTGCGGGCGGCGGCGGGACAATGAAGATGAACCGGGTGCCGCGGCCCGGCACCGAGCGGAACTCCATCCGCAGATCAAGCAGCGTCGCGACACGGCTAACGATCGACAGGCCGAGACCGAGGCCCTTGTCGCGGTCGCGCTCGGGGTTGCCGGTCTGGAAAAATTCCTCGAAGACGCGGTCGAGGTGTTCCGGGGCGATGCCCGGACCGGTGTCGGCGACCAGGATGCAGACGGTATCGCCGAAGCGGCGGCAACCGACTAGTATCCGCGCGCCCGGCGCGTGGCGAATCGCATTGCCGACGAGGTTTCGAAGAATCGTTTCGATCAATGTCGGGTCGCTCTCAAGCCAGTCGCCGCGCCGCAAAATCCGCAAGTCACATCCGGCGGCCAAGGCTTGAGGCTGGAACTCCTGATGCAATTCATCAAGCAACGTGTCGGCGCGGAACTCGACCATCTGCGGCTTCACCACACCGGCGTCGAGCTTCGAAATGTCGAGCAAGCTGTTCAGCAACCGCTCCATCGCATCGACGGAAAGCCCGATGCGGTCGATGATGGTTCGTGCACGGGCGCCCAAGGCAGCATTGACGGCCAGCGACTCGGCCTGAAGGCGCAGCGCATGAAGCGGCTGGCGCAGATCGTGGCTGGCGGCCGCGAGAAAGCGTGTCTTTGCGCGCGACGTGGCGTCGAGCTCCTCACTCTTACGGCGCAGGCTGTCGAGCAGATCGACGTTCTCAAGGCGTAACCGGAGGCTGGATACCACCGCGAGATGCGTGTTGCGGCCGGTCGCGAACATTGCAGCCATGAACAACACCAGGGCGGCCGCCATGATCGCCTCTTCATCGGTCCCGTCTAGGGCAAAGCGCAACATCAGCGGCAGCAGCGAGGTGCCCAGCGCCAGAATCTGCGCTGAATAGAAGGGCGCCAACGTCGTGACAGTGCCGGCGGCTGTGCCGCTGAGCATCATGATGAAAAAGACCTGCCGCGCCGACTCATCCGGCAAGACGAAGGCGCCGCCCGCACCCCAGCAAAGGCCGGTGATGCCGATGATCGCATAGAAGACGATCAGCGCACGTACCGGGTTTGTGAGGCCGGCATGACCTCGGAGATAGAGCTCGATGACGACACTGCGCAGGAGCCCGAGGGCAATCATCACCGCACCCCAGGCCCATGCGTCGCGGGTGTTGTGGCCGACGTCCATCGAATAGGCGGTCACAGATGCGACCAGGATGTGGACAAGGACGCCCGTGCGGGCGTGACGAAAGATCAGATCGACACGGTCGGCGAAAGTGCGGAGCACGAAGGGATCGGCGACGTCGACGCCGAATACCCGCCCAAGAAACGGGTTGAGTTCGACCACCGACGCGGGCGCCGCCTGACTTTCCGGTTCCATTGCCGAATCCCCCCTGCCGACGACCGTAGCAAAGGCGGGAACGGGTGACGATATGCCGAATGGTAGAGGCCGGTCAGGGGCCGGGCGCGGCGCGGACGGTGCGGAAGCCGAGATGGGTGGTGGCAAGGTCCACCTCCTGCGGCTGGCGCGCCGCTGGGCGATAGCGCATGCAATAATTGGGCGCGCAAAGGTATGAGCCACCTTTAATGACATGTGCGTCGCGGCGGCCGTCATAGGAATCCGCCGTCCATTCCCAGAGGTTGCCGAGCATGTCGTGGAGGCCGATCGCGTTGGTCTCGAAACAGCCAACCGGCGCGACGCCGACGAAACCGTCCTCGGCGGTGTTGACCACCGGGAACAGACCCTGCCAGGTGCTCGCCTCCTTCGGACGGCTTCGCGCGGGCGGCGCATCCGGATCGGCAGCACGGGCCGCCCACTCCCATTCGGCCTCGGTGGGGAGCGCCCTGCCCTTCCATTGCGCGTAGGCGCGCGCATCCTCGAGCGCAACGGCCGTGACCGGAAAATCGTCGCGGCCTTCAATGGAGGTTTTCGGACCGCCGGGATGGCGCCAGTTCGCGCCCGGAACGTATTGCCACCATTGCGAGAGGTCGCCCATGCCGTCGACATCGTTGGGCATGACAAAGACGACGGCGCCGGGTTTTTGCATTTCGGGCGGCAGGTGCGGATGCAACGTCGCATCGACCGGGCGCTCGGCGACCGTCACATAGCCGGTGGCGGCGACGAAGGCCGTGAAGTCGCGATTGGTGACTTCGGTGCGGTCCATCCAGAAACCTTCGACCGAGACCTGGCGCAGCGGGCCTTCTTCCGGATAGACGGTGTCGCCCATCGTGAAGCTTCCGGGCGGCACCCAGACGTCACCGCGATCGTCTCCGTCCGCGAGGCAGCGCGCGGGCTCGGCCGTGGCCATGCGCGCCGCGTTCGATCCGCCGTGTAACCATACGGCGATGGCGACAGCACCAAGCAGTGCCGCCGCCAGTGCGACAAGCAGGATCGCCCTAGTTCGCCCAGTAAACATATTCATCGTCCGGCCCGCGCGGCGCACCACCCAGCGGACGGTCGATCATCACCGGCGCCTCAAGTAGCGCGGGCCAGATTGGATCGGACTGCTCGCTGTCAATTTCGTTCAGAAGCGCGATCATTTCGGCGAGCTTAGCGGGTTCGTCATCCGACAGATCGCTTTTTTCGGTCGGATCGACCGCGAGGTTGAAGAGCCATGTGCGCGCCGGCCGCTCGGAGACCTGCAGCTTCCAGCCGTCGCTCAGTACTGCCTTGTAGTGGCCCGAACGCCAGAAAAGCGGACGGTCGGGCCGCGGCGCTTCGCCGAGCGCCAGCGATACGAGATCGACGCCATCGACGATGCGGTCGGTGCGTGGGCTCGCACCGGCGGCGGCGGCGGCTGTGGTGAAGATATCGACATGCGCGGCCGGGCCGTCATAGATGCTGCCGGCCGGGATGCGCGCCGGCCACTGCATGAAATAAGGCACGTGAATGCCGCCCTCGAAGAAGGTGATCTTCCAGCCGCGATAGGGTTTGTTGAGGTCGGGAAGACCGACATAGTTGGCGCCGCCATTGTCGCTGGTGAACATGACAATGGTGTTTTCTTCCAGTCCGTTTTCGCGCAGCGCTTCCATGACCTTCTGCACGCCGCGATCGAGCGCGACGATCATGGCGGCATAGACGCGCTCGGTGTGGTTTTCGATATGGGACAGCGCATCGTAGTCGGACTTCAGCGCCTGAAGCGGCGTGTGCGGCGCGTTGTAGGACAGGTACATGAAGAAGGGCCGATTGCGATTGGCGTGGATCGCCTTGACCGCTTCGTCGGTCAGATAGTCGGTCATGTAGTGCGACGGTGCGAAGCGCTGCGCGCCATTGAACTGAATGGCGAAAGGCAGATTGGCCCAGAGGAACTGGTCGATAGGGTCGAAATCCTGCTTCGAATTGACGACGTTGGGATCGCCCACCGGCAGAAACAACGCTGCGCCCGGCATGAAGCCCAGCGCCTCGTCGAAGCCACGCTTTTCCGGGCGCGAGGTTTCGGTACCGCCAAGATGCCACTTGCCGAGCATCAGCGTGCGGTAGCCAGCCGCCTGCAAGGTTTCGGCGATGGTGATTTCGTCGGCGGGCAGCGTCATCGCATCGGGCTCGGGCACCAGCGGTTCGCGGTCCGCATAGTAGATGGCGCCTGCGTCGCGATTAAAGCGCGCAATGTTTTTGGCGAATGCCTTGGGGGCCGGCGTAAATTCGAAGCCGAAGCGGGTGGCGAAGCGGCCGGTCATGATGGCGGCGCGCGAGGGGGCACAAGTGGCGTTGCCCGCATAGCCGTTGGTGAAGGTGACGCCATTTTTCGCGATGGCGTCGATATGCGGCGTCGGCACGGTGCCGCCGGCAAGGCCGCCATGCAGCGTCAGTTCGTTAAAACCCATGTCGTCGACGAGGATGACGACGATGTTGGGGGCGCGTTCGGACGCGGCTTGCGCAGGTGCGGCCGGACCCTCCTCCCAGACGATTTCGACATTGGGGCCGACCGGGTCGCGCCATGCGTCGATGAGGCCGGGAATGTAAATCCAGTAGCGGCTGAACAGGACGCCCGCGACGACAACGACAATCACCAGACCGGCGAGAATGCCGATGCCGCGCTTTCCGATTTTCATATCGAGTTTTCCCCTGCCCGGTTTGCGCCCGGCCCATTTTTAATGTTTATCATTAAATAATGTAATAGCGAGCGCGCCGAAAGGCAAGCGGGGCCCGAAGGGCCCGCCATTGTCATTCAGGTCGGGAAAATGCGACTCAATCGGCCATTTTGACGGTGAAGGGGGCGGCCGCGCGGCGCGCAGCCTTAGCGGGACGCGCCGCGAAAGGGCGTTTTTCGACCACCTCGTCGAGGAAGTCGCGGATCAGCGGGATCACTTCGCTGGCGCGCGAGACCAGAAAGAGATGGCCGCCGGAGACGATTTCGAGGCGAGCGCCTGGAATGATCTGGGCGAGGAAGCGGCCATTGATCAGCGGCACGATCTGGTCGTTGTCGCCGGAGAGCACCAGCGTCGGCTGCTTGATGAAGGGCAGGAAGGGAACGCTGGTCCAGCCGATGCCGGCCAGCAATTGGTAGAAGTAACCGCGGATCGTCGGCGCGCGCAGGCGGCTCGAATGATCCGGCGCGCCGGCTTCGTCGTCGCCATAGAGCATTTCGAAATGCTTCATCAGATAGGCGGGGTCCATATAGCGGCGCGGATGGGCAAGCTTCATCAGCGCCTTCGGATTACCCGGCACCATCAACATGCCGGCCGATGTCGCACAGAGAATTAGCCGGTGAACGCGCGAGCCGAACTGGAAGGCGAATTGCTGCGCCATTGCGCCGCCCCAGGAGACGCCCATCACATCGACTTCGCCGTGATAGCCTAGATCATCGAGAATGGCGGCCGCCATGCGCGCGAGGTTCCACGGACGATAGGGAATGCTGGCGGCGGCCGAGCCGCCGACGCCGGGCGCATCGAAGGCAATGATGTCGCGATCGGTCAAAGCTTCGGCGAGCGGCGCGATCAATTCGATGTTGGCGCCAATGCCGTTGAAGAACAGCAAGGGCCGGCCCTTCGCACTGCCCTTGCCCTTGCTTTCGCCATGCCAGACGGCGGTACGCAGGATGTTCGAACCCGCTCTGACGTCGCGGTAACGGGGCTGCCTGTCTGTCATCACTACTCCGGCTGGAGGGCTCGCGCCCGTTGCCCGCTCCACGGGGCGACTCAACAACGAATGTCTAGCCTAATACATAAGTACCCGGCGCGGCATCCATAGCCTTATATTTGCGGTTACCGAGTTTTTTCGGCGCCGGAATCTTCTCGCCGGAACGTGCGCTCAGCCATTTTTCCCAGCGTTCCCACCACGAACCCATGACTTCGGAGGCACCGGCCGCCCATTCGTCGGCGGTCGCGGGAAGATTATCGTTAACGAAATATTTCGCCTTCGGATTGCCGGGCGGATTGAGAATCGCCTGAATGTGGCCGCTGTTGGACAACACAAATTCCCGCTTGCCACCGAGCATCTGTGTGGTGCGGTAGCAGGCCTTCCATGGCGTGATGTGATCGGTGACGCCGCCGACGATGAAGGCATCGACCGTGACGCTGCCGAGATCGATCGGCGTGCCGAGAATTTCTTCCTTGCCCGGATTGGCGAAAGGCTGCGTTTCGTAGAGCGACAGATAGTCGGAATGAAGCGCCGCTGTGAGATTGGTCGAGTCGTTGTTCCAGAAGAGCACGTCGAAAGCCGGCGGCTTCTGTCCGTGGAGATAGTTGTTGACGACGTAGTTCCAGATCAGGTCGTTGGGGCGCAGCCAGGCGAAGACGCGCGACAAATCGGACCCCGCCAGCACGCCTTTCTTTGCCGATCTCTGTCGCGCCATCTCGATGCCGCGCTTCGTGACCAGCACGCCGACATCGCTGTCCTCCATGCGCGGGTCGAGAACGCAGACCCAGAAGGTGACCGAGTTGATGCGGTCGTCGCCCTTGGCCGCGAGGTGGCTCAAAAGCGTCGCGGTGGTGATGCCGCCCGAGCAGCCGCCCGAGATGTTGAGCTTTTCACTGTCCGTGATCGAGCAGACGACGCCGATGACGTCCACCAGCGCCGCAACATAGTCGGCAAGGCCCCAGTCGCGATGTTCCGGGCCCGGATTGCGCCAGCTGACGACGAAGACCTGATGACCCTGATGCACCAGATATTGCGACATGCTCTTCTCGGGCGTCAGATCGAGCACATAATATTTGTTGATCTGCGGCGGCACGAAGAGCAGCGGCACCTTGTGCACGGTATCGGACTTGGGCGTGTATTGCAGCAGCTCGAGCATTTCCGTGCGATAGACGACCGCGCCTTCGGTGGTGGCCAGATTGCCGCCGACCTTGAAGGGCGTCTTGTCGACTTGCGAGGGCATGCCGTGATTGTTGCGCAGGTCGTCGATGGCATTGCGGAAGCCCTGGACCAGCGACGTGCCGCCGGTGTCGAGCGCGAGCTTCACGGCGGAAGGATTGCCGACCAGCGTGTTCGTCGGCGCGACCGCGTCGATCATGATGTCGGCGACCAGCATGGCGCGACCGTGTTCGACCGGGTCGAGGTCGAGAGAGCGGATGAAACCGTGGACCTCGCTCTGGAAGGCGAGCCAGCCCTGCATCAGCCGGCGATAGACCGGGCTTTTCTGCCACGCCTGATCGACGAAGCGGCGATCCTTGGGCTGGGGGGCAAACTTGTCCCCGCCGGCGACAATGTCGACGATCTCGCGGCCGAAGCCGGACAGACCGCCATCGCGCTCGTAGCAGCC
>PHEO01000082.1 GCA_002841195.1 Alphaproteobacteria bacterium HGW-Alphaproteobacteria-11
CCCAGCCCCTTTTCAGGCCCCATGACCGACCTTTCCCACATCCGTAACTTCTCGATTATCGCCCATATCGATCATGGCAAGTCGACGCTTGCCGACCGGTTGATCCAGCTTTGCGGCGGGCTGCAGGCACGCGAGATGAAGGAGCAGGTGCTCGATTCGATGGATATCGAGCGCGAGCGCGGCATCACCATCAAGGCGCAGACGGTCCGCCTCGAATACAAGGCCGCCAACGGCGAGGTCTATGAGCTCAATCTGATCGACACGCCCGGCCATGTCGACTTCGCCTATGAGGTCAACCGCTCGCTGGCGGCCTGCGAGGGCTCGCTGCTCGTCGTCGATGCGAGCCAGGGCGTCGAGGCGCAGACGCTGGCAAACGTCTATCACGCACTGGATGTGAATCACGAAATTGTGCCGGTCCTCAACAAGATCGACTTGCCGGCCGCGGAACCCGCAAAGACGCGCCAGCAGATCGAGGACGTGATCGGCCTTGACGCATCGGAGGCGGTCGAGATTTCAGCGAAAAGCGGCATCGGCATCCCGGACGTGCTGGAGGCGATTGTCCATCGCCTGCCGCCGCCGAAGGGCGACGCCGCCGCGCCGCTGAAGGCGATGCTTGTCGATAGCTGGTACGACGCTTATCTCGGCGTCGTCGTGCTGGTGCGCATCATCGACGGCGAGATGAAGAAGGGCCAGCGCATCAAGATGATGGGCACCGGTGGCGCCTATGCGATCGACCAGGTCGGAATTTTCCGCCCAAAGAAGGAAAATGTCGCCAGTCTGACGCCGGGCGAGATCGGCTTCTTCACGGCATCCATCAAGGAAGTTGCCGACACGCGCGTCGGCGATACGGTGACGGAGGAGAAGCGCCCCTGCACCAAGGCGTTGCCGGGCTTCAAGCCGGCACAGCCGGTCGTCTTCTGCGGTCTCTTTCCGGTCGATGCGGCGGAGTTCGAGGATCTGCGCGAGGCGATGGGCAAGCTGCGCCTCAACGATGCGAGTTTCGAATTCGAGATGGAAACCTCTGCGGCGCTGGGCTTCGGCTTTCGCTGCGGCTTTCTGGGGCTCCTTCATCTCGAAATCATTCGCGAGCGGCTGGAACGCGAGTTCAACATCGACCTGATCACGACGGCGCCCTCGGTCATCTATCAGTTGCACATGACCGACGGGAAAATCGTCGAGATGCACAATCCGGCCGACATGCCGGATGTGATGAAGATCGATCACATCGAGGAGCCGTGGATCCGCGCGACGATCCTGGTGCCCGACGAATATCTGGGCGCCGTTCTGAAGCTTTGCGAAGACAGGCGCGGACATCAGATCGACCTCACCTATGCCGGCTCGCGCGCCATGCTGGTCTACCGCCTGCCGCTGAACGAGGTCGTGCTCGATTTCTACGACCGGTTGAAGTCGGTCAGCCGCGGCTATGCGAGCTTCGACTATCAGATCGAGGGCTACGAACCCGGCGAACTGGTCAAGATGTCGATCCTCGTCAACGACGAGCCGGTGGATGCGCTGGCGACCATCGTGCACCGTTCGCGCGCCGAACAGCGCGGCCGCATGATGTGCGAGAAGCTGAAGGAGTTGATCCCCAAGCACCTCTTCAAGATACCGATCCAGGCGGCGATCGGCGGACGCATCATCGCGCGCGAAACCATTGCCGCGATGCGCAAGGACGTGACGGCCAAGTGCTATGGCGGCGACATCAGCCGCAAGCGCAAGCTGCTCGACAAGCAGAAAGAGGGCAAAAAGAAGATGCGCCAGTTCGGCCGCGTCGAAATCCCTCAGGACGCTTTCATTTCCGCCCTGAAGATGGATGCGAACTGACGCCGGGGTTCCGCGCCGTCCCTCGCTTCAACCGAACAACGAAAAACCGCCCGGACAAGAAGTCCGGACGGCTGTTTCCGCTGGGCCGGATAATGCGAGATCAGTCCGCGCGGCGCAGCAGCGCCAGCAGGCCGGCAAGCACGACCCCGATGACGCCGAGAACGGCCCATGAGGGATAGCTCAGCGCGGTCTTGAGCGGATCGACGAGGCCTTCCGGCGCACCGGAATCGACCCATCCCGCAAACCAGTCATGACTTCCCTGGTTGACCAGAATCCAGAATTCGCTGAACGAGCGCATTTTGATCGCGCCTTCTTCAAGCGACAGCAAGGCGTCCGATCCCAACGCCATCAAGGCGGCGATGATGAAAAGAAGTCCGATCAGTCGAAACACAACCATGGTGCGAGCCCCCCAGCCCAAACTCAGCGGTTAAAACCAGCGTCAGGAACGCTAACCGGATCGAGTGTGCCAAACAAGCACAGTGATGAAAAGACCTTTGGCGGATCAAGGGTCTAATGGGCGTATGTTGGTTGATTCAGGGCCTTTGTTGCGTATAGTGCCGCCCGCTGCCGCCGAATTTTCAGGCGATGCAGGAGGGGTGGCCGAGTGGCTGAAGGCGCACGCTTGGAAAGCGTGTATGCGGGAAACCGTATCGAGGGTTCGAATCCCTCTCCCTCCGCCAGCAGAATTATTATGAAAAATCAATCAGTTAGAGTTTTCTCTCGGCGGGCCGATGACTCCGCGCGCGCCTTGCCGGTGCGGCAAACCGGATGAAGCGACCTGCCGTCGGGACGCCATCTGTCGCAGCGCACATTCGCGGTTGCGGCAGATTTGCTACAGCCAGTCGCGAAATATGGTTAACGGATACAGAGGCCGCCCGATCAGTTCGACCGCGTGATCTGGACGGCGCGGCGCGGCTTCAGATAGGCGGTTTCGGAGAAGTTGACCGTGCCGGCGATCATCTCGCCGACAGGCGAGGCGTAGCCATAGGTGGTTTCGACGAAAATGACGCTCGACCCCGGCGTGGTGAGACCGGCCGGAAGTGTGACGGACGAATTCACGGCGCGCGGCGCGATCTGGAAGCCATCGCTCCACGCAACCCGCGCGACATTCGAAGCATTGGTCACGACACTTGTGATGCGAACTGTCAGCGGCTCGGTGTTGAACGGCTGCAGGATTGTCGCGCTGGCGGCGAAGATGTCGGCAATGTCGCTGTCGTTGAGCGATGCGGACTGCGCCGTCAGGTCGGCGGCGGTATAGGCGACGGCCGTCACGCGGCGATTGGCGACCAGCATGTTGGTCATCTCGATGCCACCGAGATAGAAGGCCAACATCAGCGGCAGGATCAGCGCGAATTCAACGGCGGCAAGGCCGCGATAGTCGCTGGCATAGCGGCGGAGCAGTTGAATGCAGCCGCGACCTGCGCACTTTCCCGTCGTCGATTCGTTTCGGCCGGTCATCGCCTTTGCGCCCTCAACTGCCGGTCGGCAACATGTCGCCGAAAGGTTCGTTGCGGAAGGCAACGCTTGCCGCGATCAACCGGCCGCCACCTTCGAGATTGGAAAGGCCGATGCCGCCCGGGCTGAGTACGCCCCATGAATAGTAGACGCGCACGACCACGATGTCGCCGGCGCCGCCGGGCTGAAACTGGACGTCGGCCGAGGGATTGCCGTCCTCGTCGATCAGCGGCAGAAAGCTGACGCCGCCAAACGAACTGAAATTTCTCACATCGACGAAGAGTCCCGCATCGCAGTCGTTGATCAGCGTCACCTGGTCGCAGATCATGTTCTTGAAGTCGCTGGCCGAGAAGCCGCTGACTTGAACCTGGCCGATGCGCACCTGACGTGCGGCATTGGCGACGACGCTGTCGAGATTCGACGTGGCGAAATAGACGATGCAGGTCTCGATCATTGCGAAGAGAATCGCAAAAAACGGGATCGCGAGCAGACTGAATTCGACCGCGACGCTACCGCTCTGGTTGCGGCGAAGGCCGCGCCATCGGCGGCCTTTCGATTCGGCTCTCTCGCTCATGGACGATCCTCACGCGGGCAATACCATACGCAACCTTCTTGATAGACCGGCGCGGTTACCAAAGCGTAAGCGACGCCCGGTTAACCATGTTGTTTCATGCCTCCTTAACAACGCAGCGACTACAAAGCAGGAAGCGAAAAGCGGAGGCCCCGCATCGCCTTCTTCGAATGTCATTCAGGTGGGTCATATGGATCGGACCGCTCATCGTCTCGCCGCCACGTTCGGTGCGCCGCGCCGCTTTCTTCGGCGCTGGGCCGCGGACCGGCGCGGCAATTTTGCGATGATCTTCGCCATTGCGCTGATCCCGATTGCCGCCGCCGCAGGCGCGGCCGTCGACATTTCCCGCGCCTATATCGTCGAGACGCGCCTCGCGGCGGCGCTTGATGCCGCGGCCCTCGCCGTCGGAACGGCCAGCGGTCTCTCGTCGGCCGAGATACAGACGCTGGCGCAGGCATATTTCGACGCCAACTATCCGGCAAGCAAGCTCGGCGTGCCCGGTACGATCACGGTCGCGGACACGCAAACGACGGTCGACCTGTCGGTGAAAGCGGACCTGCCGACCACCATCATGGGTGTCGTCGGCATCGACAGCATCAAGATCGGCGCCACGTCGCAGGTGATGCGTCACGGCAAGAAGCTCGAAGTCGTGCTGGTTCTCGACAACACCGGATCGATGAACACCGGCGGCCGGATGACGGTACTCAAGGCCGCTGCGAAAGATCTCATCACCACGGTTTCGACGGCGGGTGTCTCGCCGGGCGACGTCCGCATCGGCATCGTTCCTTTCACGGTCGACGTCAATGTAGGAACGGCCAACGTCAATCAATCCTGGCTGAAATGGACATGGGATCTGCCGACCGAGAGCTGCACGACGTCCGGCAAGGGCAAGAACGCGAAAACGACCTGTACGCAAGATACGCGCACGGTTGCCAAGAACACATGGAAGGGATGCGTCATCGACCGCGACCAGAACTACGATGTGTCGATCTCGACGCCGACCAACAGCGATGCGACCAAGTTCCCGGCTAACCAAAACGACATTTACAATGCGCAATGCAGTCTGCGTCCCATGGTGCCGCTGTCGACCGACTGGAACATGCTGCGTAGTGAGATCGATGCGATGGTTGCTGGCGGCGCGACCAACACGACGATCGGCTTCGTCTGGGGCTGGCAGTTGCTGACAAACGGTGCCTTGATGTCGAATGCGGCGGCGCCGAGCCCGAATGAACTCGACAAGGTGATGGTCTACATGACCGACGGCGAGAACACCTATTATCGGGAGGGAATCGGCTCGTGCAACGGCAGCGCGCATTGCCCGGGCGTCGATGTGCGCACGGCCGCAGTCTGCAACGCGATCAAGCAGACCGGAATCATGGTCTATACGGTACGCCTGATCAACGGCAACGCGACATTGCTGCGCAACTGCGCATCGCATCCGAGCATGTATTACGACGTCAGCAACGCGAGCGAATTGACCGACGTATTCAAATCGATCGCCCAGGCGCTGTCGAACCTGCGCTTGAGCAAGTAAGACACGCGCCGCGGCAACAGTTCGAACGCGCAAATGAGAAAAGGCCGCCCGGTGACGGGCGGCCTTTCTGCAACCGGCTTCAAGGAAAATATCTAGTACATCGGCCCGTCGCCGGACGATGCGCCACTGTCAGTGCCGCCAGCGCTGCCGCTGGAACCCGCCGTCGTGCTCATCTGGCTCATCAGCGTGGCGAAGCTTTCGGGGCTGTCGCCCATCGCCGGAACGCGTTCGCAGCGCGGTGTGCAATTGTAGGAGTACTGCCCGGCGCCGCGCGTCAGCGTGACGGTCGATGCATTCTGCGCCACGACACTCACATTCATGTCGGCAATCGCCTTGCCGTCGCTGTCGAGCGCCACGATGTTGGTGCGGCCATAGCTGCGGCCCATCACATAGACGAGCTGCGAGCCTTCGACGGTCACATCGGCGATCGCCGGATTGCCGACCATGATGGTCGCAACGGGCTGCGGGAAATGCAGGGCGCGCGACTTGTTCATCTCGACAAGGAAGTCGGCGGCCTGCGCGCCGCCGGCGATCAGCGCCGCGAGGCTCGCGCCGAGCGCCGTTGCGCGTGCGCCGCGCCGGAATTTGTTTCGTGAAACCATGTTCGGGCCCGTTTGATCGTGGTGAGGCGGCCGCTCCAGCCGTTCCTGATGAAACACTAGCGGCAAGGAGTGAACGATTTGTTGACCGTGACGGGGGTGAGGGCTCCTTTAACGAGCAATTAAAAGGGTCGTTCTAGGCTGGCCCGTGAATGGCGGAAAACGGGCCAAAGGAGACCTGTATGGCTGGCGTGGCGCGAGACGGCCGGGGCGCGGCGACGAACGCGGCGCGATCACTTGCGGGTGTCCGGATTTTTGCAGGCCTGGCCCCGCGCGAACTGGCATTGCTTGCCGCCGAATGCGACTGGCGAACCGTCGTAAAGGACGAAATCGTGATCAGCACCGCGCAGGGCGGCGCGCCCGACGGCGTGATGTTCGTGGTCGATGGTGCCGTGCGCCTGGCGCGCATCGCCGGCCCGGCGGGGCGCATCGCCTACAAGGATGTCGGCGCCGGCGGTCAGTTCGGGGAAATGTCCGTGTTCGGCGTCGCCGAAACCGATCTCACGGTCATCGCGCGCGACGACAGCCGGATTGCGACCCTGAGGCTTGACCGCTTCGCCGAACTGCTGGCCCGCGAGGAATCGGTCTCCCGCGCGCTCCTCTGCCAATACGCCCGCCTGCTGCGCGGACAGGAAATCGTGGGCCCGTCATCGGCGTTGGATGGCGAAACGGCATTGGACGGCACCGGCGCCCAGCGGCTCTACATGGAGCTGTTGGCTTTGGCCGAACCGCATGCCGGCGAGGACGGCAGAGAGATGCTGCTGATCGCGCGTTTGCCCCGGCATCGTGTGCTGGCGGACCGGATTTCGACGACCGAGGAAGCGGTCGCACGCGCCATCGCGGAGCTGGTCCGCGGCGGCGTTGCCGAGCGCGACTATCCCGGTCTCGTCATCAAGGACGAAGCTGCGCTGCGCGGTCTGGCCGCCGCCCGCTAGCGCCACGCTTTCCTTTTTGCGCGCATTGCCGCACCCCGTTAACCGACGATTAACGATACTCCAATCCGGTGCAATTGCGCTGTCGCCGCGAGTAGACGCATCGTGGGATTTTATACTCTGAATTTCAAGTATATATGGAATCTATACATCATGACGTACCAAATTGTCATGTAAATTATGCGAAATCACAGGCGATCATTAGCGTTTAGGTAAGATTGCCCCCTTAAGCTGGCCTCCAGTCCGAAAGGGCGCCCTGCTGCCGGTCACGGCGGATGAGGGTTGGTGCTGTCGACAGTCAACGGTGTAAGGAGGCTTATTGTGAGCCAGTTTCTGAAGTCTTTTGTGAAGGACGAGTCCGGTGCGACCGCGATCGAATACGGTCTGATCGCCGCCGGCATTTCGGTCGTGATCATCACGGCCGTCGGTCTGATCGGCGATGGCCTCGAGGCCACGTTCGACGAAATCCAGGCTGCGCTCAACTAACGAGCGTAGACAGGGCCGCGCTGTCCCCGGCATTTGGTCGAGGGCACCGTTCCGGAAGTGAGCCGCCAGATACCGCACCGGGTCTGGCGGCTTTCTTGTGTCGGATGCCGCGCCCGGGCCATCCCGGAAAATCATTGTCTTGCGGCTCATTACGAGCCGGCGTTTACCTCAAATTTACGGTCCCCCGACCACTATCCAAGGGTGCGGGCGGGCATTGCCCGTCCGTGCGGGGACCATACGGTCCATGAGCCGCTTACGGGGAAACGGGCAAATTTCGTGTTGAACATGCTCCTGCTCGCCGTCTTTCCCATCGCCATGATCTTCGGCGCAATCTGGGATTTGACGACGATGACCATACCGAACCGTCTGACGATCGCGCTTGTCGCGGCGTTTGTGCTGCTCGCGCCGCTGGCGGGATTGTCGCTGCAGCAGATCGGTATGCATGTGGCGGCGGGCTTTGCGATGCTCCTCGTCGGCATGGCGCTGTTCGGCTTCGGATGGATCGGTGGCGGCGACGCCAAATTTGTGGCCGGCGCCGCACTCTGGATCGGTCTGACGGAACTGCTTCCCTATCTGCTGATCGCCTCGCTGCTCGGCGGTGCGCTCACGCTGGTCCTACTTGCGTTTCGACGCCTGCCGCTGCCCGAGTTGATGCATCGCCGCGCCTGGATCGCGCGGCTGCACGACCGGGGCGCAGGCGTTCCTTACGGCGTCGCACTCGCCGTTGCGGGCCTGATTGTCTTTCCGCGCACGATCTGGATCGAACTTGCGGCCTCGGCCGCCTGAGAACGAAGCGGATGCGAATGTCCGCGTGACGAAAGGAATGGAAAAGTGAACGCCGCACGCATTGGAGTTCTGGTTCTGGCGCTTGTCGCTGCGGGCCTCGCGGCGTTTCTGGCGCGCGGGCTCGTGTCGTCTGACAGCGAACCCGTCATCGAGAAAGTCGTGGAAGCACCGACGACGGAAGTTCTCGTCGCGGTTTCCAACCTGCAGATCGGCCAGCGCGTCGCGAGCGGCGATCTGCGCTGGCAGAACTGGCCGGATGAATCGATGAATGGCGCCTACATCACGCGGACCCAGAGGCCGACCGCTATTGAGGAATATTCCGGTAGCGTCGCGCGCTCGGCCGTTCTCAGTGGCGAACCGGTCACGGCGGAAAAGCTCGTCAGCCTTTCCGGCGCTGGCTTCATGTCGGCTCTGATAGAGCCGGGCATGCGCGCGACCGCCATCAAGATCACGCCGGAAACAAGCGCCGGCGGCTTCATCCTGCCGAACGACCGGGTCGACGTTATCGACATCCGCAAGGGTCAGACGCTCCTGCGCAATATTCGTGTGCTGGCGGTCGATCAGCGTTTCAACGAAAAGGCGGGCGAGCAGGTTGCGGTCGGCCGGACGGCGACGCTGGAACTGACGCCCGCTCAGGTGGAGCTCATCGCCGTTGCCGAGAGCGAGGGCTTGCTGGCACTCTCGCTGCGCAGCATGGGCGAACAGGAACTGGCCGAAAATGAAGATACCGCCAAGGCGGCCGGTTCGGTCGTGAAAATTGTGCGCTACGGCACGGCGCAAACCGTGCGTGTGAAGTAGGCGATGGGGTCGGGCATGAAGAAAATTTTCAACCTGCAGCGTTTCGCGCGTCCTCTTGCGGCGGCGCTTTGCGCGCTTGCCCTGATCTCCGGGCCGGTCGACATCGCCGGCGCCAGCGACGCCCGTCTGGTCAAGATCGATCAGGGCGGTCTGGGCAAGGGCTCGCGCAGCATCGTGCTCGGCCTGAACAAGGCGGCGATCGTCGAATTGCCGGTTGCCGCGCGCGACGTCCTGGTTTCGAACCCGGCGATTGTCGATGCCGTTGTCCGCACCAACAAGCGCACCTACCTGATCGGCATGGCCGTCGGCCAGACGAATGCCTTCTTCTTCAATGAATCCGGCCAGCAGATACTCAACCTCGAAATTCAGGTCGCGCGCGACCTCTCCGGCTTGCGCGACACCTTGCGCCAGTTCTTTCCGAAGGCCCGCATCGATGTGCAGGCGATGAACGATCATGTCGTTCTCGCCGGCATGGTGGCCAGCGCCTCCGATGCCAACAAGGCCCATGACCTCGCCGCCCGCTATATCGGTGGCGACATGGACCAGGTGCTCAACATGCTGGGCATCGAGGGCAAGGAACAGGTGATGCTGAAGGTGACGGTTGCCGAAATGCAGCGCACCGTCATCAAGCAACTCGGCGTCGACCTCTCGACCGCCGCCAATTTCGGTGACTTCGCGCTTCGTCTTGCGACGCAAAATGCCTTCAGCCTGCAGGGCAGTTCGCTTGGAGGTCTTTCGACCGACGGAACCGAAGTTGTCGGCAACGACGGTTCGATCGGCTCGGCAATCCGCGCGCTGGAGCGCACCGGCATCATGCGTACGCTGGCCGAACCCAATTTGACGGCGATCTCGGGCGAGTCGGCCAAGTTCCTCGCCGGTGGCGAATTCCCGGTCCCGACATCGCGCGACCAGAACGGCAACGTGTCGCTGGAGTTCAAGCCCTTCGGCGTCGGTCTCAACTTCACGCCGGTCGTGCTGAGCGAGGGCCGCATCAGCCTGCGCATCTCGACCGAAGTCAGCGAACTCTCGTCGGACGGGGCATTCCTGCTTCAAGGTATCGACAATAATGGCGTCACGGTGCCGGCTCTGAAAGTGCGCCGCGCCGAAACGACACTCGAACTGCCGAGTGGCGGTTCGCTTGTGATGGCGGGACTTCTCTCCGATTCGACGCGGCAGAACATCGACGGTGTCCCCGGCGCCAAGGATATGCCGGTGCTCGGCCAGCTCTTCCGCAGCCGCGACTACCAGAAGAACGAAACCGAACTGGTCGTCATCGTGACGCCCTATCTGGTCGATCCGACTTCCCGCAACAATCTGGTGCTGCCGACCGACGGCTTCGCGCCGGCAAGCGACCTCGACACGATCCTGATGGGACGCCTCAACGCGACCTATGGCGCCAGCGGCGCGGCGCCGTCGGACAAGTCGCTGCAGGGCCCTGTCGGGTTCGTCGTGGATTGATGAGGGGGTCGTAGAGGAACATGACAATGAAAACGAACAAGCCCCGCGCAACCGGCTATCTGCTCGCGCTCGCGCTGGGTCTCGCCGGGTGCGGCTTCAATGGTGCCGACGACGCCCAGTTCGATGCCGCCCGCGTTCATCCGATTTCGGTGCAACCCGATGTCGCAACGCTCAACATCGATGTGCCGCCGGGCCAGCCCGGCCTTACGGCGGAAAACCGCCGTGCAATCGCCGGCTTTGCCGCGAGCTACCGCGAGCGCGGACATGGCTCTCTGACAGTCTCCACGCCGTCGGGATCGACGAATGCGACGACGGCAACGGGCGTGCTGAGCGACGTGCGCGATGCGCTGGCCGAGCACGGCGTATCCGGCGATGCGCTTGCCTACACGCCCTACAGCGCCTCGGCCTCCGGTGCGGCGCCGCTGATCCTGTCCTACAAGCGCTACGTGGCGAAGGCCAGCACCTGCGGGGACTGGTCGGCAAGCCTCGCGACCGACTACAAGAACGTCCCGCCGCCGAACTTTGGCTGTGCGACGCAAAATAATCTCGCGGCGATGATCGCCGATCCCGCCGATCTCCTGAAGCCCCGCGGCATGACGCCGGCGGATGCGAGCCGCCGCAACACGGTCCTCGAAAAATATCGCGAGGGTGAACCGACGGCGACCGCCAGAACCGATCAGGACTCGGGCGCTGTAAGCAGGGTAAGCCAATGAGCAACGTCGCACACAAGGAAATCGTCGACGAGGCGCCGCCGATGGTCGACGCGGAGCCGCGGCCCGCGCCCCAGCCGTCGATCGCGCATGTCGCCGCCGAAAATGACGGCACACATGTAATGAAGCCGGTGCCGCGCATCACGATCCATGCCTTCTGCGAGCAGCCTTCGTCGGGTAGCGCCATTCAGCGCGCCGGCGAGGATCGCCGCCTCGCCAAGGCGCATCTGACGGTTCACATGGGCGGCATTCCCGCCGCCGTGGAGCACTACCAGCAGTCGCCGACGCCGAACCTCATCATGGTCGAGGCGCGCGCCGCCGGTCCGGAACTCTTCGCCCAGCTCGGCGCGCTTGCCGAAGTCTGCGACGCAGGAACCAAGGTCGTCGTCATCGGCCACATGAACGATGTCTCGCTCTATCGCGAGATGATCCGCCAGGGCGTCAACGAGTATCTGGTCGCGCCGTTGCATCCGATGGGCGTCATCGAGGCGATCTCGCGCCTTTACATTGATCCCGACGCGCCTCCGATCGGCCGCACGATTGCTTTCATCGGCGCCAAGGGCGGCACCGGCTCCAGCACGATTGCGCACAACATCGGCTGGTGCATCTCAAGCGGCATGGACGAAGATGTCGTGATCACCGATCTCGATCTTCCCTTCGGCACCGCCGGCCTCGATTTCAATCAGGATCCCGCCCAGGGCATCGCCGACGCGCTCATGGCGCCGGAACGGCTCGACGACGTGCTGCTCGACCGTCTGCTCGTCAAATGTACCGACCGCTTGAGCCTCTTCACGGCGCCGGCCGTTCTCGATCGTGACTTCGAGATGGATGGCGACAGTTGCGAGAGCGTGCTCGACATCGTGCGCGACGGCGTGCCTTGCGTGATCGTCGATCTGCCGCATGTCTGGGCGCCCTGGACGAAGAGAGTGCT
>PHEO01000302.1 GCA_002841195.1 Alphaproteobacteria bacterium HGW-Alphaproteobacteria-11
CCATCCGCGCCGCCGCGCGGCAGCCCGATGCGCCGGTCCGGAAGCTTCCGTGGTTCGCGCTGACGCTGCTGTCGCCCTTCGTCGAGACATTCCGCGAGATGCGCGAGATGCGCTACCTCTGGAAAAAGCCGGTGCGGCACGACGACACGAAACTCGCCGCCTTTCTCGGCACCGTACCGCACACCCCGCTCGACATCGCCGTCCGCCGGAGCCTCGCCGCGCTTGGCTGCCTGGGCGCCGGCGATCTCAACCCCGATGACGAAACCCTCTCCCTCACCAGCCTCACGGAAGGAACGATCCAATGACCTTTACCAACCGCATCGAACGCATGTTCACCGCCGTCGCCGCCACCGCACTCGGTATCTACCTCCTCGGCTTCCTGCACGAAACGGCCACGCTCTATGTCCTCTGAACGAAAACGGCGGCGGGATTTCTCCCGCCGCCGTCGCGTTGAGTCGTTGTGCCGCAGTGACTATTCGGCCGCGGCCTTCGAGGCGGTCAGCGCTTCCGCCGGCATCCGCTCGGCGAACTCGCGGCACGCCTGCACATATTCGCGCTTCAGCCGGTCGACAAGTTCGGCGACGGGCGGCGCATCGACGATCTGGCCGATGCCCTGGCCCGAACCCCAGATGTCTTTCCAGGCCTTCTGTTTCATGTTGCCGCCGGAGCCGAAATTCATTTTCGACTTGTCGGCTTCCGGCAGGTTGTGGGGGTCGAGGCCGGCGGCGGCGACCGACGGCGCCAGATAGTTGCCGTGAACGCCGGTGAAGAGATTGGTGTAGACGATGTCGTCGGCGGCGTATTTGACCAGATGTTCCTTGTACGATGGATCGGCATTCGCCTCTTCCGTGGCGACGAAGCGCGTGCCGAGATAGGCAAGGTCGGCACCCATGGCCAGCGCACCGGCGATGCCCCAGCCATCCGAAAGCGCGCCGGACAGAATGACCGTGCCCTTGAACCACTGCTTCACTTCGCGCACCAGCGCGAAAGGCGACAGTGTGCCGGCATGGCCGCCCGCGCCGGCACAAACGAGGATCAGCCCGTCGACGCCCTGCTCGGCGGCCTTCTTCGCATGCTTGACGTTGATGACGTCGTGGAAAACGACGCCGCCATAGGAATGCGCGGCGGTGACGATTTCTTCCGGCGGGCGCAGGCTGGTGATGATGACGGGCACTTCGAGCTTGGTGCAGATTTCGACGTCATGCATCAGACGGTCGTTGGAGGCATGACAGATCTGGTTGACGGCGAAGGGTGCGACCTTCTTTTCGGGGTGCTTGGCCTGATATTCGCCGAGTTCGCCCTTGATCCGCGTGATCCATTCTTCCAGCACATGCGCCGGCCGCGCATTGAGCGCCGGGAACGAACCGACGATGCCCGCCTTGCACTGCGCGATCACCAGCTCCGGGCCGGAGACGATGAAGAGCGGAGAGCCGATAACGGGAATTTCGAGCCGGTTCTTGAGGTTGGCGGTCAAAGGCATGGTCGTTTCTCCTCCAGGGCGATTTCGCAACCGGGACTATGGCGCGAAACGGCCGTCGATGCCTGTGCGGTCGCGCACGTCTGGCCGTTCAAATCCGTTCAGTCTTCCTCACGGCGCGGTCGTTGGCGACTTCAGAAAGTCCAGGATCGCGGCGCTGACCGCATCCGGCGCCTCGATCTGCGGGAAATGGCCGATACCGGCGAGTTCGACATAGCCGTAGGGGCCGGTGAAGGCCGGCGCGGCCACCGCAAAACGTTCGACGGCGATGGCGCCGTCGGCATCGCCGGCGATGACGAGGCTCGGCACGGCAATCGTGCTCTCCGGCGTCGCCCGCACCGCGCCTTCGGTATCGCCGCCGAAAAACGACCAGTAGTAGCCGAGCGGTCCGTCGACGCCGCCTTCGGCAAGCGAAGCCTTGATGTCGGAGAGATCGATGCTCGAAACGTCGAGTGTCGGCGACCATGTTTCATAGATGCGGTCGATATGGGCGAAGTCGTTGCGCGACACCCACCAGCGAACGAACGGCAACTGGTAGTAAATGAAATGCGGCGCGCCGAGCAGCACGCCCGGATCGCCGGCAATCGCCAGCGGATGGGGAATGGACAGCGCGACAAGCGCGCGGACCTTCGCCGGGTCGGCCGTCGCCGCCGTGTAGACCGCGGCCGCGCCCCAGTCGTGGCCGACAATGACGGCCTCCTCTTCGCCGAGCGCCTCGATCAGCGACAATATGTCGGCGCCGAGCGTCGGCACGCTGTAGTCACCGTCCTCCGCCGCGCCGCTCGGCCAATAGCCGCGCATATTGGGCGCAACGACGCGGTATCCGGCGGCGGCGAGATCGCGCTGCACTGGCGCCCAGGAGCGCG